>JBBDIP010000021.1:0-36858 GCA_040880305.1 Bacillota bacterium
CATCGCCTTGTAGAAGCCCGGCGCTGTTTTCTTTAGGAAGATATCGGCCAACTGCACAAACGCCGCGATGACCAGGATATAGGCGATCGTTCGCAGGTACTGCAGGCCGAGGGGCACCAGAATGAATTGCTCGAACGCCGCCGCCACAGTCGAAGCGAACGTCATGACGAAGATAACGGCAGCCGACATGCCCACCGCGGTCTCAAGTTGCTCTGAGAGACCGATGAAGGCGCATAGGCCGAGGTACTGCATGAATATAAAGTTCGAGGTCAAGACCCCGCCCAGTAAAATCGAGATGACTTTCACGTCCATCCCTCCACCTTCAAGAGTCCAAGAGAGCTAGTCGTCCGCCGCAGTTCCTACCATGCGGGCCGCCTTTTTATGCTCAGCCCTTTGTAACACGATGTTCAAGATCGCCATCAGGAGCCCCAGAGTGATGAAGCCGCCGGGGGGCGTCAGCATGACAGAGAGAGGCTCGAAGAAAGGTTTGGCAGGGAACGTCCCCAGCCCGAACAGGACCACGCGTCCGGTCCCCAGGAACTCCCTGATTCCGCCGATAATTATCAGATTGATGGTGTAACCCATCCCGATGCCCATTCCGTCCAGGAACGAGTTAATCACCGGGTTCTTGTACGCGAACGCTTCGGACCTCGCGATGATGATGCAGTTCACCACGATCAGCGGGACAAAAACTCCGAGAGTCGCGTACATCGCCGGCATGAACGCCTTCATCACCAGTTCAACGATGACGACAGGCGCGGCGATCAATATGACGAATATAGGGATGCGGATCTGGTCAGGTGTCACCTTCCGCACCGCCGAGACCAGGACGTTGGACAGCGCGAGCACGAATACAACGGCCACGCCCATCCAGAATCCGTTTACCACCGAGGTAGTGACGGCCAAAGTGGGACACATGCCGATGACCATCCTGAAGGTGGCGTTCTCTTCGATGAACCCTTTTGTGAAATCGTGCAGAAGCGACTTCTTACCGTTCACTCAAGTTCACCTCCCACCCGCTTTGGCCTTGCTGCGCAAGGCGACGTCGTGCATGTACCCGTAGTACTTTGGAACCACGAACCTGTCGATAAGTGGGCTGACCAGGTTCATGAACAAAATGGCGTAGGTTACCCCTTCGGGGTAGCCGCCCCACAGCCTTATAAGCAGTGTTATGAGGCCGGCGCCAATCCCCATGTAAAGCCTGCCCTTTGCCGTTACCGGCGAGGTGACATAGTCGGTCGCCATGAAGAACGCGCCAAGAACAACACCGCCGAGCAGAAGAGCAGTCAAGGGATCACCCTGGAAGTACTCCCCCGGCTTCCCGAAAATCCAGGTACCGGCGGCAACCGTCGCGAGGAACCCGGCGGGCAGCCGCCAATCGATGACACCCTTGGCGATCAGGTAGGCAGCGCCAAGCAAAAGGGCCAGTATACAGGTCTCGCCCAGGGAGCCAAGCCTCTTGCCGACCAGAAGGTCGGAGATCGCCGGCACAGGTCCATTCGCCAGGGGCGTGGCCGACGCAGTAGCGTCATACGTTAGCGGCGCAACCCAGTCCCGGAGCACGTGCCCCGGCCACGCGGCCAGGACAAAGGCCCTGCCGGCCAGAGCCGGGTTCACGAAGTTAGTCCCCAGCCCGCCAAAGATCTGCTTCGCTATCACGATGGCGAATGCCGAACCGACGACCGGGACGTAGAGCGGAACCCCAGGCGGTAGCGTCAGCGCGAGCAGCAAGCCCGTGATGACTGCGGATAGGTCTCCGACCGTCACGTCCCTCTTGACAGCTTTCTGATAGACCGCCTCGGACACAACAGCGCTGGCGACTGAAGCCACGATCACCAGGAGCGCGCGGAAACCGAAAAGCACGACGGCCGCGATAGAAGCCGGGACCAGCGCCAGAACTACGCCGAGCATCAGTCCCCGGACCGTATGGGGCCCCCTAAGGTGGGGCGAAGATGTGATTAAGAGTTTTTCTCCCACGTTTACACCTTCTTAGCCGCTGCAGCGCGGCGCCTCTCGTTGATCTGTGCCTTGGCCAGCCTAATCGACTGGACAAGCGGCCGCTTTGAAGGGCACGAGTACGCGCACGACCCGCACTCACTGCAGTCCATCGCACGAAACTTTTCGGCTTCGTCCAGGTAGCCGTTCTCAGCATACGCGGCCATCCACACCGGCAGAAGCCTCATCGGACAAGCGTCAACGCACCTGCCGCAACGAAGACACGGCAGTACGGGATCTACTTTGACCTGCTCTTTCGTAAGGACCACGATTCCGGACGTACCCTTTAGGACAGGCACGTTAAGGTCTCGAAGAGAAGTCCCCATCATTGGTCCGCCCATGATCACCTTGCCGGGCGTGCCCTTGAACCCTCCCGCCTTTTCCACAAGGTAGGAAAGCGGCGTGCCGATAAGCGCCCTGAAGTTGGCGGGACGCGCTATCCCTTCGCCGGTCACAGTGACCACCCGCTCGACTAGCGGAAGCCCTGTGAAAATGGACTGCGCCATGGTATAGGCAGTCCCGACGTTCGAGACAATGACGCCCACGTTGAGCGGCAACCCGGGAGGAGGCGGAACCTCGCGTCCCAGGACCACCTCTATCAGCTGCTTCTCGCCTCCACGAGGGTACCGTGACGGCAGCACCGCGAGGTCAAGCTCCCCAAATGGGGCCATGGCCCGCTTCATAGCGGTGACGGCATCAGGCTTGTTATCCTCTATGCAGACGATGCCCTTGGCCACTCCGGCGCCTTTCATTAGGGCGCGGAAGCCGAAAACCACTGCCCCGGCCTGCTCTTCCATAAGTTTCTGGTCGGCGGTAAGGTACGGCTCGCACTCAGCGCCATTGAGCAAGTAAGTATCGATGACCGCCCCGGGAGGAGGGGTCAGCTTAACCGCTGCGGGGAAAGCGGCCCCGCCCTGGCCCACAAGTCCCGTTTCTCTGGCAATCTCAACGATCTTCTCTCTAGACACGTCGTCGAGGTTGGTCGCGATCGGGGACAGCCCCTCAACTGTCTCGCCGAGTCCATCAGGCTCGATCACGATTGCGTCGACCATCCAAGCGAGCACGGGCTGATACCGCGCCTCGACGGCCTTGACCTTCCCCGAAGTCGGAGCATGAAGCGCAGCGCTAACCGGCCCAGCGGCTTCTGCGATCTTCTGACCTCTCTTGACGGGATCTCCCGCTTTGACCAGGGGCTTCGCGGGCGCTCCGGTATGCTGAGAAAGGAAGAGAGTCAGTTCAGCCGGGATGCCTGCATCCTCAATGCGGGCCTTGGCCGAAAGCTCCTTCCTGTCAGGAACCTTCACCCCGCCGGAGCCACGTCTCAGGTTGACCACCAGTCCCCACCTCAATCTCTTTCATTAGCCAGCGTATCTGAATAGCATTAAAGACTGAGCGCACAATGACAATTCTAGCCCTCAGCCTCACAATTCGTCAAACTGTATGGAGTTTCGCCGCATAGCAGGGGTACGTTCATATCACACGTAGGGGTCTCATTGTATCAGAGGGTCTTTCTCCTGCTCGATGGCTGTATCCCAAGCTGTGTGCGGTATTTGGAGACCGTGCGCCTGGCGACGTGGACCCCACGCCTGGACAGCTCAAGAGAGATCTCCTGGTCAGCCAGGGGGGAGCCGGGATCTTCCGACTGAACCAAAGTCTGGATGATCCGCTTCACGATGTACTGGGAGACGTCCTTGTCGTCTGTGCGGACTCTCGGACTGAAGAATGCCTTGCAGGGGTAGACCCCGAACGGGGTGTCGGCATATTTGTTGGAGACGCACCTTGATACCGTGGACTCGTGCATGCCGAGTTCCTGGGCCACGTCTTTCATCGTGAGCGGCTCCAGAAGACCTGGCCCTTCCTTGAAGAACAGAGCTTGCCGCGCCGCGACGCACTCCATGACCCGGAGGATGGTGTCTTTGCGCTGCTCGATACTCCGGAGGAGGCCTCGTGCCCTGCGCAGCTGCTCCAACAAGTAGGTCCGGGCGTCTGCCTCGCCGGCCGAAAGGAGGCGACGGTAAAACGAGTTCCAGCGCATGCGGGGCAGCGCGCTGTCGTTCAGGGAGACTGTCAGGCAATCCCCCGCATCCCGTATGGTTATCTCAGGGTAGACGTAGGTTACGGCCTCGGATGAGAAACGGGCGCCCGGTTTAGGGTTTAGCCGTAGCACCACGTCTCTGGCTTTCATCACGTCTTCTACTGAGACCCGCATGTCCTTGGCGATCTTGCGGTAGCGCCCCTTGGCGAGGTCTTCCAGGTGGCCTTCGATGATGCCGGTCACAAGCGGGCCGTGTCCGGCGGCTCTGGCCTGAATGGCGAGACACTCCCGGAGGTCCCGCCCGCCGACGCCGGCAGGGTCGAAAGACTGGATGACGCCAAGCACGTCCTCGACCTGCTTTATGGGCCTACCGGTCGCAAGCGCGATCTCCGCGGGGGAACAGCACAGGTAGCCGTTGTCATCGAGGTTCCCAACGATGAACTCCCCGGTCTCGTACTCGGCGGCAGTGATCTCCAACAGCCCGAGTTGGGCCAGAAGGTGTTCCTTGAGGTCGACGCCCTTCTCAGCGAAGGTCTCATAGGCCGGCGCCGGGTTCTCCCTTGGCTGATAGGAGACCTCGGAACCCAAGTCCGAGGAGTCGCAGAAGTAAGCCAGTATCTGTTCGTCGGTCGGGTCGGGATCTTCGGGCAGGGACTCTTCTTGGGGGTCATCGGTGAGATCAAGCAGGGGGTTTTCCTCAACTTGCTGGCGGATGAAGCTGCATAGCTCGAGAGCGTTCATCTGCAGGACCATGATGGCCTGCCGCAGCTCCGGCGTTAGAGCCAGTCTCTGCGTTTGAACGAGCTCGAGCCCGTAACCCAGCTTCATCACTCTCCCCCTTCCATAGAGAGTGTATTTGCCGTGTGCACGTCTTTTGCCTTCTGTAAGTTTATTCCAGGCTGATCTTCTTGGTGGAGATATCGACCCGTTCGAGGTAGATACCGGTGAGGAATTCCAGCTTGTCTTTAAGGTTTCGTTGCACCGACTGCATGACCTCGAAGACCTTGACGCCGTAGTGCAGGACCAGCTCCACGTCCAGGATAGTGCCCTCCCCAACGGCCAACACCAGGATTTTGAGCACTCGCGAGACGCCGGGCACTTCCCCGCAAATTCGCTGGGCTATCTGCATTACAACTGCGTCCGATATGTAGAACCTGCCGAAGTAACTGTATGTCGGCCGGACCACCGACCTCTCCTGCGTCCCGTAACGCTGCTCGCGTGAACGAGCCAGCGCCTTCAGGGGATCGACTAGGTATCCTGAGAATGTCTTTTTGACCTCGAATGCAGGCGCGGGGATCACATGCTTGCCTTCCTGTCGACGTTGCCACAGGGCGTGGTCGATCTCCTCGGGTGTGGCAAAGTCATGAATGCTCATAAACTCCCTGGGCTCGGGCAACCCCAGGCGGGACACGATGCGCATGACCATTGTCGTGGAAGTGCCGAGGATGAGGATCCGGGCGGGAGAAAGCTGCATGATACCTTCTCGGACCTCAAGAACATGCCCGGGAGCCGAGAATATCGCGCGGCGGATGGCTGCCGTCTTGGTCTCCTCGCGTTTGGCCGACCTACCGGCCGCAATCCTGGAACCTGCGATCAAGAGGCCGTCGTCGATGATGGCGTCGCATTGCCGCTCCTGCGCGATGGTCATCGCGCGGTGTGACTTACCCGTGCCGCTGGGGCCGATGAGGGCAAGGACCTCAACCGAGGTGAAGTTGAAAGACGGCCTTACTTCTTTGCCCGGGAAAACCACGGGAGGCCCCCCTTCTTCTCGCTGCGCTCACCCGCTGGAGTCGCGCCTGCCCCCTTCGACGAAGCCGGCGGCTTGGTCTCTTCTTTGACCAGGCTCCCTACTAGACCCGCGGCCTTGCGCTGCTCCTCTGTCTTGGCGGCAGCCTTGGCCTGCTCAACCAGTTCGCCCCAGATAGACCTGGAGATAAAGGTGCCGTTGGCCAGGGCGAAGTTGGGATCTACCTCCATCGACTTTGCCCAGTGGGCGACGCCGTCTCGGGCCTTCCCCTTGGCGATCAGTATCGTACCGAACAAGAGCTCCACGCTGGACCTAATCTCTCGGAGCGCTGCCTGATCCTGGGCCTCTGCCAATTTGGCGGTCAAATCGGCCACGTAGACCTCAGCCTTATCGTATTCTCCATTTCGGAAGCATAGGTCCCCCAGAGATAGGCCGGGTTCAGGACTGCCCGGCATGATGGTGGCCAGCGCCTCCCAGCGCGCGATCGCCCCGCCTAGGTCCCCAGCAATCACGGCTGCAGTAGCCAAGTTTCGGTACGCAGGGACGTAGGTCGGATCGAACGTCAGACACTTCTCCCAAAGCTTGACCGCTTCTTCCCTTTGGCCCTTTTGGAAGAAGGCCAATCCCAGGTTGTAGGTCGGGAACACGGAATCAGGCTTCAGTGCCAAAGCCTGGTCCCAGACCTCGATAGCCTTCTCAACATCGCCCGACGCGGCGTATACCTCGCCCAGCGTTGTTAGGGTTACCAGGTTTTCGGGCTCCCGGTCTGTGGCCTTCTTAAGGGCGGCAAGCGACTTATCCAGCCGTTTTGTGACGTAATAGCAGATCCCCAGGTTGTAGTAGAGGCCGGGGTTCTCGGAGCCCAAATGCTCGGCGCGGGTAAGGAAATCCACCGCCTTGTCGTATTGCTGGGAGTCGGTGTAGAGGGCCCCAAGGTTGTGAAGGGCCTGGAGGTTGGACGGGTCTATCTCAAGCACCTTCTGCCAGTGCACGCCGGCGTCGGCCGCCCTGCCCTTGGCTATGTACAGCTCTCCCAACTGGGAATGGGCCATCGCGTTGCCTGGCGTCGACTCCACGGCTTTCTCGGTTTCATTGATGGCTGCATCAATGTTGCCCCGCATGGCCATGATCTTCCCGAGGAAGTAGTGGGACGGCCCATGCTTGCGGTCCAATGCAACGGCCTTCTCAAAACTCTCTTGAGCTTTATCCGCATCGCCGGCGTCGGCGTAAACGATCCCCAGGTAGTAATGGGCCTCAACGCTCTTCTTTTCCTGGGAGATAACGGCGCCCAGCTCGCGGATTGCCTCGTCTCTGCGCGCCCTTTTCATGTAAGAGAGCGCCAGCTGTAGGCGGATGCCCATGTCCTTCGGGCGTGACGCGACCTCTTTCTCAAGTCGTAAAATGATCTCGTCCAAGGCCTTCTCGTCTACTCCCACTGTGCATCCCCCACATACTGTCAGATGTACGGTTGCTTTCTATCCACCCAGTTATAATACCTCCTCTTAGGGGCTTCGCAAAACGTGTAGCGCTCATTGACTCCCGATATTCCTAGTATAATAATAGGAATAGATCCGGCGTGCGGGGGAGGTAGAGCAAATGCCCTTCAGGCTATCGACAAGGGGACACTACGCCGTCCTGCTCATGTACGAGGTGGCGCGGTCGGGAGCGGCCTTCTCTTCCCTAGCCAACATCTCCACCGTTCAGAAGATCTCCCAGGGTTACCTGGAGCAGATCATCAGACCTCTGCGTGTCGCGGGGCTGGTGTCCGGACGGAAGGGGTTCGGCGGGGGCTACACTCTATCCAAGCAGCCGAAAGAGGTAACCGTCGGCGAGATCATCCGGGCCGTCGAAGGCCCGACAGTACCCGTGAAGTGCGTGGGTGATCCATCACACATGGACTCCTGCCCCGACGACTGCCGCGCGAGACGCGTCTGGCAGCAGGTTGGCCAGGCTATCGACGGAGTCCTGGACTCGATAACCCTTCAAGACTTGCTATCAGGCGAAATCGCCGTTGCCTTCGTGCCACGGAAAGGGGAATGACGATATGAGCGAGGAAACAGCCGTCGAAATGCGGCGCGTCTACTTGGACCACTCTGCGACTACTCCCGTCAGGGCGGAGGTCCTGGCGGTCATGATGCCTTATTTCTCGGCGGCGTTCGGGAACGCGTCAAGCATCCACCGTTGGGGAAGAGAAGGGCGATTGGGCGTGGACCTAGGCCGGGAAAGGGTGGCTCACCTCATCGGGGCCGAGGCGCGGGAGATCATATTCACGTCGGGCGGCACCGAGGCCGACAACTTGGCAGTCCGGGGCGTCGCTCACGCCTATAGGTCAAAGGGTAACCATATTGTGACCAGCAAGATCGAGCACCACGCCGTCCTCCACACGTGCGAGGTGCTTGAGAAAGAAGGCTTCCAGGTCACCTACGTCGGCTGCGACCGGTACGGGATGGTCGACCCCAAAGAGGTCAGGGCCGCCATAACGCCGCAAACCATACTTATTTCCGTCATGCACGGGCAGAACGAGGTAGGCACAATCGAACCGGTCGCCGAGATCGGTAAGATAGCCAAGGAAAAGGGGATCCTCTTCCACACAGACGCGGTGCAGAGCGGGGGCAAGCTCCCGATCAACATCAACGACCTGAACGTGGACTTGCTTACCCTGTCCGGCCACAAGATGTACGGCCCCAAAGGAGTCGGCGCTCTCTACCTGCGCAAAGGCACCCGCGTCGCGCCTTTGGCCACTGGCGGGGCCCACGAGCGTGGCCTGCGGGCGGGGACCGAGAACGTCACGGGCATCGTTGGTTTCGGCGAGGCCTGCTACCTGGCTGAGAAGGAACTGCCTGAGGAGTCTGCGAGGCTTACCGCCCTGCGTGACAGGATGATCAATGGTATCCTGACCAGCGTCCCCGACAGCATCCTGAACGGCCACCCGACCATGCGGCTGCCCCACAACGTCAATATCAGCGTGAAGTACGTGGAAGGCGAGTCGATGCTGCTGAACCTGGACCTCCTGGGGATAGGGGCGTCATCGGGGTCCGCCTGCACTTCAGGGTCGCTGGAACCGTCCCACGTCCTCCTGGCCATGGGCCTCACCCACGAGGTGGCCCACGGGTCATTGCGGATGACGCTGGGGAGCTCCACCGCTGAGGCGGATGTCGACTACGTGGTGAAGATGCTCCCGCCAATCGTTAAAAGACTCCGAGAGATGTCGGTATTCGGCAAGGCGTAGGAAGGCGGCGTAGGCCATGTACAACGACAAAGTGATGGACCACTTCTTCCACCCAAGGAACGTGGGAGAGGTCGAGAACCCCGACGGAGCCGGTCAGGTCGGAAACCCTGTTTGCGGCGACGTCATGCGGATCACCATCAAGGTCAAAGACGACAAGATTGACGACATCAAATTCAAGACCTTCGGATGCGGCGCGGCCATAGCCACCAGCTCAATGGTCACGGAACTTGTGAAAGGGCTTTCCCTGGATGAGGCCATGCAGGTCTCCAATAGAGCGGTGGCGGAGGCTCTGGGCGGACTCCCCGTTCAGAAGCTCCATTGCTCCAACCTTGCTGCTGATGCGCTGCACGAGGCGATAGAGGACTATAGGAAGAAGCAGCTGTAATGATTCGCCAATAAACTTCTCCCGGTGTCGATGTATGTCTTAATGGAAGTGTCGAACTGCGCTGGAACGGAACACATGTGCAGGAAACTCGTCCATAAGATAGAAACCTTCTGCTAGAGCAGGGGAAACCGGGGTGAAGAGGTTGAAGGGAATATACAAGAAAGCACTTATTCTGCCGCTCACGGCGGCAATTATCAGTAGCAGCGGGCTCGTCAGCCCCATCGCGTTTGCCGCCCCTCAGCCAATAGCTGCCGGGTTCCAGGGCTTTAGGGCCATGGTGCTGGGCGACGTGTGCAATGTGCGCGCTGAACCCAACGCTACGTCCGAGATCCTGGGCTCGGTCAGCCAGGGAGCCCCCCTCGATTTGCTTAGTTTCCAGAACAACTGGGCAAAAATCAAGTTTCAGGGCCGCGAAGGCTGGATAGCCGGGTGGCTCGTCGATATCGACCTGCGGTCCGCAGGCGTGTCTGCCAGAATCACGCACACCGATGTCAACCTGCGCGAAGGACCCGGCACCGAGTTCCGCGTCAAATCGGTCACGCAGAAGGGCAATACCTATCCCGCGGAGGCAAAGAGGGGGATGTGGATTAGGGTCTCACTCCCCGGCGGTGACTCCGCCTGGGTCTCCGAAGGTTTGGTGCTGCTCGAAACCGAGGCGGGTGGACCTTCCTTGCCGTCCCCGGTCAACTACCAGGCGGGGGACCTCCTGGTGTACCCGACTAAAGACCGAATCAACGTGACACAAAGCCCTGTGAGAGGCTCGGTGGCGATTGGTCGCCTCAACAGGGGCGAGTCTGCCAAGCTAATAGATTGCCAGGATGGTTGGGTGGTAGTGGAATTGACGGGCGGATCCAGAGGCTGGGTATACGGGCCTGAGGCCCGCGTAGCGTCCTCAAAAGACCCTTCGATATCCCTCAGCGTTTCTGAATCCGCCTGGACTATCGGCAAATATCCTACAGTCACCGTGACCCACTCCGACGTCAACTTCAGGTCCGGCATGGGGACAAGCTTCCCGGTAGTTGCGATGCTGCAGAACGGCGACGTCCTAAGAGTGATCGAGAGCCATAGCGACTGGATCAAGGCCGTGTCTCCCCAGGGAGTAACCGGCTGGGTGGCGTCTTGGCTGACCAGCGGCGTCAGCAACTCCGGGGCGGCAATGTTCTCGGTGACGGCTGAGGCTGGAAGCGGGTGCCGGACCCTGACCGTGACCGGGCCTTTTGCCAACGCCCTGGTTATTCCCGGAGCCGACAGCAAGTCAGTCCTGGTAAGCACGTCATCCTTCTTCAACGCGACCGCCAGCCTCCCTGTGAACTCCTTTGAGTTCGGCGGGCTCAAGGTCTCAGCCAGCGATGTCACGCTCTCTCTCCAGGACAAAGCGACGTACACCGTGAAGACCAACGTGGCGGGGAAAGTGGTGCTTGAGTTCAAGCCTGCCGTAACCTCGGTCGACGTGAAAACCAACGGCACGGGCGAGATCCTCACCATAAGCACCCTGGGCTACGCGATGCCCGACGTAATCCGCAACGGCAACTCAGTAACGTTCTTCCTTCCCGGCGCATCTTACAACGGGTCAGGGATCCCGGCCGGCATCCCGGCGCAGGGGCAGATCATACGCTCGGTAGCCGTCCAGTCCACGGCGGGCAGCACAGACGTGGTCTTGACGACCGCCGGCGAAGCACCGTACCTGCTCAAGAAGGTTGGCAACAACATCGAAGCGCATTTTACGGCGCCGGGCCTCGCCGGCAAGCGAATCGTCGTTGATCCGGGACACGAGACCGACGACCCGGGCGCCATCGGTCCCACGGGCCTATCGGAGAGGAACGTCAATTGGGAGATCGCCCGTAGGCTTGCCGACCTTCTGAAGCAGGCGGGGGCCGACGCGGTGTTGACACGCAACGGCCTATTCGCGCCCAGCGAGGCACCCCCCAATTGGATCCCCGACCCCAACCAGTACGGGGGATCGCTGGCGAGGAGAGCAGGCTGGTCATCGGGTGCCGATCTGTTCATATCCGTCCACAATGACTACAACGGCGATAGGAGCGTCGCGGGCACCACGCTATACGTCTGCGGCGATACCCTGAACTCCGCCGAGTCCAAGAGGTTCGCAGCGCTGGCCCTTCAAGAGCTTACAAAAGCCATCGACACCCAGGACCACGGCATCAAGGATTCGGACCTCTACGTGGTCAGAGAGAGTTCGTCGCCTGCGGTGCTGATCGAGATCATGTTCATCTCGAACCCGCGGGAGGAAGGCTACCTGCGCCAGCCCGCTACATGGGACAAAGCGGCCGCGGGGGTGCTCAAAGCAGTCCAAAGGTACTTCACGCCCTAGGCAAGAGCAGAGCGTTAGCGGAGCTCTTGCCGCGTCGCAAGCAACGGCGTAGCCGTTGCGGGAGACATTCTGCTTCAGATTGTTAGGGCAGAGTCTTAGCGATAGCGGCGATTTCACCGCTACGGATCCGGCTGTGTGAGTCTGAACATCTCGCTCATTGTGACAAAGCGGTAGCCGCGCGCCTGTAGGTCGTCGATGATCTGCGGAAGAGCGGCTACCGACCCCGACAGATCCTCGCCGGGCCCTCCCGCGCTGTGCTGCAAGATGACCGCCCCAGGCACAATGTTGTTATTGACGTTGCGAAAGACCTCTGCGCTGGAAAGACCACGCCAGTCCAGCGAGTCCACCGACCACATGGCTATCTTGTACCCCAGGTTGGACACCTGCTCCACCAAAGACGGGTTCGCGGCGCCGTACGCAGGGCGAAAAAGCGCGTTGCCGGAAAGACCCAGCGGCTTTAAGGTAGCCTCCATCTTCGACAATTCCTGCTCCACTTCGGGGCTCGCCTTGTCCAAGTCTGCGTGGCTGTAGGTATGGTTGCCGATCAGATGGCCCTCGTCAGCGATTCGTTTGACGATCGCGGGATCTTCCTGGACCCTCTTGCCTATGAGGAAGAAGGTCGCCTTGACGTCTTTCTCCTTCAGGATGTCCAGCACCGTTGGGGTATAGGTCTTGTCAGGCCCATCGTCGAACGTGAGGCACACCAGTTTTCCTACGTTCTTGCCTGTCCGAAGGATGATATTGGGGTAGAGCCTCTCAAGGTCGAGTTCACCTATGTTGCGGGTGTCCCTCTCCGAGCCCCCCGCAAGCTTTGATGGCTGAACAGCCCTGCTTTGCCGGGCATCGGGACTGCTGTACCAGGCAAACACCGCCAGCATCGCCACCACAAGCAACCCCGTCACAAGTAGACTCAGCCTCTTCATAACGCACCCCCGGCTTAGTGTTGCGCCGGGGGTGACTCATTATTATTGGAGTGACGAGAAGGGATTCCCCCGAAATGGTCAGGTGTTGACCGTTCGGATCCTGCAGTATCAGATTCTCACCACGTCAGACGGAGTAACGGTCAGTATTGCTCCGCGATGCTGGCGCGCGGCGGCGAGACATTTCTCGCCTGCGATATCAGAAATGCGCTCTCGCAAGACTTCGTCTTGCTTGCGCTGGCTGGCAAAATGCCTAGATAAGAACAGGCATTTTACCTAAAACGAAGTCGCCCCGGTAAACGTAAATTCTCTGATCTTCACGCACGGCAACACCGAGTTGAAGGTGCTCCACCAGTCACGGGTGATGCGAGCCGTCTTGGATATAGCCTCCACCCTGCCGAAAGCGTCGACCATAGACTCGGTAAAGCGAAGGTTCTTGACCCGTGCGACTATCTGCCCGTCCTCGACCAGGAAAGTGCCGTCCCTGGTGGTGCCGGTGGCTACCACGCGCATGGGCTCCGGGCAGTGGGTATAGTGGAAACGGGTGACCAAGAGGCCGCGCTTGGTGGACTTGATCATATCTTCCCTGGTAGAATCCCCCGTACCCAGGAACATGTTGCCGGGCATAGGACCTGACCGGAACCGCTCGCCCCCCGGGCTGTGGCCGGTGCTCCGGACGCCATCCTTGGCCGCGGTCCGCGTGTCGTAGACGACTCCCTTGGCCACGCCATTCTCGATGAAGACGACCTTCTTTCTAGCCATGCCCTCGGAGTCAAAAGGAACCGCCAACCCTCGGGTGTCGAGGCCGTCGTCCCACATGGTCACGTTGTCTCCCATGACCTTCTCGCCCATGCGGTGGGCCATGAAGCTCCTGCCTTGCTGTTTGGCTTCGGCCCCAAAGGCGATGTTTCCCAGGAATCTGATCAGGTCGGCGAGCGCGTACTCCTCGAAGATAGTGTCGTACCGGCCCGGCGGCAGGTCGATGGCCTCGGGAAAGAGTGTTGCCTTGGCTAGAGCCTCTTCTCCAACAGTCCGGTAGTCGATCTCGCGCAAGTCCCTGGTCAGGCGGTCGGCGTAACCGGTGTTGTCGCCGGACTCTACTATGGTGCGGAAAAAGGCCTCGGTCGAGGCGTTGTAGGCGCGCACGCCCGAAGTGTTAGCTACCGCCACCTCGTGCACTGCAGTGGAGTAGGTGCCGGCGGCCATGAGGCCCTTATCCTTGGCCAGCGAAATCACGACGCCACACGCCTCGGCCCGGTCCTTCGGCTTCAGGTTGGCAGTAGACGGCAAGTATGTCTGGATATCCCGCAAGGGCTCGGGCCTGGGGAGCCCGGGGAAGTCTTTGTCCTCCCCCGCAGTCTCCATGTTCTCGAATGCCGACTGGACGGCCCATCTCAGGGAGCCATCATCCAGGAGGTTGGTCGACGCGACACCCGACCGCTTGCCCTTCACAACGCGCACGGTCATTGTCTGGTTGTGCCGCCGCAGGTTCTGGTGAATGTGGTTGCGGTAGTACCTGGTCAAGGAGAGGTCCTCAGCCCGAAGGGCGGCCGACGCCTCGAAGGTTTTGGCGTACGAGACTACCTTCTCCAGGACCTTCAGGGCATCGTCTTTTCCGATCAATGTCCCACACCTACTTTCACCTTGCGGAACCTGGCAGGCGCCGCTCCGTGCCCAACATGGATCACTTGGACCGGCTCGCCCTTGGCGCATCCTGGGGTCCCCCAGATGTGCCACTGGTCGCGCCGGGCGACCGCGTCGCATGAATTCCAAAACTCCGGGGTGATGCCGGTGTGAGCCGAGTTCTTCAGCATCCTGCCGAGAGACCCATCTTTGATCTCGTAGGCCATCTCCTGTCCGAAGTGGAAGTTCAACCTCTTGTCGTCCAGGCTCCAGCTTTTGGGCTCATCGACGAAGATCCCCTCTTTGGTGTCCTTGATGATCTCATCGAGAGTCCAGTCGCCGGGCTCCAGGTTGATATTAGTCATGCGGACCAGTGGGATGTTCTGCCAGCCCACGGCCCTCATTGTCCCGTTGGACTCCTGGTCGAACATGGGCGCCAATTCTCTGGATGTGAGGTAGTCCTTGAAGATGCCGTCGACGATAAGGTCGGTGCGCTGAGCTTCCACACCCTCGTCGTCGAAGCCGAAGGACCCTAGCCCGCCTCGGGCGGTGGCGTCGGCCACTATGTGGACCTGCGGCGAACCGTACCTGAATGTCCCCTTCTTATCGGGCGTGAGGAACGATGTGCCTGCAAAGGTGGCCTCCTGCCCCATCACCCGGTCGAGCTCAACGGGATGGCCGCAGGACTCGTGGATCTGGAGCGCAACCATTGAACCGCCCATCACCAAGTCGGTAACCGTCGCGGGGCACTGGGGGGCCTTCAGGAGCTGCACGGCTTCCTTGCCCAAAATCTCCGCTTTGGTCTCGAGGTCCAGCCCTTCAATGAACTCGTACCCGCCATCGACGTAATCAGAGAACGACCTGGACTGCAAGTCGCCTTCTCCTCTGGCCGTGACCGTCAGCGAAGCGCCGGAGTGGATCGAAGTCTGCTCGATCTGGCGACCGTCGGTGGACATGAACTCCTTGTCCTCGCGGTAACTCATGATGGATGCGTTGGCACGGGTAACACCAGGCACCTTTTTCGCCGCAGATATGACTCCGGAAAGCAAGGCCACCTTATCTTCAACCTTGACCGTAAGCGGATCTATCCTGTGCGGGGTCTGCCAGCGCGCTTTGCGCGGCTCAAGAGGGGACAGCGAAACGCCGTCCCCTATCTTGTACAAAGCCGAAGCGGAGGCGATCTTGACGGCCTCGTCGGCAGTCTTCTCGAGACTCCGCGGGTCAAGATATGGAGTGGCGCAGAACCCCCACGCCCCGTCGACCAGGACGCGCAGTCCCAGGCCGGCGCTCTTGGAGATGGACGTCTGCGCCGCCCCGTCGCTGGTTAGACTGACGGGTTCCTGGGTCAACGAGACGTACCGGACGTCGGCGTACTCGGCGCCCAGCTTCTGCGCGAGCCCTAGGATCCTCTCGAGTTCAACTAGCAAATTCCGGCCTCCCCCTTCACTGCTTGACTCTCCTAAAACGCCAGGGGGCTCTCGCAGAGGGCCTTGGCGAGTTTGACGCAGTCCTGGTAATCGTTCATGTCCACCATCTCGCACGGGCTGTGGACGTGGCGGCAAGGTATAGAGATGACGCCCGCCGGGATGCCGGCCTTAGTCATCTGGATTGCGCCGGCGTCGGTGCCGCCCATGTCGAGCACCTCTATCTGGTACTTGATCCCCTTCTCTTCGGCCAGCTTCACCATGTAGTTCTTGAGCGCCGGGGTGCAGATAAGGCTGCGGTCCATAGCCTTTATGGCTGCGCCCTTCCCCAGAGAAACGTTGGCGTTGCGACCCTTGGGCGTATCGCCCGTCGGGGTGACGTCCAGAGCGATGCCCAGATCGGGCTCGATGCCGAAAGCCGCGGCGCGAGCGCCGCGCAAGCCGACCTCCTCCTGCGTTGAGAACACGGCATAGATGTCGTGGCTGGTCTTAAGGCCTTTGAGAGCCTCGATGATACAGGCGCAGGCGACCCTGTCGTCCATGGCTTTGGCCACCACTCTGTCGCCCATGTCCACGAAGGGCTGAAGGAACGCGCAGCTATCGCCCACCCGGACCTTGGCCTCGGCTTCCTTCTTATTGGCGGCGCCGATGTCGATGAAGAGCTTCTCCATCCTCATGTCCTTTGGCTCGTCGACGCGCTCGTTGCCGATGACTCCCACAGTACCGTTGCCAAACACGACGCGCTGCGCCAAAGAGGCGTAGGGGTTCACGCCGCCGATGGTCCCAAACCGGAGGAACCCGTTGTCGTCAATGTGGGTGACCATGAGACCAATCTCATCCATGTGGCCGTCGAGGATCACTTTCTTGCCGCCATTGCCCTTCTTGTGGGCGATGAGGTTCCCAAGCGCGTCAACCCTTATCTCATCCACGTAGGGCTGGACTTCTTTTCTTATGACCTCGCGGACCGAGTCCTCGGCCCCGGACGGCCCAAATGCCTCAGTAAGCTTCTTTATCAGGTCCTTCACGGTCTGAAACCTCCTTCAACGCTCTTCAAGAATGCGATGAGCAGGGCCTTCGCGGCGTCAAAGTCGTGTTGGGACATGACCGCGAAGGGCGTATGGATGTAGCGGCAGGGGACTGATATGGAAGCGACGGGACAGCCCGCCTGAGCGGCCTGGATGGCGCCGGCGTCGTTGCCGCCCGATGTTGCCTCCCTAAACTGGTAAGAGATGTTGTTCTGCTTGGCGAGGTTCACCAACTGGTCGACCATTGACCTGGTAGGTATGGTGCCTCTGTCCATGACGGATATGACTGCCCCGCCGCCCAGGACCGTGGCGTACGAGTCCTTATCGGCCAGCGGGATATCGGCGCAGACGGTCCCCTCCAACGCGATCCCCATGTCGGGAGCGACCCTGTGGGCCGCAATCCTAGCCCCGCGAATCCCGACCTCCTCCTGCGTTGCGAAAACCGCGTGCAGCTGGATGCTCTCCCAGTCCTGCTTGAGCGCCTCGAACAGGAGCATGCAGCCGGCGCGGTCGTCGAACGCCTTGGCTTTGAAGATGCCGGGCGAGAGCTCCTCAAACTCGGTGTCGAACACGGCGTAGTCGCCGACCTTGACCTTCTTGCCTGCTTCCTCAGCCGACTTCGCGCCGATGTCTATGAAAAGCTGATCGATCGGGATTACTGTCTCCCGTTCCTTCGGCTGCTGGAGATGAATGGCCTTGGCGCCGATCACCCCAGGCACTTTGTCTTTGCCTATGTACACCCTCTTGGATACCAGCACCGACGCGGGCACACCGATAGAAGCGAAGCGCAGGAACCCGCTTTTCTCGATGAACACCACCATTAGGCCGACCTCATCCATATGGGCGTCCACCAAGACTTTGGGTCCTTTAGCGCCCTTGTTGGCTATGACGTTGCCCATAACGTCGGTCTCGAATTGGACTCCCATGGAGGAAAGCTCCTTCATGATAGCGTCCCTGACTTCTTTCTCGTTGCCGGCGACGCCGGCTAGAGCAGTGAAATCTCTCAGCTCCATGTCGTCAGCTCCTTCACGAAAGCGGCGTCGACAGAGGCGATGAACTTTGCCAGGAGCTTGCCCGACTTCTCAACATCGCCCACCGACAGGGTCTCGACCGATGTGTGCATGTAGCGCAGCGGGATCGAGATAAGGCCAGTTGCGACGCCCGACCTGCTCATCTGCATTGGCCAAGCGTCGGTTCCGGTCGCCCCGGGAGCGGGCTCCAGCTGCGGGGTCATCCCCAGGTCCTTGGCCGCTTTGTCAAGCGCCGCATAGATCTTTGGGTGGATATTGCCGCCGAGGGCGATTACCGGCCCCTTGCCGAGGACTGCGGTGCGCCACTCGGGTACCCCGGGGGTCTCGGCGTGGCAGACGTCGATGGCGATGCCGATATCCGGCGCGATGCCATAGGTAGTCGCGATCCCGCCACCGAATCCGGTCTCCTCCTGGACTGTAGCGACGGCATATACATCGGAGGGGCACTTATACTTGGCTAACTCATCCATGGCTACCAAGATCACCGCGACTCCCGCCCTGTCATCCATGGACTTGCCCGATAGGGCATCGCCCATAAGCTCGGTCACCTGGCGTTTGAACGTCACGATGTCGCCCACGGTGACGGCCTTGCGGACTTCGTCCTCCGGCATGCCAAGGTCGATGGCGAGGTCCTCCATCTTCTGAGCCTTGCTGGCCTCGTGAGGCGGGGTGAGGTGGGGCGGCTTGACTCCGATCAACCCTGTGAGCGCCCGTTTTCCATACACGATGACCTCATGTCCAGGCAGGATGCGGGGGTCGACACCTCCTATCCGCATAAACCGGAGGAACCCCTTCTCCTCGATCTTTGTCACCATGAGACCTATCTCGTCCATGTGACCTGCCAGCATGACCTTTGGCCGAATTCCCGGGCCGTCGCCCTTCTTGAACCCAATGACGCTGCCGAGGGTATCGTGCCTTATCTCGTCGACAAGGCCAACCATGGCTTCCTCGGCCACTGTGGCCGCGCTCATGAACTCGTATCCACTGGGCCCGTGAGCCATGGACGCCTTTTTGAGGAACTCCTTAGCGTTGAAACTCGTTTTTTGGCACCTCCCGTTCCGAACCGAACCCTTACCAGTACTAGGAAATCATTCTTTGATTCCTGGGAGTTATCCTTCCTAATCCGAGGACGTCGTCACCCGGCCAGGATAACAGGCAAATGGCACTTCTCGCCGAAAGCCCTGTAGTGGACGCCCTCCAGGTCTCTTCCCCAAGGGTCGAACGCGATACGGGGCAGGGTGACTTCGACCGGCGAATAACCTTCGCCGACCGCGTTTTCGTACGCGGACCAAAAATCGCTCACGGTCAGAAGCCCGCAGGCCTGGATATTGCCGCCGAAGAACCGCGATCTAACCGCTACGACTTTAGCTTGGAGCTCGCGCTGCGAAAGCATATGCTCGATGACCGGCTTGGCGAGGGCTGATGTAAGCACGAGCACCTCTCTCCCCTTGCGCACCTGGGAAGACCTCTCCCAGTTGAGGTAGGCCTGTCGGTCCAGGTCTTCGTACATCACAAATCCGGGCGATTGGTTCCAGCCCTTCTTCAACACGACGCCTATCTGGACGCCATTGCGGTCGATGGTCACGGAAGGGTTTTCTTTCATGCGGCAGGACAGGAAAGCGTCCTTCCTTGAGAACGTCTCCTTGCCTGCTACCTGGTCTATGAGGTCGCCGGGAAGGATGCCGGCTTTTGCTGCAGGCGACTCCCTTTGCACGTACTCGACGACCGGAAGGGTGTCCTTGAGCCCGGGAGGCTCGAACAGCACGGGGATATCCAGGTCGCGGGCGAGGTCGGCCGAGAAGTCTTTGACTTCCCGCCAGGTGTCTTTCGGCATCTTCTTGTACAGAGGGTGCCGGGACGAGAACCCCGGCAGGAGCAGGCGGATGGTGGATGCGCCCGCGCCACGCAGGAACTTCGCTGTTTCCCTAAGGTCGTCCCAGCCGGTCATGAAGGGCAAAGCCACGATGCTCCCGTCGAACTGGACTTTTCCCCCCAGCGCCCTCACGTTCTCGAGAGTCCGCTCCGGGTCGGTATCCCCCATGACCTCACGCCGCTTGCCCACCGTGTTGAGCGACACCATCAATTCGACACCCAGTGAAGACAAAAGCGAGGTCAAGTCGGGCGTCAGCAGGGCGCCGCTGGTGGTCACATGGATTGACCTTTGCGGATAGACTTCCCTGACAAGCCGCAGGATTGGGCCGAAGTCCGGGTGTGTCAGCGGCTCGCCTTCGTTGATCCTGGTCACGGACTCGCCTATGACCACGGGACCAGGGGCTGCCTGCAGCCAGGGCAGCGACTCCTTGATCTCCTCAAGGCTCCGCCGGCCGATGGTCCTGACCTCGCAACCCGGCGGGTTGAAGTGGTTTGAGCAAAAGACGCAACCCATGTCGCATTCAGAAGTTATGGGTAGGATCCCGTCCTTTTGGGCTTGATACAGCAATGCCTCAATAGACGGGCCCGTTTCAGGGCTCTTTTCTTCGGGCAAATCGCAGCCGCCCTTTCACATAGTGTCTGCCAATTCCAACCCGGCCTCTGCATTCAGGTAGGGACCGGCGGTCTTGCCTGCCATGAGGCGCCGGAAGCCGGCGGCGGCTATCATGGCCCCGTTGTCGGTGCACAGTTCCTTGGGCGGTATGTACAAAGGGACCCCTACGCCGGAAGACATGCGCGCGGCCTCTCTGCGGAGAAGGCTGTTGGCCGCGACTCCGCCCGAGACCGCGAATCCCCTGGCTCCAGTATCCCTCAGCAGTACGGGTATATGGTATAGGAGGTCCCTGACCACGGCGCTGCGCAGGCTAGCCGAAATGCCTTCCACAGCCGCAGCGGGGATAGACCCGTCCGCTTGGCGCGACGCATTTAGAGCCTGCAAAGCCCGGGTCTTCATGCCCGAGAAGCTGAAATCGAGCTTTCCGCCCTCAATCTTGGGGTGCGTGAACTCGACGTGAGTCGGGTCGCCGCGGTCAGCGGCCTTGTCTAGATGGGGCCCGCCCGGAAAGGGCAGTCCCATCTCGCGGGCCACCTTGTCGAATATCTCCCCGGCGGCGTCGTCGCGGGTTTCCCCCAAGAGCTCATACGACCCGAAGTCTCTCATCAGGATGAGGTCGGAATGCCCTCCGGACACCACCAGGTTCAAAAGGGGGAACTCGGGAATGTCCTCTCTCAGGAAATTGGCCATGATGTGCCCTTCTAAGTGGTGGACGCCGACCAGGGGAACGCCGAGAGAGTACGCCAGGCTCTTGCCAAAGCACAGCCCCACCAGGAGAGACCCAAGCAAGCCGGGACCCTCGGTGACAGCCACGGCGCTCACATCGGAAAGCCGGACGCCCGCCACCGACAGGGCTTCTGCCGTGACTGGCGCCATCACCTCCAGGTGCTTGCGCGAGGCGATCTCGGGGACCACCCCGCCGTACCTGGCGTGCAGGTCAACCTGGGACGACACCACGCTAGATAGGACCTTGCGGCCGTCTTCAACCACGGCGCAGGAAGTGTCGTCGCACGACGTATCAATGCCGAGGATGAGCATGGTATCACCTATACTCCGATTTCGCATGTCGTATAGAGATTACACGTTCACGGGAACGAGAGCAAACGTGAGGGAGCGGAGCCACGATTCGAGGATGTCCGGGCCTTCCAACACGATATCGGTGCAATTCACGCTCACGCCCGCTCTCACGGCTTCAAGGAACGGGCGGGCAGGCAGGATGTGTGCCGAATAGCCGCCTCCGCGGGGGTCGAAACGGGGGACGTAGGGGCTGACCGTGAACCCCAACAGTGAGGCGGGCCTGCGCACGAACAGACCGTGCCCGCCCTTGGCCGCCTCGGCAAAGACCGTCGGCCAAACAGTGTGGTCTCCCGACAGCAGCAGGTCAACGGGGTGAGATGCGACGAAACTGAATCGAAGACTCATCCGCTCCACCGACCTCAAGACGTTCATAAGCAGGTTCGGGTTCACCGGTCCCTCGATAGCCACCCGCAAGGCCGGTCCGGATGCCGGGAGCCCTCGGGGGATAACTTGGGTCTCGAGCAGGGCGGTGAGAACCTTCTCAGAGCCCTCGGCGAAGAGCCCGCCGGGGACTCGTATGGCGGTCGTCCCTGCGCCGGCCAGGCCGGGCAGGGACATGACGCAGGCGATGCCGGCAAGCTCCCTGGCGAGATAATGCGGGTCCTCGTTGCGAGCGGCGCCGGTGGCGATCACGATCTCTGTAGCCAATGACATAGGCGCGAGTCTCGACAGCGCTCCGTCAAGCAGCGCCACGCAGTCTGAAGGCACTGTGCTCAAAATGGTCGCGACATCCTGCGTGCTGGCAGGGCCCGCCACTACGACCTTCCCCGGTGTCACCGCGCACCCGGAGTAGACAGGACCCAAAGCGCAGTTCGCGCCGGTAAACGTAAGACCGGTGAACCGCGCGGACGCGACCTCAAAAAGCGGGAGCGCGGTAGCGACCCGATCTCCTTCGTCCACCGTGACCTTGGGTTTGGGGAGCCCGGTCAGGTTGTCAAGGTCCTCCCCGTCGTAACCGATGCTGGTGAGGAATACGCTTCGCCCCTCCGCCCGCAGGTGCCTGGCCACAGCCTGCAGAGTGGTAGTCTTGCCTGTGTTTTTGGCGGTCCCCGCTATTCCGACAACGTGGCGCATGCCCGCTCCAGCCCGGTGCGGGGCCTCACCGTATCCCTTCCCGCGCGCCCGGGGTAGGCCCCGTCCTCGCGGTCCCCGAGGATCCCCTCGTACAGCGACGCGACGAAGTCTTTGCGGTCCAGGATCCTATCCAGGACCTCCATGATACCTGAACGCAGGTGAAGCGCCATTTCGAAGCACTTGCCGGTGGCCTCGATCTTGGCGCTGCCCATGAATCTGAGGGCCCCGGCTGTAGCCTTGAGGGTGTCCACCCGGGATTGGGCTGAGATGGGCCCGCCGGCGTAGGCCTCGTCAGACGAGGCTATGGTCACGGCGCTGGAACCCAGCGTGAGGGCAAGGGCGGCGTGCATAGCCGTCATGGTGACAGACTGGGAACGGTCCTGAGATTGCGTCATGAACCCGACGGGAGCGCCCGGCCATATCGGGGCGTCGATTATGTCGCGCAGGGCGACCATCTTTGCGGCGTTGAAGTCAACCAGGTTATCCTGGGTGAACCCCTGGATCATCGCCTCGGGCGAGTTGGCGAAAAGGGGCTGGAGGATTGGCTTGCCTCCCAAAAGAACTCCTGCTGCGGCGACAACCAGCATCCCGGCAAAGGCTTTCCTGGCCGGAACCCCGCACAGCTCCTCGTTGGTCACCACGTCGTAGGGCAGCCCAAACTGGGAGGCGAGCCGCATGGACATGGCACCGTCCACCGCGAGGCGCGCGGGGTCGGTGCCGGCCCCCAAACTCCCGTACACCACGTTGATCTTGGTGAGGTCGGCGCCGGCAAGGTGCGCGAGTACCACGGTTTCAGGAGTGTTCAGGCCGCGATGCGCCCTTACCTGCCACAATGCGCCTGGATAGAGAGAGTTCTTAATGAGGCGGAGATTGTCTAGAGTCAGGACTGTCCCATCGTGCTGGTGGCTCCACGCTCCCTCCAAAAGGCCCTCAGTCCGGGCGCCCCAGGACGGGTCGAAATGTATGACGCCCCTGGCGCCCCAGGCCAGCGACACTTTGATGTGGTAGGCATCCATGACCGGGCATCCGGTCCCATACTGGATCATGACGTTGTAGCGGTCGAGGACCTTCTGCGACAGGGGGAGGGCCGGTTCTTCCTCGCGGGCAAGGCCGAGTTGGTTGCTTTCGGCCGCGGTGAGCGGCCGGGTGTTGGAGACAGGTACAGAATCCTCGTACCACCTGCGGACTTCACCGCTGCAAAGGGCGGCGTACTCGCGCCTCAGCTCCGGCTTCGAGCCGCCCAAGCTATCCGGCGACCCGTCCATCAGCATCCTTATGGCGGCCCTCTCGACAGCAGGCGACGTCAACCCCTCTACCTGCCGCAGGAATCTCCGGGCTACCTCCAAGCAACGGTCGCCAATCTCCTTGTCTCTAAACCGGTAAGAGAAGCCGGCGGTGAGGTCCGTTGGCTGCCGGAAACCCCTGGAAGCCGCGCGGGCGGCCTGCTTGCCCTCCATGTAATCGGCGACGTCTGACGGGACGGTATCCGGCCCAAAACCTGCGTCAAAACCAAGTTCCTGCGCCATCTCCGGCCTCACGTTCATGCCGCCCAGCACCAGTTTGGCGCTGCGACGCAGACCTGAGGAATCGCAAAGGTCGACGAACCTTGAGAGCACTTCAGCAGTGCCGTAACTAATGGTCCGGCCTATCATCACAAAGTCGGGTTGCACCCGAGTCGCCCGCGAGACGATCTCCTCCGGAGCGAGGTCGGGGGGAAGCAGGGTCACGGCGTGCCCTCTCTCGGTAAGCGCCCTGGCGATCAGTTTGACGCCTACGTCGTGTACCGGGTCCAGCGGGGCGAGGATGACCTTGTTTACGATCACTGGGCGTCACCCCCGGGGCTCTGCCAGCTGTATGTGGTGGAAGGGCGGTTCACATATCCCCTAAGCCGAACGCGGACGCCGGGCCCTCCCATCTCGCAGAAGACTATATCGACATCAGAAAAGCCGAGCTCACCCATGAGAGCGCGGCCCAAGCGCTTTCCTTCTTCCAAACTGCCACAGACCAGGAATGTCTCCAGGTCACACGCGTCCAGGATCCTCTCTCTTGCTGACATCGGGCTGTGCCTCCTGCTCTCCCCGATCCCTTAGGTACTTGCCAACGTCGTCAATTACGTTGTTCATGTGCTTGACCATTGCGTTTCGGGCGGCGGAGGGCCGCTGCCTGGCAATCTCCTGGATTATCCGCCTGTGATCCTCGACCATCGCAGATCCAACCCACACCCTCACGTACTCCAAGGCTTTCATTACGTCGGGATGGCCGTAGATTAGATCGAGCGCGGCTATCAACACTCTGTTCTTGCCGGCGTGCGCCACGGCTAGGTGGAAATCCGTGTTCTGCTGTGTCGCCGAGGAGCCGGTGTCCAAAACGTCCTGCTGCTCCTGGATAATGCCGTTTAGGGACTCAATTTCCTCAGGGGTCGCCCGCTCAGCGGCCAGGGCCGCTGTCTCCGCCTCGATCGCCCTTCTGGCGACAAGGACGTCGAGAAGCTCGTCTGGATTCTGGATTCGAAGGCTCTGGTCCAGGGCCATGCGGGTCTTGTCGCGAGCTTGTTTGGCGTTCCAGTCCTGGAGCACTCTCTCGCCGCTCGCCGTTATCGCACGCCCTTTTCGACCCTGCGCGATCACATGGCCGGCGTCCTCCATCATGCGGAGAAGGCGCCCGCAAGTCGCCTCAGAGGCCTGAACACCCTTCTCGGCCAACGCTCGGCGCAAATACCACGCCCCCAGGGGACCCCCTGATTCGCCGACCACGGACAGGGCGGCGAAGTACGCGTTTTGGCTCTTTTCCAGGAAGATTTCGTCCACCTCCAAAAAAGGAAGGCCCATTGAAGGGATCTACTCATCAGTGGTGAATAGGTTAGTGCGATCATAGCATTGATGTGAGGGAGCGATCAACATGGGAAGCACGGACCCGTATCTGGGGAAGAAGGTCTCGGTCAGCGCGTTCGCTGACAAGGTCGAGATGCCGTCCCTGGTCGTGGCCGTGCTCCGGGGGCAGGTGCTTGACAGGAACATGGACCTGATACCCCAGCCTTCTCGCGCCGTGAAGAGGGGCGATATCCACGAGATCATCCTTACCGATCAGGACTCGTCCCCGGGTGCCAGGGTAGACCGCGTTGCCTACCTTGCATTCGTCGAGTTCCAATGCGGCGGCATACTTCTGCACGGCGACAGGATCTACCGCGGGCAGGAGCCGCTTGGCGAGCTTCTCGGTTTCGACCTCAGCCACTTCCCAAACCACATGAACGTGGTGGCGCGAGGGGACTTCAAATCTGGCGAGGAGCGGGGCCTCCGTCTGGGGGACACGATTGTGTTCGGGTCCGACCGGGCAAAGCCCCATAGCTGATTACAGGAGGGCTGAAAAGTGCCGGACTTCAAGTACAAGTTCCAGATGTACAAGCATCTCCAGGCCAATACCCAGAAGATCTACGCTG
Organism: Bacillota bacterium; assembly: GCA_040880305.1. Taxonomy (GTDB): domain Bacteria; phylum Bacillota; class Sulfobacillia; order Fermentithermobacillales; family Fermentithermobacillaceae; genus JBBDIP01. Next base: position 25,816 of record JBBDIP010000021.1, read on the forward strand.
AGGCCAAAAAAGCCGGAGAAGATCTAGGCATCACCGGCGACCTTAAGGGCAACCTGGGTCTCACTGGCGCCATCTCGGGGTGCCCGGCTCCGATGCGAAGGAGCGTCCTGGAGGCCTCAGAAAAGGGGGCCACGAAGATTATCCCACTCGCGAGAGTGGTCGATGAAATCAGGGAGATCGTGAAGGACGTCTATGGAGACGGCTACGACGCGTGCCCTGTCAACACTTGCGAGGGCGGCCTGTGGGTCACGTTTGATACCCTGTTCACGCCTCCAATTACTGGCCGCGGCGACAACTACAGGGGACGCTACATCGTCCCGCTTGAAAAGCACATGCACCACCAGGCTGGCTACGGACGGCCGTTCCCGCCCAAGTACAAGGAAATACTCGCAGACAGGGGCTCGACCCCGGGTGAGTTCGGTTTCGCTGGCAAGCGTCAGGAGAACCTTGACGTAGTGATCGTTCCTTTGAAGGGTGCCCAGTACCCCAACCACGGCATCAAGTACTACCCGGTTCCCCTCCTAACCCAGGTCGACCCGGAGGCGTCCGTTGAAGTCATCGCCGACGTCGCCTCGGCTCTCCGATCAGAGGTTACCGGGTTCGCCTCCATCGCCTACGATACACCGGGATACGGCTACGGCGCTAAGGACTCCGAGGGAACGCCGCTCCTGCAAAAAGGCATCGGTAAACTGGCCGCGGAGTTGAACGTACCCTACGTGGTCGACAACGCCTGGGGCCTGCCCTTCGTCGGTCACGACATCAGGAAGACAGGCGCCGACGCAATCATCTACAGCATGGACAAGGCGACCGGCGCGGCCACATCCGGCCTGGTCATCGGCCGTGAGGACGTAATGGTGAACGTGAGACGCGCGCTGGGCATGCATGGGGACCGCTGGGGCACCACCGCTTCGTACGGGAAAGCTCAGTACGTCATCCTGGATCCAGGTAAGGAAGCACTGCTCACTCAGGTCCAGGTGCTCAAGGAGCTCAGGGACAACCCTGGCTTCTTCACAGGGCAGGTAAATGAGCTTTACGACATCGTGACCTCGGAGTTCGCAAAGGCCAATCCCAAGCTGCGCAAGGGCCTCATATTCTCCAAGTCCTACAACAGCCTTACGGTCGAAGTGAACTACGAGAACACGTGGAAGGAAGGCATGGGCTTCCCCATCTTCTCGATCGAGGACATGTACGGCGGCTCCCACCTGCTCCAGGTCGGCTTGGCCCAGATGGGTCTCATCGCGACCATTGCCTACGACGGCAATATCTTCATCTCGCCCGGACAGGGCACCTGCGATGACGACGGCAACTTGGTCCCCGAAAAGATGCGGCTCGCGGTCAAGGGTCTCGTGGCCCTTATGGAGATAGTCGGAAAGCATTCGGGATTCCTGGCGTAAGAAACATCGACATGAAGGCCCTTGGAAACAAGGGCCTAGGCCCTCCGAAAGGAGGACCTTTTCATTATTCGAGAACCCCAAACCCAAAATGGCCTATAATAACTCACGACTGGTGGTACCCCGCGCGACACCCGGAGGTGTTACCGTGCACTTCGCAGACAAGCTTCGCGAACGGATCGACAAGGTGAAATCCGCTCTAGTCGTAGGGATCGACCCTGATCCCCGGCGCTTGTTCGGTGAGAAGTCGGCGTTTCAGAAGGCCAACCCAGGCCTATCCAAGCAAGCGCTGCTGGACACGTTCTGCGAGACCGTGATCGATGCGGCATCGGAGACAGCCTGCGCCGTCAAGCCCCAAGCGGCGTTCTTTGAGTCCATGGGCCTTTGGGGATATGCGTCTCTGGCCAAGTGCATCCGCACCGCCCGGACGAGGGGCATCCCTGTCATCCTCGACGCTAAACGCGGGGATATCGGTAATACCGCATCGGCGTACGCGACAGCCTATCTGGATCCATCAGCCGAGTTCTTCGCCGACGCCTTGACCGTCAACCCATACTTGGGTCCCGACACCCTCGAACCTTTTGCCGCGGCCGCCTCCAAAGCCGGCTGCGGGCTATTTGTCCTGGTCAAGACATCCAATCCGGGGTCAGGCGCCTTCCAGGACACGCTCTTAGCCGACGGCCGTCCCCTCTACATGAAAGTGGCCCAGACAGTCCAGGAGATAGGCAGAGCCCACGCCGGCGATTGCGGATACTCGGACATCGGGGCGGTCGTGGGCGCAACGTACCCTGAAGAGCTGGCGGCGATACGAAAGGCGATGCCGGAAACCATCTTCCTGGTACCCGGCTATGGCGCCCAAGGTGGGACCGCTGAGGATGTGAGGGACGCCTTCAACCCTGGAGGTTACGGCGCTGTGGTATCCTCTTCGCGCGGCATCATCTTCGCTTACGAGAAACTGGGGCAAGACGCCGGCATGAGGCAGATCCGGGAGTCGATGCAAGAAGCGGCCGAGCGGGCCAAGAGCGACATCCAGCAGGTCACACCATCCATTTGACCTGGTCCTCTTTGGGTTTCTGGGCCCCCAGGTCGTCCTTCCACATGATGATGGCGTCCTCATTCGTGTCTGAATAGTAGCCCTTACGCAGACCTCGGTCCGCGAAGCCGAGTTTTCTGTAGAGGTCCTGGGCTCCGATGTTAGATGCCCGGACTTCCAGGGTCATCCTGGTGGCGCCGTACTCCTTGGCCTTGTCGAACATGGCCTCGAGCATCCTCTTCCCGACCCTTTGCCGCCGGTACGCCGGGTCGACGGCGATGTTCGTGATATGTGACTCGTCCAGGATGACCCACATGCCTACATAGCCCACGATCTCGCCCTCATGGCGGAAGACGAAGTAATGGGCGTAGCTGTTCTCGGTTATCTCAGAGGTAAACGCGCGCCTCGACCAGGGAGTCTTGTAGGAGAGCACTTCGATTTCGAGTACGCGGTCAAGGTCGTCTAGCGTCATTTTCTCGATCTGGATGTCAGTCTGGGTCTGCAAGACCTTCACCTCCGCCAGGGACTTGCGGTAGTACCGTGGGACAGCCTCTCCCGGGGGAACTACCATGCCTTCCTCGAACATCCGAGAGGCGATGAGGCCGACCTCGGACGGCGAGGGTAGGCGCAACTTATCCTCGACCTGGAATATTTCCAGACCGGCGGCGTGGTTCCTGCCTTCTCCCTGGGAGAAAGCGGTAAACTCAGCAGCGGCGTCTCCGGTGACGTGAACCGGGCCTGACCCCACCTTGGCCAACTCCTGGAGGAACACATCCATTCCTCTGGCTGCGATCGGCAGGGTTTCCCTGTAGCCGTACGGCCAGAGGAAACTGTCGCCCTGCTCTGGCACGCCTACGGGGCCCCTCTCGTAGAGAGCGGTCACGGTTTGGGACTTGGCTTTGCCCTGGACGACGGCGATCCGCGGCAGATGGGCGCATTGTCTCAGCAGGACCTCAAAAGTCGGGACCATGACGATTCCGACGCCGGCACCGACCGCGAGGCCCTGGGCTGTGGCGCAGCCAATCCTGAGGCCAGTAAACGACCCTGGACCGGAGGAGACCGCGACTGCCGACAAATCCTTGGGCTCGACCCCCGATGCATGCAGCGCCTCAATGCACATAGGCAAAAGCATCGCGGAATGAACTCTTGGCTTTTGCAGCGAGTTCTCCCAAAGAACCTCCCGCCCTGCCACCACTGCGACTCCGAGGAGGACTGTGCTTGTCTCGATGGCCAGTATCAGTGGGCTAGTCCCCAAGGTCTGCTTCTCTCTTGACATCCCTCATATTGTCTCCCCATGACCGAGTAAGCGACTCGATAAGGATGCTGCGGCTGTCCGGCTCCCCAGGCACAGGCGCGATCCTGATCCAAAGACTCGCTTTCGGAATCGCCTCGGCCCGCTCAGCCCACTCCACGACAGTGACGGTGGGTTCGTCGGGTTCGTCGAAGAACCCGGCTTCGTTAACCTCACCGGCGCTGAGGCGGTAGAAGTCGAGATGCCGCAGCGTCAGACGGCCCCGGTGGATCCTCTCCAGAACAAAGCTGGGGCTCTGGACGCGCCCCACGACCCCGAGTCCAGACGCCATGCCCTGCACCAGGGTAGTTTTTCCCGCCCCCAGGGGCCCTGATAGGAGGATCATCTCGCCACCGGTCAGCCTGCGGCCGATCCCTTCGCCCAAAGCCTTTGTGGCCTCAGCGTCTCTAGTCCGTACGCTGAAGGTTTCCACTCTGCCCCTGTTCCCACTTGGTCTGAAGGCTCCGGAAGTCGTTAAGCAGGAGTCCTCGCTTGCCCTGCTCGTCGCGCAGGACGGCTGCGGGGTGAAAAGTCACCAGGTAGACCCGCCCGTCCTTCTCAAACCACTTGCCTCTGTCTTTTGTGACCCGGATCGCGGGATCCACCAGAGTCTGGCTGGACAGGGCGCCCAACAAAACGATTATCTTTGGGTTTATGATGCGTATCTGAGCCCTAAGATGAGGCAGGCACGCCTCAATCTCGGGGGGGAGCGGCAACCGGTTGGCAGGCGGGCGGCATTTCACGATGTTCGCGATGAAGACCTGCTGCCGAGAGAGCCCGACCGACTTGAGCGCCGCATCGAGAAGCTGCCCCGCGCGGCCCACAAACGGCCGTCCGGTTTGGTCCTCTGTCTGGCCCGGTCCCTCGCCTACAAACATGATCCCGGCGTGCGGGTCCCCTTCCCCGAACACCACGCCGCGCGCCCCTTCACGGAGGGCACACGCGCTGCATGCAGTGACTCCGGGCTTGATCGCCGAGAGGTCGCCCGCGCCGTCCCAGTCGTTATCTCTGCTCGAAATGACCTTCACCACGGGCGCCGGATCGAACAAGGACCGCTGCTCCGCTCGCGATTCTTTACTGTTCAACCTTATCGCCCTCTTGGGCGTGGCCGACGACCTTCTCCAACGCCTCAATCTTCTTCTGGATTATCTCAGGATACCGCCTCACCAGGTCAACGTTCTCGTCGAGGTGCTGCCTGAACTTCTCGGCTATCTCAGGCGAGATCTCGGCGAGCTTTTGATACATGAGCCTGCCAGTCTCAGCCGCGCTTGCGCAGTCCGGCTGGCAGGGGAAGAAGTCCTTCGTGTAAAACGCGAACGCGTCGTATTCGTCGGGGTTCTCCATGTGCTCCAACTGGTTGGAGGCCCTAACCTCGGGGCTCAGTACGGCAGAGTCACGGTCGAACGCGTAACGGTCTATGCAGCAGAGCGGGAAGCCAAGCACGGAGCCCAGTTTCTTGAGGTAGGCCGTGTGCAGCTCCTCGGGAAAGGCCCGGGAGTACAAAGGAGTTGTGCCCATCGGGCCCCTCAGGCGCTCGTAACGGATGTCCTTGCGCATATCCTGCAGTTCGTCGAGCTCCGCCGGCACCGACGGGTCGGTGTACAGGTAGACCTCGCGGATAGTCGGACGCGACTCCAGCTCCTTGCGCCTTAGACCCAACTTGTCCATCCACTTGGTGAAGGTCTGGTAAGAATGCGAGTTCTCGACCACATCCGAGTACATCTCCCGGAGGGAGTCCATCCTAAACCGGACTTCCTGGGCCTGATTGCGACGCCAGTACTTGCCGACCTTGCCCTTGAAGTAGGTCTGGAGGGACTCGCCCGGCAGCCTGTGGCCGCTCATCTTATGGCGGAACCGCTCGTCAATTGTCGAGCCCAAGATGCTGGCGTCGGGAAGCTCAGCAGGCACAATGATCTGCGAGGCCCGCCGTACGCCAAGAGCCACCGGGAGATAGTCGTCGAACTTCACTTTGAGCGGTATAGCTTCCTCAGCCATGAACTCCTGAAGGAGAGCCTTATCCATAGTTGTCACAAGGACGGCAATAGTGCCTCCCTGCTATCTCCTTTCACTGTCTCTGCCTTGTTTACCATTGTTCTTCTCAGAGGGGATTATTCCCTGCGGGGCAACATGACGTTCTTTTCCTTGCATGTTGCCGCCAGCGCAAGCTAGGCAAGATGAATGTACTTCTCCTTGCATCTTGCCGCTAGCGCAAGCATGACGAAGTCATGCGAGAGCGAACTTATGATATCGCTGCCGCCACATCAGTGCTGGAAAACTGGTTGCGTCCATCGCGACACGGAATGAACGGAGGCCCAGGCTTTTGGCCTGGGCCTTCCAACTGGTCTTCTTTTGCTCCAGTCTTGCTCTGCGACCTGCGCTACGCCTCGATGATCTCCACGTTGGCCCTGGGGATCGTTACGATCTTGCCCGAATCCACCAGTTTGGCGCGAAGAATTCTAACGTGAGCCTCAGTCTCGATCTTCTGCAGCTCCGGCGGCAGGTCTACCACTTCGGCAAGAGCGCCGAAGTACGGCTCGCGGATGATGCGAAGCGGGGTACCCGCGACCAGACCCTCGGACAGGTCCTGCTCAGAGGCCTTGCCCTTCGGTTGATAGCCGGGGACGATGATCTCGGGCCGCATGACGCCGGCGCGGATCTGAGTGGCTCCGTTGATGGAGGCCTTCAGCCCCTGCAGGTTGTTGAACAGTTCGAACGTCCTGTGGGCCATTCTCATCTTGCCGAAACCCTCGGTGATGATAATGGTGAGCGGGATATCCTCGTGTCCTGTGATAGCGACTCCGATGTCGTGCCCCAAGTACTTGATGAGGTCGGTGTCAATGATGCCACCGGCCACGAGGCCGATCGCGCCAACCTCTTCGGCCTTCTTAATGGCGCTGAAAGTAACCAGCGAGCCGCCGATCACGATCTTGCCCTTGTCGTCGGGTTTGAAGCAGGTCTCGTCCAGGACGTCGTAGGGATCCTTAACCGCGACGCGGACAATGCCCTGAGTCTCGCCGCCGACTCCAAAGATGCCCTGGATGAATGCACCTTCCGTCCTGATGACGACGCCTTCTCTGGGGAGGATCTCCTCGACCACTCCGTGGAGATATGCATCGACCTGCACAGGGATCGGGGGCTCTCTCAGTGTGACCTGGCCGGTGACGGTCGAGACCATCTCGACGGTGCCGTCCACAGGCGATTGCACGTTGTGCTTGAAGAGGCCGAAGAAGGACTTGTACTCGGCGAGAGTGTCGCCCTTCTTGACAGGGTCCCCTTCCTTCTTCTTCATGAACTCGACGATGTCCTCAGGTTCGACACCAAGGACGTTGGCAACGTTAACCGTCTGCGGATTGCCGGGGATATTGGTCCTTGCGACAATCACGTCAGGGGAGACTGCCTTCCCCTTTTCGACCAGGACTTCGCCGAGGAGGGGGAGGCGCCGTATCTTTCTCACTACGGCCCTTTCGGTCACTTTCAGTCCAGGCGTATATGCGTGTGCCATTTTTCGCTTTCCCCTCCTATACCTTGACTATCTTCTCGGCGGCGCCCTCAGGATACGTGTTGAGCGCGGAGAACCACTCGAGAAGTTTGGCTTTCCGAAGAGCGGGGTCCGCGGGCGGCGTAAACGGACGGCCGCGGCAATCGATGACGATACCCACGACTCCGCCGCTAAGCGTCGTCTCCAGAGCGTGCCCGCTGCCCTTGCCCACGTCAAACTGCCTGCTGGGACTGACAACGGCTTGGACGGTCTTCCCGTCCTCTACCTCGACCATCTTAATCTTGCCATAGCGGACTTCCTCAACAACCTTCTTGCCTTCGATTTCCATCTCTACCTTGAGACAGGCATCGCCAGGTTTGGCGGCTCCGCTGGGGCCGGACGCCGAGACCGAGGAACCCAGCCTGATGAGGCAGTCGCGGTCGAAGACCTGCATGCTTGCCTTTGGATGCACGGTCGACAAGATGCCTAGCTGCGGCATCATGAAGATCGAGTCAACCGCCAGCATCGTCAACCCTTCTGGCTGGAAGGCGTCCAGCATCATCATGGCTGCCTGAGCTCTTCTGGGAGCGTGCGACAGAACGCCGCCCGACCCGATGAGGAGGCCAAGATCCATGAGGTCGATGTAGGTATCGCCTGAGCCGGTCTGCTCAAAAGTGTCGCCGATCGTGCGCTGCTTGTGGACTCCGCGAAGTCCGACCGCAAGGCTCTTGTGGTGGATGAACGCGAGCCTGAGGGCTTCCCGAGAAATCGCCTGCTCGATAATGAGGTCGTCAAGAGTCTGTGGGATCGTGGTCGGACGGATCATCTTGTTGCGGATCCTATTCCGGAGGTCACCCTCATCGATCTCGAAGGGGATCCACCTGCGGATGTTAGGAATCCCGGCTTCGAGCAGCACGTTGCAGATTGAGTAGCTCATGCCGAGGTTCGCCGAGACGGTTCGGTTGAAGAACTCGCCGAACACCGAGAACACGTCGGTGGTGGCTCCGCCGATGTCGACTCCAATAACCGACAGCCCATACTCCCTGGCGGCGGTCTGCATGCAGATACCCACTGCTCCAGGAGTCGGCATGATGGGGACAGGCGACCACTGCATCAGCTTGTTGTAGCCGGGAGCCTGCGCCATAACGTGCTCCATGAACAAGTTGTGGATCTCTTCACGCGCGGGCCCAAGGTTTTCTCTCTCGAGCACGGGGCGGAGGTTATCAACCACTCGCAGGTCAACCTTGTGCGCCAAACTCGAGTTGATGTGGGGCCTGGCGTCCTTGTTGCCAGCGTAGATGACCGGCAGTTTGAACCCGATGCCCAGCCTGGGCTTGGGTTCTGCGGCCGAGATAAGCTCGGCGATCTCCACAACGTGGGTGATGGTTCCACCGTCGATTCCGCCCGAAAGAAGTATCATGTCGGGGCGGAGGTGCCTGATCCTCTGAATCTTTTCGTGGGGCTTTCTGCCGTCGTCGACTGAGATGACGTCCATGACGATGGCGCCGGCGCCGAGCGCAGCTCTGGCTGCCGACTCAGCGGTCATGGTTTTGACCACGCCCGCGACCATCATCTGGAGCCCGCCGCCTGCGGACGAGGTGGACATATAGATGTCGACGCCAGAACCATCTGGCTGCCTCGGGGTGATGACGCCTTTGTCGTTCAGGAAAGACTTACCTGTCAGTTCCTCTACCTCACGGATAGCGTTACGCGCACCGGCGGTAACGTCCTCGAAGGGCGCCTCCACCGTTGTGGGCGCCTCGCCTCTCACGATGAGGCGATATTCGTCCCCAACCTTCTCAATGAGGATGGCTTTGGTGGTGGTCGACCCACAGTCAGTAGCAAGTACCGATGCGATCTCCCTGTCTAGTTTAAATGCAGCTTTCTCTTCCGGCACGAGTCAATTCCCTCCCTCACTGCCAGCCTGTAGAACGTAGAAACCCATAAGACGCTTATTACGATGTAGAAACTCAAAACTCCTCTACTGACTCGGAGGATTCTTCGAATCTTGTTCCTTTTTGTCCGTTTCCATCTTCAGAGCCTCGTCCAGCATAGTGGTCTTCGAGGCTTTCTCCCTTTTCCTTGCCTCCTTCTGGTTCCGCCGCTCTTCTTCTTCCCGATCAGAGAGGCCCTCCAGTTTCTGAATAAGGAGCTCAATATTCTTCCTGTCTTCGAAGAAGTAGGCGTAGTCCTCGAACGTGTTGAAGAACACGCCAACTATCGGCGCAAAGAAGTGCATGGCTTGTCCGCCGATGTAACTTAGGGGTTTGTTCATCTCGAGGAAAAAGATTGAGGGCACCAACATCCCAAACTGCTCGATCCTCTTCGCAATGGCTTCAATGATCTCGTCGCGCCGTTTCTGGTCGATAGGCTCCGGGAAATTGAACAATGAATTTCACCCCTTCAGCGCTAGCGCAGTATCCTGATTATTCTACAATATCTCGAAAGAGCGCGAGCGATCCAAGTTCTAGAAGATCTCAACGTTGGCCCGCGGCACGAGAACCGAGTCCCCGTTTGTCATCTCCACCCTGACTACCGGAACCCTCGCCTCGGTTTCAGTGATCTGCGGATCCCTGACAACCTGCCTGACAATCCCCACCGCGCCGAAGCAGGGTTCATTCACGACCCTTACCCGCATGCCGACCTGCAGATCTTCGTCGATGACCGCGTCTTCTCCTACCTGCCCGTCATAAAGTGGCAAAGGCACGATCACCTCGGGCCGTATTGCGCCGGCGCGGATCTGGGTCGCCCCGTTTACTGAGGCGTGGAACCCCTCCAGAGCCTTGAAGACCTCCCAGACCTCCCTGCGCATAGCCAGCCGCCCGAACCCTTCCAGAAGGACTACGGTCAGGTCGATGTCCTCCTGACCGGTTATGCCGACGCCCAGTTTTACACCCAGCGACTTCGTCAGGTTGAAGTAGCTGACCGTCCCGGTGACTACAGCCCTGACTCCCACACTAAGGGCCTTGGCCAGCGCCTCGTTGGTGGCGAACGAGCCTCCCACCACCACTTTCCCGACGCATTCAGGCGTTATCATCTCGGACGTCAGGACCTCATCGGGCGCTTGGGTCAGGACCGTAATCTCGCCGTGAGTCTCCCTGCCGATGCCGAAGATGCCGTTCACTCTTACACCTGGGGTTTCTATGACGCAGCCGTTGCCGGGCATCACTTCTGATACAGTTCCCGATACATATGCGTTGACCACTACTTGTTTGAACGGCCGCGATATGGTGACCTTCCCTGTCGAAGGGTTCACTGCGGAAATCACGCCCGAGATGGGAGTCAATGAGGTCTTGGTGAAGAAGGCCTGCAGATCGCCCTTCTTCGCTATCATCTGACCTTTTTTGACTTCCTGCCCGACATGGCGGAGCATGTTCTGGGGGACCTCGTTCGGCTTGCACTTGAGTTCGGAAGCCACGTCCACATCAAGAGACGGATCCTGTTTTCCGAACTCCTCGCGGATGGTCACCCGCCCGGTGACGTCAGAGATCTCCTCTATCCTGCCTTCAACCGGGGCGCTGTACTCCTTGCGGCCGTAGAGTCCCTGGTCGACTACCGCCAGGACCTCCTGGGCCTTCACCATGTCGCCGATGGACTTCACCATCTTGGACCGCAGTTCCGCCGGGGGTATGCCGAGATGGCTCGACACCGGGATCACCCAGGGGATCCCAGGGCGGAGGGCTATCCGCGCGACCGGGGTATCCGGTTCTACAACGTCCCCGACTTTGACAAGGACCTCGCCCGGCAGAGGGAGTCTCCTCGTCTTGGATATGAGCCGCACTCTGCCCTGGACGTTACTTGAAACGGCCTAATAGCCCGCCACGCTTCTTCGCCTCCTTTGCCGGGGCCG
>JBBDIP010000022.1:0-5548 GCA_040880305.1 Bacillota bacterium
ACAGGCGAAGCTTGAGGTGCGCATAATCAAGTCCAAGAAAACGTCCGCACCTCCATGGCGAGGGGAGACATTTTCTTGAACCGCAAGGAAGCGCGAAGGGTTTACGTAATGGAGCAAGTGAAGGATGGCAAGATGACGGTCCGCCAAGCAGCGGAGTGCCTGGGACTGAGCGAGAGACAGGTGAAACGGTTGAAGAAAGGGATGAAAGAGAAAGGGGTGGCAACCCTAGCACATGGTAATCGGGGCCGCACACCCAAACACGCCATACATAAGGATACCAGGGATCTGGTCGCCTCGCTAGCCGCCGGGTTGTACAAAGGCGCAAGTGCCGAGCACATGTCGGAGTTGCTGGCAAGTCAGCACGATGTGAGGGTCTCAGGCAAGTCAATCGTGAGGGTACTGAGGGAGAAGGGGGTCTTGGACCCCTCCGCCTGCCATCACAGGCGCCGCCGCAAGAGTCGTGACAGGGTACCAAACGAGGGGCTGATGATCCAGGTGGATGCCAGCCCTTACAAGTGGTTGGAGGAGCGCGGCCCGGCGCTCAGTCTCCATGGAGCCATTGACGACGCCACAAGCAAGGTTCTGGGGCTCTACTTCCGGCCCACGGAAGACCTCAAGGGGTACTTTGAGACACTCAGGCAGGTAATCTCCCGGCATGGTGTCCCCAGAGCGCTGTACAGCGACGGCCATACCATCTTCTTCTCACCCAAGAAAGACAAACTCACCATCGAGGAGGAACTCGCAGGAGAGCAAGTAGCCCTTACCCAATTCGGCAGGGCTCTGGACGAGCTCGAGATTGTCCACATCCACGCCCGGTCTCCACAGGCCAAGGGCCGAGTCGAACGCCTCTGGGAGACACTGCAGAGCCGCCTGGTGGTCGAGTTGAGGGTGGCCGGCGTCTGTACCGTGGAAGAGGCGCAAGCGTTCCTCCCTGGCTTCATCGAGAGGTTCAACAGGCGGTTCGCGGTAGAGGCCGCCGATCCCGAGCTGGCTTACATGCCGGCGCTGACCCAAGACGCGCTGGACACGGTGCTCTGCGTCAAACAGGAAAGAACCGCATCCAACGGGTCGGCAATCTCGTACGGCGGACAACTCCACCGCCTGATCGACAAGAAAGCGCATGTCCTGGGGTTGCCCCCAAAGGCCAAGGTAGAAGTGCTTCTTCACTTGGACAACTCCACAGACGCTCTCTACCGAGGAGAACGATACACACTCGAGGCCTTCGTGGCGAAGCCCGAGCGCCAGCCGAAACAGGATGCAAAGCCAAAGCCTGTGGGCCGAAAACCGAGTCCTGACCATCCATGGGTCAAGTTTGGGCTGCCCAAACCAAAAAGGGACCCGGTTGAGAGCTACTTCAGGAAGCATGAGCAGGAGCACAACGAACCTGCCAGCCGATCTTGACCATCAATGGGGGCAGCATCGCTGCCCCCAACCAAAAACTCAAGAGGGTGACATTTTCTCAGGTCAGTTAGTGTCTTTTAGGGTGACAGAATCACTGTCTATTGACACAAGACCGGGGGATTCACTTCACGGTGACGAACGGGGCTATCCTGGCGAAAGTCTTTTCACCTATCCCCGGGACGTCTTGAAGGTCCTCCGGACGCTGAAAGGAACCGAACTCCTTGCGCCGGGCGATGATGGCGCCGGCGAGGACCGGTCCGACCCCGGGTAGTTCCTCAAGCTGCCTTTGGGACGCGGTATTCACGTTGATGGGAAAGGTGACCGCCGCTTCGCCGGACGGGTCAGCCGGATAGGTCGTCCCTGCGTCGACCGCGGACGGGGGCTCGTCCTCGCCAACGGCGGGGACGTATACCTTCTGGGAGTCACGCAACAGGCTGGCCAAGTTTAGCGCGCTCAAATCGGCGTCCTCGGACAACCCCACCAAGTCGAGGGCTTCAAAGAGCCTTTGTCCCTCTTTGAACTGGTAAACGCCAGGCTTTCGGACAGCTCCGGCGATGTGGACGAAGATGGGCGTCGCCACTTTGGGCCCTGCCTGCGCGGCACCGCCTGCCTCCTGCACCACGCCAACAACCTGAAGGGGGGCCGACGGCGGGGCCGGGGACGGTCTTATCCCCTGCCACCAGATCCCGGCGGTGCCGGCCAGAAGCAGGGCGGAAACTGCATAGAGGGCGACCTCGGTTCGACGGTTCACTACATGATTCTACGATGACTCCTAAATTTTGGCAATGGCTTTGGCCCGGCGGATGGTGGTTGGTCCCAACGATGCAGGGAATTGCCAGCCGGGCATAGAACAGCTGGGCCAGCCCGGCAAAGGGGGGTGACCCGATGAAATCGGTGGAAATCGTTACCGACAGCGCGGCAAGCCTGACCGACGAGATGAGACAAGAGCACGAGATAGCGGTGGTCCCGATCTGGGTTCAGATTGGAGACCGGGCTTACAAGGACGGCGTGGATCTCCCGCCGGACCACTTCTACGCCAGTATGGACGGCCCCGACATGCCCACCACATCGAGCCCGTCCCCACTTGATTTCATCCGGGTCTACCGCGAGGCGGCCCAGAGAGCGAAGGACATCATCTCCATCCACATCACGGCTGACGGCAGCGCCACTTGCCAGGTCGCAGCGATTGCCGCTGAGTCGGTCCCCGAGGCCAGCGTTACGGTATACGATTCGAAAGGGGTCTCGATGGGCATCGGCTTCCTTGCCATTGAGGCGGCGAAGGCGGCAATGCAGGGGCTGCGGAAGGACGAGATAATCGCGAGGCTTGATTCGCTTCGCTCAAGCATGCACACCTTTGTGGCGATCCCGACTCTCAAGTACCTGCTAAAGAGCGGGCGAGTCCGGCGGGGACAGGCAATTCTCGCCTCTATCCTCTCGATCAAGCCTGTCCTGGAGGTAAAGGATGGGATGGTCAAGGTGGTAGATCACGTCCGGACCTTCTCCAACGCAGTCAACCGGATACTGGACTTGGCGGCTGGCGCAGCCGGCAACGTCCCGTCGGTCGTGGCCATCATGCACGCCAACGCCCGCGCTCAGGCAGAAGCCCTCGCTGTGCGGGTTCGCGCCCGGCTCAACGTGAAGGACGTGATGATCGGAGAGGCCGGTCCGGCGCTGGCGGTCCACGGTGGCCCGGGGATGATCGGGATCGTCATGTACACAGAGAAGTAGAGACCCTCACCTCCTTGGCAAGATAGTGCCGCGGCCGGCGCGGCGCATCATACTACTGAGGTGACGGTGAACGTGTCAGACTGGGATCCCATCGAGAGACTGTCCAAGACGCTGGAGCTCTTCCAGCTCTACAGGGATGAAGCGCGCAAGTGCGGCGAGGCCGGCGCTCACCTGGCGGGATGCGTCCTCTTGGGATCGGCCATGGAGGCAGCCCTTCTGGCTATGGCGCAGTGCTTCGCAGAGGATGTCGAGGGGGTTGTAAAGGACTGTAGGGCCAAAGAACTCAGCAGACCGCCGTCTGAATGGAGCTTATCCCAACTTCTCCTGCTCGCCCGCAACCTGGGGTGGCTGCCCTCAGCCGGTGCTCCCCAGGACCGGCTCGACCCCGGCAAAGCCGAAATCGGCGACTACGCCGAAGTCGTGCGCGCCATCCGAAACCTACTTCACCCGTCCATCTACCTGCGTGAGTGCCCTGACAAGGCGATAAGCCAAGGGCACTTGGAGTTCTCGTTTCGAGTACTCGAAGCGGCCTGCTCCTGCCTTCACGATGCGCTTCTCCAAGCCAAAGGCTTCCCGGGCGCCGAACGGGGATACTACCCGTAATCGAAAGGCGGGTCTAGTTTGAAGCGCAGAACCTTTTTCATACTCCTGTTGGGCGTCTTTGTGGCCGTGTCCGCAATCACCCTGGCCGTAAGTCCGCTCCGGGCGGAGCGCGTCACGTCCGTCGTCCTGCCCAACGGCTACCGGATGGACCAGGTGCTAACCAATCTTACCTTCCCTACTGCGATCACCTGGGATGAACAGGGCCGGATGCACGTGGCCGAGGCGGGCTACGCCTATGGTCCCAAGGAAGTCGGACCCGGCCGGGTAATCCGCATTGAAGACAGCGTGATGCCAGTCACGAGCCAGCGCACGGTGGTGGTCGACAACCTCAACTCCCCCACGACCGACGTGAAGTCCTATGCGGGTGAACTCTACCTTGCCCATCGCGGGCTCCTGTCGGTCATCCGGGACGGCGTCAGGCAGGATCTAATCACTGATCTCCCGTCCGGAGACCACTTCACCGGCGAGATCGCCTTCGATCGAGAAGGATGGGTCTACCTGGGGAACGGCACCGTGACCAATTCGGGGGTGGTGGGCAACGACAACTTCAGATACGGCGGGGCGTCATCCAACCCCAGTCTTCACGATGTGCCTGCGCAGGACGTTCCCCTTGCGGGCAACAACTACACGGCGCTTGACCTTCGGACCGCCAGCCCGGCTGACACCGCGTCCACGGGCGGCTTCGTGCCGTTCGGTACCGGGACGACGCCCGGCCAAGTGATAGCAGCGGGACCCCGCCCGGGCGGCGCTATCTACCGAGTAAAGCCCGACGGTACAGATGCGCAGGTCTACGCGTGGGGCTTCCGGAACCCGTTTGGGTTGGGTTTTGACCAGAGCGGAAGGCTGATCGCGACGGATCAGGGCTACGATGACCGCGGAGTCCGCCCTGTTGCCAACGCTCCGGACCCCATCTACGTTGTAGAGCAGGGCGAGTGGTACGGCTGGCCTGATTATGTAGCGGGAGCCCCGATCACGGATCCGATTTTCGCCTCGGCCGGTTCCAAAGCCGGGCCGCCTTCATTCCTCCTGCAAGGAAGCCCGACTCCGGTCCAGCCTATCGCTAAACTCGAACCTCATACAGCCGCGATGAAGTTTGACTTTGCCCCCCAGGCCTTCGACCCTTCCGGGCGCATGTACATAGCCGCGTTCGGGTCCGCCGATCCAGTAACCGGCACCACGCCAGGCCCAGTCGGCAGCACGATCCTCTGCATGGATCCAAAGACCGGCAAGGTCGAGGCTTTCGCCCGCAACAAGACGCCGGGGCCGGCAGGCAGAAGTCTCATGGGTCTGAACCATCCGATTGACGTGAAGTTTGGGCCCGACAGTTGCCTGTACATCGTGGATTTCGGGGTGTTTGAGGTCAACGGCCAGGTGCCCAACGCCGTCCCGGGCACAGGAGTGGTGTGGAAGATCTGTAAGCAGAGGACCGAGTTCGGTATGTACTCAGCTAAGAGCGACAAGTCGCTTTCCAGCGATGGAAAGCCGTGGAACCCGGACTACGCCGCTCTGCAGAAGCAATTGACGGACTTCACTCAGAGCCTGGGGGCGGAATGGGGCATCTTCTTCAAGGACCTCTCCACGGGCAAGACTTTCGGAGTAAAACCGGAGCTGCGAGTGCCCGCTGCCAGCACCGTCAAAGTGCCGGTGGTCCTGTACGCCTCCACTCTTGCGCAGCAAGGGAAAATCGACCTGAACGAGCGGATGGACTATGTAACCGACAGGGACTGGAGGGGCGGCGCGGGCTCTATGCAATACACGGCGAACGACTGAGATACCTTCTCCCTGAGGGTGCTGTGCGAGAAGGCCTTCCGCGAGA
>JBBDIP010000023.1:0-23168 GCA_040880305.1 Bacillota bacterium
ACCGGAATCCCCTCCCCAGGAAGAAACCCTGCTACATAACTATTGTAGCTTCTGATCCTGCTTCTTCCAAGAGGAACCCAACAGGACTCCCGGCTGGAAAAACGCCCGAAATCCCCTCAACAACGCCACTTTTGAAGCGCTTTCCTAGGTTAGCAGACGTGTGCCAGGGGACAGACTACAAACAACACGAGGTTCCGGTCTACTAGTCGGAAGCCATGTTACGGCAACTCGCGCTAACGGTGGTATGGTTCTCCGCATCACACTATCCGCGAGAAAAGTCTCTATCAAGGAATTGACGCCGATAACCATGCATCCCCATCGGACGATGCCCTGCCAGAGTCCAACTGTCTGCGACCTAGCAGCGCGTCCCAGCGGAATGGCAATGAAGGAATGAGGCCATTGTTGGTCGAGCCCCAGGCTCTGTTCGCGACGGATACAGAAAGGCCTATACCTGCTTCTCGCCGGCGAACCCCTCGTATTCGATGTCCAGACTCTCGCATGTGTAGCTAGGAGATCTCGCAAGAGTGATACACCTGGCATCGACGATCCGTCTGAGGTGCCTTGCAGCGACCACGTGCAACGGAATCTCCCTGTCCTGGAGCGATAATGTCCACTCGGAGGGACAGGGCAGACGCGGTCCGGACATGGCCATGCCGCCACTGTGCGCCTGCCCAGCCGGGGTGATTCCACCACCCGAGAGCCCCTTTGAAGTCCATATGCGAGCAAGTTGGGGATCGGGTACTACCCAGGTGAACTGTCTGCCGCTGCCAGATTTCACTGATCTTCCCCTTGAGAAGTACCTGACTCCGGAGACTATCCTTCCCCTGTACCCATCGCGGGGCTGCTACTGGGGAAAGTGCGCGTTCTGCTCAGTGCATGAACTGAACCCAGTGTTCTTGGAGCGCGATGCTGATCAAGTGGCCCAGGACATGATAGCCCTGAACAAGAGGTTCGGGGCACACCATTTCTACATGTCGTGTGACGTTCTGTCCCCCAGATCAATGCTGTCCCTCGCGAAAACCCTCTCCGAAAAGGCCCCTGGCCTCAAATGGCAGTCTGAAGCAAGATTCGAGAAGGCTCTTACGGTCGACTCTATTCGACAACTGGCCGATGGCGGTTGTGATCTGTTGAGATTTGGTTTGGAGTCTGGCTCCGAGAGTGTACTGCGGGACATGCGCAAAGGTACCGATCTCGAGACTGTCCGAACGATTCTAGGCGCGTGCAAGGAGAACAACATCCGTACGGCAGTTTACTGCATCGTTGGTTTCCCGACGGAGTCTGAGAAGGACTTAGGCAGAACGGTGGAATTCCTAAAGGACATGAGAAGTGCCATCGACTATGTGGGCTTCCATCAGTTCATTCTCAACTCGGGTTCAGAGGTTAGCCTCAGGCCTTCAGACTTCGGTGTCGAGCCGGCGGGATCTTTAAACCAGGTAACGTCCGAGAAGAACTACCGTGCTACGAGGGGAATGTCACCTTCAGTTCTGAAGGGCGTGTTCGAACGCGTCAAGAATGAGATCGGAGAGCTCATCTGCACCGAGATCCCGGTTGGTCCGGCACCAGTTGTGACCTGCATTAGTCAGGTGGAAACTTGCGGCAGGAAAGGAGCCACCGCTAGGCATCTGATGAAGAGACCAATACCTGAACTGGACGTCAGCATTGGTGATGTACTATGCGTGGATGGCTTGACGGGCGACATAACAGTTGAAAGAAAGCAGTGACATGCTCTTGAACCCAGAACCCAGAGTAAGCGGTTACCTGCGGCTATTCCGGAGCAGGGATTATTCCATGCTTTGGTTGGCAAGTATCGCGGCCGCTGCATCCGAAGTAGCCGTAGGAGTCACTGTGACATGGAGCACCTGGGAGACTACCGGCTCCGCCACCGCAGTAGGCCTGCTCATCAGCGCAATCTCCATCCCGAGACTCATCCTTGAAACGCTCGTCGGCCGAATCGTGGACTCGAGCGACCGAAGAAAGCTGATGGTCGTGGGAGCGGTGGGGGTATCGGCTCTGTCTGTTGTCCTGGCGGTGTTGACTGAAGGGAACGGCGGGAGCAGGCTGCTTGGGACGCTATCGATTGTCTGGATGTTGCCGGCCTTCAGCATGCTTTTCAGCCGAGCGAGGTCGTCGTTGCTGCCAAGGCTGATTACTGAACAGGCAACCCTGGTCTCCGCCCAAGCGCTACTGAGGACAACAACCGAAGGGATATCGGTGCTGTCGGGGGTAGCGGCCATCCTGATCCCTATCGTGGGACGTGCCCCGATCATGGTCGCTGGGGTTATCCTGGCCCTTGTCGCCGCTCTGGTAGCCGGGCAGCTTTCACGCACGGACCAAGATCGGAATGGGCTCAAGACACTACTTCCATTGCGCCTATTCGAGGGCTCATTTGGTGAGCCACTGAAGACAATCAGAAGCAACAGGTTTCTAACCTGGTTTGTCGTTCTCGTGGCCCTGTCAAACGTGCCTCACAATGCGAATATGGCAATGCTCGTTCCCATGAGCGCGGAAAAGACGGGATTGGGAGCCCAAGGTTACGGTGCAGTCGAGATCGCGCTGAACCTCGGAGTCATCGCCGGTTACTTACTGGCTGGGCGGCTCCTATCGCGCGGCAATCCGATGAATCTGGCCATCGCGGGCGTGGCGTGGAGCGCGCTCACTTCCACCTTAATTGCTGTCTCGTCCGACAGGCTAGCCGTCGTCGCGCTCTTTGGTGCCTACGGACTCAGCGAGGGCCTCTTCCTCCCAGCATACGCAAGGTTTGACCTGGAAGTCCGGGACGATCTACGAGGCAGAGTCAACGCGTTGTTCAACGTGATCGCGCTCCTTCTTACCCCCATCGCTCAAGTGGGCGCCGGGGCTCTATCCGATGCATTCGGACCTTCGACTCTTTATGGTTGGGCAGGCTTGGCATTGGCCATCGTGGCGGTTCTTGCACTGATGTCTCGCCCACGAATACGGGCAATGGACAGAGTGAAGGGATCCTAGCAGGAGAAGGGAGAGCAGCTCTATGCTTGATATCCGAGTACATCCGGAACCCGCTTCCCTCATACTTGACTTGTGCACCGTCCCCATGCAGCAGCAGTTGGGCATAATCGGTAGAATCATCGAGCATACCGCTAGCAGGTCTGTATGGGCTAGCAGCCTGTGTGCGAAATCGGCCTCAAAAGGGCGGCCACGTAGTGCTCAGGGGGTAATGGCTCCCCAGTTGAAGGGGAGGTTAGACTCGTCCTGTCCCCTTACCTCATCTTGCCGGGCTGAAGTTCACCCCTGCCCGGTACATCTTCCACAGATTGTGTGCCGCGCACGTCAATTTCCACATCGACCGTACCTTCTCCAGCCCCCGCAGCAAGAACTGCCTCAGCCCCGGCTCTTCTTTGATGAACCCGAACACCGGCTCCACTGACTCCTGCCGTAACTTGTACCTCGCCCGTCCCCGTTTCGTCCTCAACTTCCGTCGCATCAGGTACTTCCGTGACGAGTTCTTGGGGATCCGCCCGCGTATCGGCTGCTGCGTCCGCCACTCACTGTGTTTCACTTTCTCCGGAGGGATGAGAGCCTGGATCTTCTTGTCTTCGAGAAACCCTACATTGGCGTCGCTGTAATATCCGGCGTCGGCGCTCACTTCCTTAGGGCGCCGGCCGGTGTTCCCGACAACTTGCTCCACCTGCCCGGGGAGATACGTCGAGTCGTTGGCCTGGTTGCCCAAGTCCGCCGCCACGATGATGCGCGTTTCGGCGTCCACGGCAGCCTGGGCGTTGTACCCCTGGATGAACGCTTTGTCGCCGCTCACCATGATCCGCGAGTCCGGATCAGTGAAGTTCCGTTGGTCCCGGGGCCTCGGTTTGGCTGCCTCGGGATCTTTGGCCGGCTTGAAGGTCTTACCCTTTGACTCCGCTTCTTTCCTGCGCTCGCCCTGCTCCCTCTCGAATCTCTCCTTGGCCTCACGCTCCAGTTCGGCTTCGGCCTTCTTGATCGCCTCCAGCCGTTTCTCCGGAGTTGACAGTTCCGGCGGCAATCTCCACCCCGAATCATCCCCGTACTCCTCGTCTTCCCGCCGGTCGGTCTCTTCCGCCTCCCTAAGCATCCGCTCTATCTCTTCCCGCAGCCGCTCTTCTTCCTTCTTCATGTAGGCGTAACTCATGGCGCTGTGCTTGGACGCGTTGGCCTTTATCTTCGTCCCGTCTATCGCCACCTGACCCATCTTCACAAGCCCTGCCTCCGCCGCCATCCTCACTGTCTGCTCGAACAGCCCGCCCAGCGCATTGTGGTGACGCTTCCGAAACTCCGAGATGGTCCAGTGGTCAGGGTGCTGGTTCGCCGACAGGAACCGAAACCCCACGTCTTCGTACAGGGCTCTTTCTATCTTCCTTGAAGAACGGACACCCTTCATCAGCGCGTAGACCCACACTCTCACCATCATCCGTGGGTCGTAAGGGGGGCGCCGCGGAGTTCATCGTAACTTGCGTAGATGCCCGAAAGGTCGAGACGTCCAACCACATCGTTCACAAAGTGGGCAGGATGATCCTTGGGCAGCCACTCGTTCAGGTCCACGGGAAACAGGAGCGCTTGGTCTGGTTGGTAATCCTTGAAAGTCTTCATGGTCTATCCATTTCGACGCTGAAGCAGGAAAATCATGCCTGGCTCAGATATTCATTTACTCACACAGGCTGCTAGTCCTTCAAGAACAGTTCCCACAGCCAGACTTCGTCGCGCCGGCCTTCCATGAACCGCTCCGTGAACCCGTAGCGAGGCAGGACGGATGCAATGGAACTCCTCGCTTCGCAAGTCACGGCCAGTTTGCCGGGCAGACCTCTCTCCGCGGCCACTTTGGCCGCTGCGGCGCCATATTCGCTGGCGATGGCAAGCGCGCCTCCGACCTCCCCAAACAGCGAAGAGATCTCTCCGTAGAGGACGGGCTGCTCTGAATGCTCGTCCACGAAGGTATCGCTCAAGGCGCCGCCGGCCACGATTTCTCCCGACGCATCGACGGCGACCCGGAGATCCCGCGCCGCTATGACGCGCTCGACGTTGCCGGGAGTCACCTTCCACCAGGTGTAGTCGCTTCCTATGTAGGACATCTCTTTGGAGACGACCTGGTAGACGGCCCCCGCGTCCTCTTTCGTGGCGTTGCGCAGGTGGAAAGAGCCAGTCGAGGCGGCTGAGTAAGCCGATCCGAGCCCGGCCAGGTCCGCATCGAGTTCTATGATGGGGACTACCGGTGCAAAGCCAAAGCTCCCGGCCAGACCCTGCGACTTTTGGTTGTCGCCGTCGATGGCGGCCCGGCAGACTCTCACCCCTCGCCTGTGTGCTCCCTCGATGGATGCGATGGTGAGGAGTCGACCGATCCCGCCGCGACGGAAGTCGCCGTGGACGCGGATGCCCTCGAACCAGGCCTCTTCAGGGGATAGGTAGCGGGCGTGGGTGACCCCCACGGGCTTTCCTGATGGCATGGCCACAGCCACATAGACGTCGCCGTCCCCCTGCGCCATCTCCCTGACCCAGTCTCCGTAGGCTTCGGCCACGTAGTCGCCCCATTCGAAAGTGTGGCGAGTGAATTCTTGTATGTACGGCTCGTCTTCGAGCCGGCCCGGGCGGATTATGACGGTGTCCATTGCTGCATCCTCCTAGTGTGTAAGAAGGGGGATATACTTGCCTTCTTCGAGCGTAGGCTGTGCCTTGCCCGAAGTGAGGTCCCTCACCCTGGCGACCAGCGCATCAACATCCTCTGGCGTAACGTAAGCCTTCACTGTGACCCTTTCGGTAAAGGCGGTGTCGATGATGCGGATGCCCCGCCCCTCCAGATCCCTTCGCAGTCTGCCGAACTGGTCGTAGTCTACTGTCACACAAAAGACCTGGTGAAAGACGTACTGGGCGACGCCGGCGGCGTCCAACGCGGCTGATGCGGCCTTGCCGTAGGCGCGAAGAAGGCCTCCCGCGCCGAGCAGCGTGCCGCCAAAGTACCTGGTCACCACGCACGCAACGTTGCGGAGCCCGCGCTTTTTCAGGACCTCGAGCACCGGGTATCCGGCGGTCCCTTTGGGTTCGCCGTCGTCGCTGAGCCGCTCAAGCGGGGTCCCGGTCCCCACCGAGTAGGCGTAGACGTTGTGTGTGGCGTCGGCGTATTTGCGGCGGACCGCCAACACGTAGATCTCGGCCTCTTCCGCGGCGAAAACAGGTGCGACGGTCCCTATGAAGCGGGACCTTCGTGCCTCTATCTCGGCGGACGCTTCCTTTGCAGGGCTTACGAATTCCATGGAACCAATTGTCGCTTGTCGCATCCTGGCGAGTCAAGAAGGATGGGCCAAAGGATGGAACAGGTTCGCCCTTCCATCGTCTGACTCCATGAGCGCGCGCAAGATAGGAGTGACCCCAGTGAACAGGAACTTAAGGAATACTCTCATTGCCGGCAGTCTGGTGATCGCGCTGGCGATCGCGTTCGTCTCAGTGCTTCCGGAAAAGGCAAGTGCAGAGGACGTTAAGCAAAGGCTGATTTCAGTCACCGGCGAGGCTAAGTTGGAAGTCAAGCCGGACATGGCCACCCTGAGTTTCGGGACGGAGAACACGGCGGCCGACGCCCAGACCGCCCAGCGCGAGAACAGCCTCAAGATGAGCGCCGTTATCGATGCTCTTTACGCAAGCGGGATCTCCAAGGATGACATACAGACTTCCAACTTCAACCTGTCGCCGGTCTACGAGTGGCAGGGTGAGAAGACCCAGAAGCAGGTCCTGGTCGGATACCGCTGCAGCAACACGGTCACCGTCAGGCTGAAGGACATCGGCAAGGTCGGCCTGGTGATCGACTCGGCGACCACGGTCGGAGCCACCAACGTGTACGGTATCACTTTCGGCCTTCAGAATCCGGACGCCTACAGGCCCACGATTCTGGCGGCTGCCGTAAACGACGCTAAGGCAAAGGCCGACATCATGGCCTCCGCCGCAGGCTACAAGGTAACCGGTGTGCAGACGATGTCCGACGGCTACACCTCTGTCGTGCCGGTTAGGGGAAGCGCCAGCTACATGAAGTCAATGGCGGATACTTCGGTGCCCATCGAGGCGGGTTCGGTCACAATCACGGCTACAGTGAGGATCGACTACACGTTCTAGGTAGGCACGAGCAGAGCGATAGCGGCGCTCGTGCCGCGTCGCAAGCAAAAGCAAAGCTTTTGCGAGATGACATTCTGCTTCCGATTGTTAAGTGGGTTCCATAGGCAGGGGTAAAGGCCCCTGCCTCTTGTTTATCTGAACAGTCCACAGGCGGAACCCGCCCCCGCCCTTCCAGAGCGTGGCGGAGGTCACCCCGCCCCTGTCCTCACCGCCCAAGACCCTTGCCATCCTCTGCGCGGTCATGGATACGGCTTCCTCGCTGGCATCGGCCATGATCCAGCGGCGTCCCATCTTGTGGGCCACGGCGCCGGTCGTCCCGGACCCCGCGAAGAAGTCCAAGACCAACTCATCCCGCTTGGAGAAGGCGCCTATGATGCGGCTGAGCAGGTGCTCCGGCTTCTTGCCCCTCCTTAGGACAACCCCGCCTTCGGCGGCGATGCCGGTGGACGGGACCTCATCATCGCTCCAAAAATTGTTCATGTCTGCGACCCGGACCGCCGTGCCGTCTTCCTCAAGCCGGGCCACGTCCCTAAGGAAGAGGACCACCTGCCCATTGAGGTAGTACCTGGTCCGCGGGCCTTTGTACTTGCCCCTTGCCTGGACGTAGTCCGCCGAGTAAAGGACGTTCCTCTCCGGCATTCTCCGCAGTAGCGCCTGCTGGAATGTGCTTTCCAGCTGCTGGTTGGTCAGGCGGGCCATCTTGGGGAAAACAAGCGCGAACCGTCTCCATGAGCCCGATGCCGCCTTCCTCACATTCTCCGCGCCTATGGGTTTGAAGCTGTAGTGAGCGTGGGAGAAGATGCGGACGCTGCTACCCTCAGCGGAGCCCCCGCGATGGCTGCCGGAGCCACTGAACTCCTCGAGTAGCGTGCGCTCCTCAGAGAACTCCAGCACCCGGGCGTAGGACCCGAGGGTCTTAACCGACAGCGGCTCCTCCTTGACCGGGACAGGCAGGTCATCCCGCGCCGGCCCGTTGGAGTAGACCGCGATGTACTCCACGCAGTCATTGATGAGAGAAGAGCCCTGGCCGAGCAGGGTCCTG
This sequence comes from Bacillota bacterium, assembly GCA_040880305.1. Classification (GTDB taxonomy): domain Bacteria; phylum Bacillota; class Sulfobacillia; order Fermentithermobacillales; family Fermentithermobacillaceae; genus JBBDIP01. Next base: position 8,147 of record JBBDIP010000023.1, read on the forward strand.
TCCGGCGACCTCTGCCACGAGATCTGCGCCACAAGGTGCTTTCGCCCCAGAAGTTCGTCAAGCAGGACGCGGATGTACGGTTGCTCCTCACGGTCCGTGTGGACGGCGAGGATCCCGCCTGGACGCAGCAACTCGGCTGCCAGCGACAGGCGGACCTCCATCATGGACAGGTATGCGTCGTGGTCAAAGTTGTCGAAGTAGACAGGGAACCCGCTGCCGGTGTTGAATGGCGGGTCCACGTAGACCAAGTCCACCTTGGCTTTGAAGTGGGGAAGCAGGCCAAGCAGGGCGAAGAGGTTCTCGCCCTTCACAAGGAGGTTGCTGCGTGCGGGGTCAAAGCTGAGGCCTTCTTCAGAACCGAAAGCGCGGCCCTCGACCAGGCGGTAATAGGGCAGGTCAGCCCCCGTAAAAGACAGCCTCCCGGTAGCCTCGTCTCGCAAGACGTGCTCGCCCCTCCTGGGCCAACTGAGATGGACTGAGTCGCCCCTCGACATACGGGCCGCTCCCTTCGCGCTATGCCTCGCGGTCTGCCGTCGCGCTTCCCGGTGAAACCGATGCTCCAGGGCGTATTTCTTCGGGCCGGAAGGCGAATCCTGCCTCGTAAAGGTAGGAGGTGCGCGTACATGGGCGACGGCAGCGGTAGCAGCGGTCACAGCTGCAGCGGCAGCAGCAGCGGCTGGCGCAGCCGGGATACCCTTCGCGAGACTGGCATCTACCTGCGCCTTCTCACGCGCGTCCTCCCCCTGGTCGAGCGCGAACTGCGGGGGTGGGTGAACGCCGCCCGCCTGATACCCGACGCGGAGCTGCGTTCCCAGGCTCTGGCCTCTCTCGAACGCAAGAAGTTCCACTGCGTTGGCGGCTCGGCCCTGGCCTTGATGGAGCCCGTGAACCCCGCGAACCCCGCACTCACAGCCACGCGCTTGCATGCTCTGGTCCGCGCCATCGTGGCAATCCAGACCATCAGCGACTACCTGGATAACCTGTGCGATAGGTCCTCTGTCGCGGCGAGGTTGGCGGCATCTGGCGATGCGATGACGGGCGACGCGATACCCACTCCGTACCCTTTTCTCCGCGGCGCTCCGCCGCAGGCAACGCAGGCCTACTCAACATACCTGCGCCTGCACGAGGCCATGTTGTGCGCCGTCGACCCAGAAAGACCAGTCGCGGACTACTACTCGCTATACCTGCGGGAATGTCCTGGTAGCGGGACTGCACGCGCGGCATCGCATGTGGACGGCGGATACCTGGACCGGCTTGTCGAGGCTTCGCGCCTCACGCTGCGCGACCTTCCAGGATACGGCGCGGTAAAGCCCTTTGTCTCGCATTTGGTTACGCTGTATTCCGAACTGCAGGCAGGTAAGCACCTGTCTCCAGAGGCGAGGGACCGGGTGATGGAAGGGTGGTTTGCGACGCGGTACTTGGCTCAGCCAACTTGGCTGAGCCAACCGTCGCCAACTTGGCCGAGCCAACCTACGCCAACTTGGCCGAGCCAACCTACGTCAAATTGGACGAACCAACCTCCGGCCATTTGGCTCGGTCGCGACCTGCACTGGTGGGAGTTTGGAGCCGCCACCGGCTCCACGCTGGCTATGTTCGCGCTGCTGTGCGCATCGAGTGACTCCTCCTTCGACCAGAGCGCAGCCAGATCCCTCGCCGCCACTTACTTCCCCTCCATCTGCGCCCTTCACATCCTGTTGGACTACTACATCGACCAGGCTGAAGACATCGCGGGCGGGGACCTCAACTTTGTCGCCCACTATTCCTCGAGAGCCGAGTCCGTCGACTCGCTGGAGGGGTTCGTGCGCTGGTCTCTGTCTGCGGCGGCGTCCACGCGTGACCCCGGGCTGCACAGAGCGGTGGTCCGGGGGCTTCTGGCAATGTACCTGTCTGACCCAAAGGTCGAGGCGCAGGGGATGAGAGAACAGGCGCTCCGCCTGGCCCGCGCGGGGCAAGGGCTGACCGCGCCGCTCCGATCCGCATGCGCGCTGCTCCGCAAGGCCCTGCGGTTCTGAACTGTGCATCCTTTCCCCCCACCGGCTCGTAATGTAGGATTGGAGGGGGGATTCTACGTGCCTCATTGGGCCGGATGGATTATTGTGGCTGTCATTTGCGCAATCGCCGAAATGCTCACGCCCAGTTTCTTCATGGCGTGGTTCGGCGTTGGGGCCGTCTTCGCGGCGCTCCTGGCGGCGACGGGATTGGGGCCTGCCTGGCAGATGAGCGGGTTCATCGCGGTGTCGCTGGCGCTGGTCCTGTCAACCAAGCGGCTGACGTCCAAGTGGTTCAAGGCGGACCGGGAAGCCAGGACCAACGTGTACGCCCTGGAAGGGGCGTCGGGGCTGGTCACGCGGGAGATCCCGGAAAACGGCACGGGTCAGGTCCGCGTCGGCCATGAGATCTGGACGGCGACCTCTTACGGCGGCGGCAAGGTCCCGGCAGGAGTTACTGTAACCGTAGTCAAGGTCGACGGCGTGCACCTTGTAGTGCGCGCCGCAGATAGTCTCACGTAGGGAGAGGAGAGAACAGCATGGAATTCTTCTTCGCGTTCCTGGTCCTGATGGTGCTCGCGCTCGCGGTCAGGTCCATTCGCATAATCAACCAGTCGCGGGCCGGCATCGTTGAGAGACTCGGTAAGTTTCACGGTGTAGCGGGCACCGGCGTCAACATCCTGATCCCGTTCATCGACCACATGAGGGCCTTTGTCGACTTACGTGAACAGCTCGCGGACTACCCGCCTCAGCCGGTCATCACCAAGGACAACGTTACGATGATGGTCGACACAGTTGTGTACTATCAAGTCACCGATCCGGTCAAGTACACCTACGAGCACGCCAGTCCCAGGGCGGCCATCGAGAACCTGTCGATTACCACTCTCCGGAATATCGTCGGGGACATGGATCTGGACGCCACTCTGACTTCCAGGGACACCGTGAACGCCAGACTCCGTGAGATCCTTGACGAGGCCACCGACAAGTGGGGCATCAAGGTCACCAGGGTTGAGATCAAGAACATCGCGCCGCCCAGGGACCTCCTTGACGCCATGGAGAAGCAAATGAGGGCCGAGCGCGAGCGGCGCGAGTCGGTCCTTAGGGCGGAGGGCGAGAAGCGCTCCGCCATCCTGCGGTCGGAAGGCGAGCGTGAGGCTCAGGTACAGAAGGCCGAAGGCGAGAGGCGCTCTTCGATCCTTCGGGCTGAGGGCGAGGCACAGGCCATCCTGTCAGTCCAAAAGGCCAAGGCTGAGGGCATTAAGATGGTGTACAACGCGATCAAGGAAGCGGCGCCGACCAAGGAAGTCGTGGCAGTGAGGTCGCTGGAGGCTCTCGAGAAGATCGCGGACGGCAAGGCCACCAAGATCATCATTCCGACCGAAGCGGCCGGCATCCTGGGCGCCCTGTCAGGGCTGAAGGGGATCCTTGAGGGAGAAAACAAGCCTGAGTAGCAAGGATCAGCAGATGAGGCCACCGGACACCCCGGTGGCCTTTTTCGTGTACAACCTTGTGCACATCAGGCTAGCAGGACAGGAAATCCGATGTTACAATGGGCAAAACTCCTACGGGGGATACCTTCATGCCTATTCATACCAAGCTTTGTGATCTCTTGAATATTGAGTACCCCATCATTCAGGGCGGGATGGCGTGGGTCGCCACCGCCCAACTGGCTGCGGCCGTCTCAGAGGCGGGCGGGCTCGGGCTGATCGGAGCCGGCAGCGCGCCTCCTGAGGTAGTCCGCGCCGAAGTGCGGAAGGCTAGGTCCATGACGGACAAGCCCTTCGGAGTGAACGTCTATTTCCTGTCGCCCTTTGCCGAGAAGGTCATTGAGACCCTCATCGAGGAGAGGGTCCCGGTTGTGACAACCGGCGCCGGCAATCCCGGCAAGTATGTACCGGCGATGAAGGATGCGGGGATGAAGGTCCTCGCCCTGGTCGCATCGGTCAACCTTGCCAAACGCTTGGAGAGGGCCGGCGTGGACGGACTGGTGGCCGAGGGGATGGAATGCGGCGGTCATATTGGCGAAGTTGCCACGATGCCCCTGGTGCCTCAGATTGTCGATGCGGTGGATATCCCCGTGATCGCTGCCGGAGGGATCTTCGACGGCCGCGGCCTGGTAGCGGCCCTGGCGCTGGGAGCGGTGGGAGTCCAGATGGGGACGCGCTTCATCTGCGCCACCGAGTGCTGGGCCCATCCCAACTACAAACGGGCAGTGATAGCCGCGCGGGATAGGGACACCGTCGTCACCGGAGGGCCGACCGGACACGCCGTCCGCGTGTTGGATAACAAACTGGCCAGGGCGTTTGTAGAGGCCGAAAAGGCGGGCGCCAGCATCGAGGAACTGGAGCAACTGGGCGTCGGCAGGCTAAGGGCTGCCGTGGTGGACGGGGACGTCGAGAACGGATCTGTCATGGCCGGGCAGATAGCCGCGATGGTGAGGAAGGTCGAGACCTGCGCGGATATCATCTCGGACGTTATGTTAACCGCAGAGAAGACGCTGGCGAAGTTGCGCCAGATAGGGGTCTAGCAGGTCTAATTCCAAAGGCGGAGGACTGTATGTTCGATTTCCGCTAGATTTAGTGCTACCAAATGATAGCATTAAATTTCGGGCAAAGTGATGAGTGCCTCCTCGGACGCCGCCGGGGAGGCTCTCTTTTCTGCACGGAGGAAGCCACTGGTAGCGCGTGGAAACACAGGGGGTATCGGCCGAGGGTAACGGTCGAGGGTATCGGTCGGGGCTATGACGTCGGGGATACTAGACCGGGGGTGTGGCGTTTGACCAGGTACATCGTTGGAGTCGACTTCGGCGGGACCAAGATGCGGGCGGGCGCAGTCTCGTTCGACGAACCGGATCGCGTGCTGTGGTCAGGATTTGCCCCCACCATCAGGGGTGACCCCGAGCAGGGGGTCCTTGCCCTTGAAAAGCTGGTGCTCGAGGTTCTAGGCAAGGGTGGGGACGGTGCTGTCACGGCTGATCTCCTCGCCGCAGTCGGCGTCGGCGCTCCCGGCCCGTTTGACGACCGCAAGCAGGAGTTTGTCGCCTTCGCCAACCTGCCGGCCTGGACCGGCTTCCCTCTGGGCGCGCGGCTATCGGCTGATCTCAAAGTGCCCGTGGCCCTTGGCAACGACGCCAACGTAGCTGCTCTCGGCGAGCAGAGGGCCGGAGCGGGGAAGGGCATGAGGGACGTCATCTTCGTCACTCTGGGGACAGGGGTCGGCGGGGCGGTCATCATCAATGGACGTCTCCACGCCGGGGCGACGGGGAAAGTGGGAGAGTTTGGGCACGTCCAGATCGATCCCCAAGGCCACCTGTGTGGGTGCGGCAAGAAAGGCTGCGTGGAAACGTTCTCGTCGGGACCCGCGATCGCCCGGGAGTACGGGGCGTCCACTCCGGAAGTGTTCGAGCGGGCTGCGGCGGGCGAAACCAAGGCTGTGGAAGTACTGCGCAGGGCAGGCGAGGCGCTGGGGATCGGGCTGGCCGCCGCGGTGCTGGCGGTCGATCCCGAGGCTATCATCGCCGGGGGAGGCCTGGCGTCAGGCAATCCCGAGACGTTCCGCATTTACCTCGAGGCGGCTCAGACGTCGCTCTGGGAGCGAATCAAGATTCCTGGGTACAACCCCGTACCGTTCATCAAGGGGGCGTTGGGCGATGACGCGGGTATCCTCGGTGCGGCGTACCTCGCCCGCGAGAAAGCGCTGGCGGTGAGTCCGACAAGGACGTAAACCGAAGCCAGAGGCGGTTATTGGAGCCAAGGTCGCTACTGCTCCGGTGTGAGTGAGGACAAGAGTCGAACGTAAGGCAGCTGTCCGGATAGCTGCTTCACAAGGACTTCGTCCGCGGTCCAGTACTCACATTGCCCAGCTGTTTGGCGCTCCACGTACTCGGTGACCGCAAGAAAGGCGGCGTCATACAACGTATCCAAACCGTAGAGCGCCGAGATATCCCATGCTCTGCGGATCACAGCGTCTGTCTGAAGGTAACGGATCATCGGGAGCGACCGGAATAGCTTCCAGGTCTCAGCTCCTCTTTCCGGCCCTAGTACGCCCTTGCGCACCTTTTTCCGGAGCACGCTCCCGACCTCGGCCCAGGCGAATGAAGGCAGATAGATAAGGCTTGCCGTCGATCGTATCTCGTGGAACAGGAGCCTCGCCTTGTCCTCAGTGGGTTCGGGCACGAGAAGAGGCACTATCACGGAGGTATCCAGGCAATAGCTCTTAGTCACGACGTTTCCCGGACCGAAGGTCCCGTATCAGTCTCACAGAATCAGGCTGAATGCCGCCCTCTTTCGCGATCTTGTCCCGTACCACGTCGATCTGCTTGAGCACTGCATCCGCGTCCGACAGTGAGTACTCGAACGTGGATTGCATGCTATGGAACGACTCCGCGTCCACGATGTACGCCACCGGCTTTGACCTCTGAAGGATCACGGCAGGCGTCTTCTCCGCGATCACTTGCTCGAGCACGGATTTGATGTTGCGCCTAAGGTCGGTCACGCTGGTCATTAACATCTGACACCGCCTCCTGGAACGTGACAGGTTCATCTGACCACAGTCAATTGTACAGTTGAAAGTATCATAGCATGTGTCATATCCTGTCGCACCTGACCTCCTCATCATTCTTCGGGCTCAATCGCAAAACTTTCCCCACCGCATATCAATGGTTAGACGATCCGCACGGTGCTTCGGGGGGAGGACCAGTGTCGCGACCTGCCAGTGAACTTACATTGCTCGCCGCGAATGCGGGCGCGAGCGGTCCGGAGCCGGTCCTTAGCGTCCGCGACCTTCGCGTCCACTTCTTCACGGATCAGGGAGTTGTCCGCGCTGTGGACGGCGTCAGCCTGCACGTGAAGCCCCATGAGACCATGGCCCTGGTCGGGGAATCCGGCTGCGGCAAGACTGTAGCTGCCGGGGCAATGATGCGGTTGGTGCGCCATCCCGGCAGGATCGTCTCGGGCAAGGTCGTCTTTTCGGGGGAGGACATCCTCTCGCTGCCCGAGAGCCGCCTCCGTAAGGCCAGGGGCCGGGACATAGCGATGATCTTCCAGGAGCCGATGTCCTCGCTTAACCCAGCCTTCACGATTGGATGGCAGATAGCCGAGGTTATCCGGCTGCATCACGGGCTTGACCAGGGCAAGGCACAGACGAAGGCCATCGAGATGCTGGATGTGGTCAGGATCCCCGAGGCAGCGAAAAGATTCCACCAGTACCCCCACGAACTGTCGGGCGGCATGAAGCAGCGCGTCATGATAGCGATAGCGCTGTCCTGCCGCCCGCGCCTGCTTATTGCCGACGAACCCACAGCGTCGCTTGATGTCACCATCCAGGCCCAGATCCTCGAACTCATGAAGCAACTGAAGCGTGAGACGGGCGGCACGCTGCTCCTCATTACGCACTCGCTGGGGGTCGTGGCCGAGATGGCCGACAGGATGGCCGTCATGTACGCGGGGCAGGTGGTGGAGGTGGGGACTGTCAGGGAGTTGTTCGCGGAGCCCCGTCATCCCTACACCCAGGGACTGATTCGGTCGGTGGCGGGACTGGAGGGAGGAGCGTTGTGCCTGGCGGTCATCCCCGGCAATCCGCCGGACCCGTCCAACCCTCCAAAGGGCTGTCGCTTCGAGCCCAGGTGCGAGTATCGGAGTCCAAAGTGCGGCGAGGAGATGCCGGAACTCTATTCGCCCAGCGATGGGCGGTGGGTGAGATGTTTTGAGGCTGAAGCAGAGCGATAGCGGCGCTTTAGCCGCGTCGCAAACAAGGGCGAAGCCCTTGCGAGATGACATTCGACTTCCTATTGTTCAGTAGCTATGGGAGGCGATCTGGTGAGTAGAACCAAGTGGTCAATCCCGCTCGCGCTGGTCATCGTCCTTGCGCTTGCGGCAGGGGCGCTTTCAGGGTGCGGCGGTAAGGCGCAAGAGTCGGCGGCAAAGCCGGCAAGCATCACAATCGCGCTGCAAGGGGAGCCCACGACGCTTGACCCGCAGTACGCGGACGACGGTAACATGCATCCGGTGACGGAGAACGTGTTTGAGACCTTGCTCCAGTTGGACGGCAAGACGCTCCAGGTGAAGTCGTGCCTGGCCACTGCCTACCAGCGCACAGGAGAAAACACCTGGCGGTTTACCTTGAGACAGGGCGTCACGTTCCACAACGGCGATCCCCTCACAGCCGAGGACGTTGTCTTCAGCGTAAACCGCATAATCGACCCTGCCTACAAATCGCAGGTGGTGGGCAACGTCGCAACGATAGTTAAGGCGGTCAAGGTCAACGACAAGACGGTCGACATATTGACGACCGGTCCCGACCCTTTACTGCCGATGAGGATGACCCTTCTCCACATCATGAACCAGAAGGCCGTGACAGCTGCCGGCGACAAGGTGGTCACGACTCCGGTGGGGACCGGACCCTACAAGTTAAACCAGTGGAACCGCGGAGTGTCCTTGACACTGGACGCCTTCCCAGATTACTGGGGCGCCAAGCCCTCCATTACGGCGGCGACCTATCGCTTCATCCAGGAGGACGCCACCAGGCTAGCGGCTGTCAAGGCGGGAGAGGTGGACCTCAGCGTCAACATGCTGCCTGAGTACACCAAGGAGCTCCCGCAGGTCAAATCGGGTGACGGCCTCGAGTTCTACTTCATACGGCTCTCCCAGTTCAAGGGGATAATGAAGGACCCGAGGATCCGCCTGGCCGCGTGCTACGCGATCGACAAGGACTCGTTGGTCAAGAACCTCTTCCAGGGTTACGCCGCTGCCGCGCAGGGACAATTGCTGAAGCCCGGCTACGTCGGCTTCAACAAGGAGCTAAAGCCGTATCCCTACGACCCTGAGAAGGCTAAAGCGCTGCTTAAGGAAGCGGAGTACAACGGCGAAAAGATCCAATTGGTCTCCGAACGCGGGCGTTGGCTAAAAGATACCGAGATTTCCGAAGCTGTCGCGGATATGCTGCGCTCCGTGGGGTTCAACGTCCAGCTGACGTTCCTGTCGTTCCAGGAGTGGCTGGCGACCCTGTTCGACGCGACACGCGCTCCCGACATGCAGTTCAGCTCCCACAGCAACCCGATGTTTGACGCGGATAGGACCTTCACATCCTGTCTTGCGAGCACCGGCACCCAATCCACCTACCACGATCCGGTACTCGACGACCTCATAACCCAGGCCAGGACCGAACTCGACCCGGCCAAGAGGCAGGCGACCTACGAGAAAATCGGCAAGACGGCCTACGATGATCCGGCGTGGATATCGCTGGTCAACGTCAAGGACATCTACGGACTGTCGACGCGGGTGAACTGGGAACCGAGACAGGACGGCCGGATCATCCTATCCGAGATCATTCTGAAGTAGGCCGGGACGGCTTCGCGAATCGACGGATGAGTGGAGGGGCGATATGGGCAGGTACGTAGCAATTCGACTGGCTTTCACCGTGCTAGTGATCATAGGAGTCTCGCTGTTGGTCTTCTGCGTGACTCACATGATCGGCAGTCCGGTGGACATCATGCTCCCGCTCCAGGCCACCGCCGAACAAAGGGCGGCGATGGAACACAAGCTGGGCCTCGACCGCCCTATCCTGGTCCAACTGGGTGACTTCCTCCGCGATATGGTGAAGGGGGACTTCGGCGAATCCTGGTGGCAGAGAGAACCTGCACTGGAACTGGTACTGAGGAGGATGCCGGCCACGCTGATGCTGGTCGCGCTGTCGTTCGGCCTTTCCATTCTCGTGGCCCTTCCTCTGGGAGTCGTCGCCGCCACCAGGCCGGGGTCGACCCTGGATCGGGGGCTGACCGGCTTCTCTTTGGTTGGGGTGTGCCTGCCCGGCTTCTGGGTCGGACTCATCTTGGTGATGTTGTTCGCGGTGCGCCTTGGCTGGTTCTACACGAGCGGCTTCGGTACCTGGCGCCACGTGGTGCTCCCAATGATCACGTTGGCCATCTTGCCGGCCGGCCACCTTGCCCAGATAACTCGGTTTGCGATGCTGGACCAGTTGAACCAGCAGTACATCATGGTCGCGAGGGCCAAAGGCGTATCCGAGACCAAGATCGTACTGGTCCACGCCCTCAAGAATGCCTCGACCGCGATAGTGACCATGGCGGGAGTGGACTTCGGCAAGACGCTGGCGACCTCCAGCGCCGCAGTTGAGGTGGTATTCGGGTGGCCGGGGTTTGGCTCGCTCCTCATTGAGACTGTCAACCGGCAGGACTTTCCGCTGCTCCAGGCATGCGTGTTCGTGGTGGCTGTCATAATCTGCCTGGTCAACCTGGCGGTCGACCTCTCCTACGGGTTGTTTGACCCGAGGATCAAGTACTGATGGGGGCTGACGAGATGATCCACAAGGGCTTCATCCGCAGGATGGCCAGAAAAGACCCACTGGCGCTGGGCGCGTTGATCTTCTTGTGCTGCATCGTGATGGTTTCGCTCGCAGCCCCCTGGATTGCCCCGCGAGGAGAGGCCGCCGGCCATCTGGCGGACCGGCTGCTGCCCCCGTCTCTGCCAAAGGACGGCGCGCGCGCGCACCTTTTGGGGACTGACCAGCAGGGGAGGGACGTCCTCTCGCGCCTAATCTGGGGCGGGCGGGTGTCGCTGACCGTCGGGTTCACGGTAGTCGCGGTGGCCGGGGCCTTCGGGACCCTCATGGGCCTCATATCCGGGTACTTCGGCGGCGTGACCGACATGGCCATCATGAGGGTGGTGGACGTCCAGTCGTCCTTCCCCGGTCTCCTGGTGGCCCTGACGTTTGTCATGGTGCTGGGGCCGGGCGAACGCAACCTCATATACGCTCTGACGTTCAACGGGTGGATGATCCACGCGCGGATGGCCCGCAGCCAGGTGCTTACGGTGAGGGAGTCCAGCATGGTGGAGGCCCTGCGGGCCATCGGGTGCAGCAGCAGGCAGATCCTGTTCGGACACATACTGCCCAACGTATTCTCGCCGCTCATCACGACCTATGTCCTGGAAATCGCCCACATGATCATGGCCGAGTGCACCATGAGTTTCCTGGGTTACGGGATACAGCCTCCGCAGGCGTCGTGGGGTCTCATGATCGGCGAGGGTCGGCAGTACATCACCAGCGCGGGCTGGCTGGTCACGCTCCCAGGCCTGCTTATCGCGTGTACGGTGCTGTCACTGAACCTGGTTGGGAACTACATCAGGAGTGAACTCGACCCGACCGGACGCAGTCGAAGTTGAGCCCGGCGGAGGTGGATCATTTGACAGCCCCCATCCTGCAAGTGGCGCACTTGGTCAAGCATTTCCCAGTTAGAGGCGGCATGCTGTCCAGGACCCACCTGTCCGTGAGGGCCGTGGATGGCGTGAGTTTCTCCGTCCAGCGTGGCGAAACTTTCGGTCTTGTGGGCGAGAGCGGCTGCGGCAAGACTACTACCGGGCGAGTGGTCCTTCGCCTGATCGAGCCGACCGCAGGCCACGCCTACTTTGAAGGCACCGACATCTGGGGATTGAAACCGTCGGAGGTCAAGCCCTTCCGCGCCCGGCTCCAGGTGGTCTTTCAGGACGCTTTCAGTTCCTTTGACCCGCGACGGACCGTCGGCAACATCGTCGGCGAGCCGCTCCGCGTCCACTCCCTGGGATCCCCAAAGGAACGGGCGGATAGAGTCAGGGACCTCCTCCACCTGGTCGGACTCGGTCCTGAACTGGCGAACGAGTACCCGCACTCGTTGTCCAGCGGCCAGAAGCAGTGCACCGGCATCGCGCGAGCGCTTGCCCTGAACCCCCGATTTCTAGTGTGCGACGAGCCGGTGTCCAACCTGGATGTCCTGGTCCGAGCACAGGTTCTGAACCTGCTAAGGCGCCTGCAGAGGGAGATGGGCCTGACCTTCCTCTTCATCGCCCACGATATGAGCGTCGTGCGGTTCATCTCCGACCGCGTGGGCGTCATGTACCTGGGCCTGATCGTCGAAACTGCCAGCAAAGACGACCTTTTCGCCCAGCCGCTTCATCCGTACACCGTGGCGCTCCTGTCCGCCGTGCCGGTGCCGGATCCCGAGCGCGTCATCCACCGCGAACTGCTGGAAGGCGACGTCCCCAGTCCCGTCACCCCACCGCCGGGATGCCGGTTCCATACCAGGTGCTCTCGCGCCAGGCCCATCTGCTCCGAGGTCGAGCCCCTGCTCAGGGAGGTCGCACCTGGCCACGAGGTTGCGTGCCATTTGGTGTGACGGGTCTGCAAACTCATCCGAGGTTCATGCACGAAGCGGCGCAAGTTGACGTAATATGTGTCGCGTTATTGCCACTAACCGTGGGGAGAGTGGACGAACCATGACCCAGTATCTTAAAGAGATGGCCAGGGACTGCCTCAGGTATGCACGCTCGCCGCACGTCGTAGGAGCCGGGATCGGGGTTAGGTTCCAAAGCGGATGCCCCGCCGCTGAACCCACGCTGACGCTGCTGGTGGACAGGCCGGTGCCTAGAGAAAGGCTCCTATCCACGGTGAAGTCGGCTAAGGGCAAGGAGAAGGAACCCGACTTCGACGTGCTCGAGGTTGGCGACGTAAGAGCGCTCAGCAAGCTAGATTAGCTGGTGCTGGGCGCTGAGGCGCGTCGGGGCGTCAGGGCGCCTGTTGCTGGAAAAGTCACCCACCGAGTTCTTCGGTAGCGTTGAAAACCAGCACCCGCCTGGGGATGCCACTTCCCCGCGCTCGCGCCACCCCGCCTTGGGATGCCACATTCCCCCGCAAGTCCGCGCCCACCCCGCCCTGGGGCGCCACATCCCTCGGCAGGTTTGCGCCCCCTCAAAGACGAAGCAGTCATCTGAGGCCCAACTCGCGCGTTGATTTCAATCTTTAATACTGGGGAGGCGTTTCCATGACGCGGCTCAACCTCAACCAAGAATTGCTGGAGTACCTGGTAGTCGGAGGAAGCTTCTATGGTGGCGGAGGCGGCGGGTCCACCACTTCCGGTCGCGAGATGGGGCGGATGGCCCTCAAACTGGGCGGCCCCCACCTGGTAGAGGTCGGTGACCTGCCTGACGACGCCCTGCTCTTGACGGTATCGGCCGTGGGGGCACCTGCCGGTGGGGGACCGCACGCCACACCCGCGGATTATGTTAAGACGGTGGAGTTGTTCCAGCGTCACACCGGCAAGACCGTGTCCGGGTTTATCGCCAACGAATGTGGCGGCCTCGCGACCGTGAACGGGTGGGTCCAGTCGGCGGCGACCGGGCTCCCTGTGGTGGACGCCCCCTGCAATGGGCGCGCGCATCCCACCGGCGCTATGGGTTCGATGGGGCTGAACCGGGTCGAAGGGTATGTCTCGGAGCAAGTCGCGGTGGGTGGGAGCCGCGCGGATGGCTCCTACCTTGAGGTTTTCATTCGTGGCAGCGTTGAGAGTGCATCCGGACTGGTCAGAAAGACGGCGGGTCAGGCAGGCGGGCTGGTTGCGGTTGCGCGGAACCCGGTCACTGTCTCCTATGCCAGGGACCACGCTGCTCCTGGGGCTATTCGTCGCTGCCTAGAAATTGGCCGAGCCATTGTTGAGGGCCGCAGCAGGTCTGCCCGAGACGCCGTTGAGGGCGCGGCGCTCTCGGCGGGTGGAAGAGTGGCCTGTGCCGGCAAGGTAGTACATGCGCACATCGAGTCCGCAGGCGGGTTTGACCTGGGCAAGGTAATTGTGCAGGGATCGGACGCCCTCGTCGAACTGGTCTTCTGCAACGAGTATCTCACAATGGAGTCGATTGGTCCGGCCAATGGGGACAACCCTAATGGCGCAGCCAATCCGAAATCGGGGGCCAACCGCCGCCTCGCCACTTTCCCCGACCTAATCACCACGCTGGACCTATCCACCGGCCTCCCCGTGACTTCAGCCGAGATACATGCTGGGCAGGAGGTTGCAGTGGTTGTTGTCCCGCGGGGCAGCCTTATCCTTGGAGCAGGGATGAGGGACAAGGGCCTGTACGCTGACGTTGATCGGGTCACAGGCACGGACCTCGCGAGGTACGTGTTTTCGGAATAGAAAGCGTTCTGACGAGTGGAGGGTTCTTGGGAGTAAAGGTGGGTCGCGTGCGCGACCCTTCCTATCAAGTGCTTCGGGAGTGAGCATATGTGACGTTTAGAGCGACCCTTGATTCAGTCGCGTTGCTGGACGATCCCCTCGCCGGCGGGCAGGCGGTTGTCTCGGCGGTGCAGGCCCTCGGTCCTTGCGACGCCAAGTGGCAGCAGATAGACGGCCCGAACGGGCACACCGACTTCGTGAGCATCCTGATCCCCGGTTCATCGGGCAAGACTCGAGGAGGAAGTGCCCCTACGCTGGGGATCATCGGTCGCCTCGGCGGCGTCGGAGCGCGGCCTGAGATGATCGGCCTGGTATCCGACGGGGACGGCGCCATCTCAGCAGTCGCTGCCGCCCTCAAACTGGCGAGGATGGCTGGCAGGGGGGACGTCCTGCCCGGCGACGTCATAATCTCCACCCACGTCTGCCCCAACGCTCCGACCCAGCCCCACGAGCCGGTCCCCTTCATGGGCTCGCCCGTCGACATGGCTACCATGAACAAGCAGGAGGTGGACGCGGCGATGGACGCCGTCCTATCCATCGACACCACCAAAGGCAACAGGGTGGTGAACCATCGCGGGTTCGCGCTGTCGCCCACGGTCAAGGAGGGTTACATCCTCCGGGTCAGCGACGACCTCCTTGGCATTATGTCAACTACCATGGGGCAGCTCCCAGTCACCTATCCCATCACTACGCAGGACATTACCCCATACGGGAACGGGGTCTACCATCTCAACAGCATCCTCCAGCCTGCTACGGCCACGGATGCTCCAATGGTGGGGGTAGCCATCACCGCTGAGACGGCCGTCCCCGGCTGCGCGACCGGCGCCAGCCACGTGACTGACATCGAGGAGACGGTCAGGTTCGTGGTGGAAGTGGCGAAGGCCTTCGGAGCAGGGAGATGTTCGTTCTACGACCGGGAGGAGTTCCGCCGGCTGGTGGACCTCTATGGGTCGATGAAGCATCTGCAGACGTTGGGGAGGGAGTAGGGTTCTCGTTGGCGGGGGAGCGGATGAGGTAATTGCGGTGGTGGCCCCGAAAACCC
>JBBDIP010000023.1:23178-34324 GCA_040880305.1 Bacillota bacterium
GGGGCCGCGTCTCCCGCGCCACCGATTCGAGCTCTGGCCCGGATACCGTACCACCGATTCTGCCAGTGGCCCGGAAACCGTACCACCCCAGAGAGCGTGGTACGGAATTCGTACCACTCGCAGTTCGGATGGCCCGAAAACCGGGCCACGGCCCGCCCCCGGTGGTACGGAAATCGGGCCACTGACCTCAGTCGACCCTGGTCCTGCCAGAGATACACCGGATCCTGTTGCCCGCCCACGTCAATTTCTGGTAATATATGGGTACTGCGAGGGCACCGGGGCACTAGGAGGAGATACAGTGCCCCATGAATACATTCCCATTGAGCTGTTGCTGGACAAGAGCTTGCCAGTTGCGGCCCGTTTCATCTACGCGGTGATTAGCGTCGTTCCGTCGACTTCTGTTAGGGAACTCTGTAAGGTAATTGGCCTGCACAGGGATGCTATCCGCCAGCACTGCGAGACTCTGCGGAAGGCCGGCTGGATCGGCATGGAAGGCGACCGCCACGGCTATGTGGTCTATCCCAAGTTGCCTGCTGAGGTCCAGCGCCGGATGGCCCATGACCTGGGGGAACGACTGAAGATTGTCGGCTTCCTGGGCGAGGCTATCATGCGGGCCTGGCTGGACCTACTGTTGGCAGATGACGACTTCCTGGACAACTTCCGTCCTGACTTCCTGCGCAATCCGAGGACCGGCGAGCCGCTGGAATACGACCGTTATCATCCGAAAATCCGCGCAGCCTTTGAGTTCAACGGATCCCAGCACTCCCGAACGACCAAGAAGTACTCCAATCCCGACAAACTTGACGACCAGAAGACAAAGGACTTGGTGAAGAGGGCAATTAGCGCCGAGCAGGGAATACGATTGGTAGTCGTGGAGGCCAAGGACCTCACCCTGCAGGGGATGCTCGCCAAACTCCAGGGGCTCCCGCTGCGACGTTTCGATCCGACGGGACCCTACGTCCGAAACCTGGAGAAGCTGAGCAAGCGGTATATAGCCAAAGCCGAAGCCGAGGCTGAAGCTGAGGCCGTGGAGAGCCGGTTCGCGCAGTCGGAGGAGAGATAGCACATGACAAGGATTCTGGGTACAGTCACCATCGGTCAATCCCCCAGGCTGGACCTCATCCCCGAGATGAAGCAGGTGATGGCGGCCGGAGCGACAGGTGCGTCGTGGGACGGAGCGTCGGGGGCGTCGTGTGGCAGTGCGACGGGAGAATCGTGCCGCGACGCGGCAGGGGAGCCCGGTCACCCTGGGCAGGTAGTGGAAGTCCTCGAAGCCGGGGCGCTGGATGGCCTCACGCTGGAGGAGGTCCGCAAACTGGCGCCTGTGCAGGGCGATTACGTTCTGGTGACCCGGATGGCGGACGGGACGGCGGTGAAGATCGCCGAGAGGCACATTCTGCCCCTAATGCAGGAGAAGATTGACGGTCTGGTCAGGCGCGGCGCCGATGTCGTGGCCCTAGTGTGCACCGGCGAGTTCCCGCAGTTCCCGATAGATTGCTGGTCGTGCCGCAGAAGGTCCTGTTTCACGCCGCGGCGGCAGTCGTGGGTGGGCAGCCGGTTAGCCAGCGCACTGACGTCAGACAAGGCAGCCCCACCGGCGGTGGTGTCGCACAGGTAGGCAGCACTTCCTTCAGACTGGGCGTCATGCTTCCCGACGTCGACCAGGTCGCGCAGGGTATCCGCAGGTGGAGCGCCGTAACGCCCGACGTCCTCGTCGAGCCGGCGTCGCCCTATGGACGCCCGGAGGAGATCGACCAAGCTGCGCGCAGGCTGAAGGAATGGGGCGCCGGGCTGGTGGTGATGGACTGCATCGGCTATACGCTGGCCATGAAGGAGAAAGTCAGGCGGATAGCGGGGGCTCCCGTCATACTGGCGAGGTCGATCCTGGCGCGGACGCTGGCTGAACTGGCGTAGAGCCCTAATAGTAGTTCTTCTCAAACTCCCTGCGTATGTCATCGATCGAGAGGTATGCGCCGAGGAGCACAGTGAGTTTTGCCCGCGCTTTCGAAGTGGCTAACCCGTCGCCGAAGATGACGCCCAGGTCGTGTAAGTGCGTCTCCGAACCCTCGTATCCGTAAGTCCCGGTCAGCAGCCGTCCGCCGTGACAGCGGGACGTCATGAGGACAGGGATTCCCGCATCCACCAGGCGTTTAACGCCGGGTATCATGGTCGGCGGGACGTGCCCTGCCCCGACGGCCTGGAGGACTATCCCCCGCGCGCCCGACTCCCTTGCTGCGTCGAGCATGGACGACGTCGTCCCCATACCTGCCCAGATGACCTCCACCGGGGCGTCGGTTACGGCGACGCCGATGCGCGCGGTCCTGGGGATTAGCAGGTCCAAGAGGTACGCGGTCTCTTCGAGAGTGTCGGTCCCCTGCGTGACGACCACTCCGTCGAACCTTTCGCCGGCCAGGGCCTCGATGCGCCGGGCGAGGCGGAGGATGTCCCTCGGTACCAGGAACGGGCTCGGCACGTTCATGAACGACTCGGCCTCCACTGAGGCAACTGTCTCAAGTGCAGGCACTTTCTCCAAGAGGGCTGCCGCGTCCAGGGCGGGGTTCGCCAGATGGCGGCTGTTTTCCGTCATCGCGATTGTCCCGCCGAGGGACAGCAGTTTGACACGCTTCAACACAAGGCTCATCTCCCGGGCGGGTGCTCCGCGGCCACCCTGACTTCACGCCGTACCTACGGCGCTGCTCACCTAGCGCAATTTCGGCAGAAACCACGGTTCACCCTGTGGAGATAAATGTCAGCTTGTCAGTCCGGGTGAAGGTTGGTAAAATATGGCAGGGCGCCTGGCGACTGCGCGGGACTCCGCCGTTCTGATGGGCGGCGGTCTGTGCGGTATCTCGCGCCTTTTCCATTTGAATGATATTGTACCGTGCCGTGCTTCGTTGTACCGAGTGACCGTGTAAAGCATAACTCCAGTATAAGTGAGGTGCAGTTATTGAGCGACAAGGCCCTGAGGTCTTCGGACTTTGAACATAGGTTGGCGGAACTGGAAAAACGCATGGCGGCTAGGGGCACAACGTCTGGTACATTCCCGCCGCTTAGCGAACCCCCGATTGCCCGGTCCGACAAAGCGAGGCGAGACCCGACCCTACAATACTCGCCGCCCTCTGAGGCGCCGATGGCGGAGACCCCGCTAATCCGCCACAACCAGCTAGGCGAGGTATACTCCGTCAAACTGGTCTACCCGGGCTTCTACCTGGCGATGATGCCCAACGGACTGACCACCGTCGTAGGTTTTCCGGTCACAAAGGAGCGACTTGCCAAGAGAGTGACGCCCGGGCACATGTTCTTCATCTACGTCACGTCTCCCGAGAGGAGGATCATCGGAATGGCGCAGGCGACCGGGCCCGCCGAGTTCGCGCCGGAAAAGGACTTCAAGCGGCCGTGGTCGGTCGATCTCGCCTGGGTTATCGGGCCGAAGATGCCGGGGGTCCAGTTTACTGAGATCGGGCTGCAGATAAAGGCCAGGGTGGGGGACAGCACCTACTCCATCACCGACGAGGTTGCGTCGGCGATTATCGAGCGTCTGCAAGACATGGACGACCTGGGGTCCGTTGAACTCAGCCGCCTTAAGGAGAGATACAGGATGTTCGGGTAGGCACAGCGCTACTTCATCTTGTCGTGCGCGATCCTGAGGTTCGCCATGGCCTCGGAGTTTGCGGGATCGAGGGACAACGCTTTCTCAAAGCAAGTGGCGGCGGCGGGGAAGTCGCGCTCCGCTATGAAGGAGACGCCGATCAGGTTGTAGATGCCTGAGGTGGAGGCCACCGGCCCGCCCGGCCCCTCGGGCGCGGAGTGGGCGATTAGCGAGTTGAGGTAGCGGCGCGCCCGGCGCGTGTCGCCGGTCTGGACACTGCACAGGGCAGCGTTGTATCGAGCGCGCCCGTCGCCTGGGTGAGTCTTGAGGATCCTCTCAAATAGGGCAAGGGCGATGATGAAACGCCCGGCCTGGAACTGGGCGTTGGCCTTGGCGTGCAGCGTCTCCAGGCTTGAGCCGGCCGGCTCGTCGACTGGCGCTTCGTCCTCGGAAGGGCCGGCGGCGGCGGCCGCATCCGCGAAAGCCACGGCGGACGCAGTGGCTGCTCGCGGGGCAACCGCATCGGCAACTGGCGCCTTCGCGTCGGCTGCTCGCGGGGCAACCGCATCGGCAACTGGCGCATCCGCAGCTGATGCATTTGCCGCCGCTGCCTGGGACGGGACGGCCAACGGCCCCATCTCTTCGGGTGGCAGATGATCGGGGACGTCTTCCGCGGTAGCCTGGCTTGCGGCGGCACGTTCAGCTATGCGTCGCGCCAGCCGTTCCGCGCCGCTTAGCGGGGCGGCAGGGGCATTGTCGTCGCCAATAGAGCCGTCCGCCAGAGCGGACCAGGGCGTGGCCCCCGCCATGGCGCCGGCCCCGGCCCCGGCCTCATGCAGCAACATCGCCCACTTCCGAAGGAAGCGGCGCCTGTTCTGCTCGGTGATCCTGCCGCGGTCCAGGTTGTTCGAGTCAAAGGTCCGGCCGCGGAAGTGGTAGACGAAGACGTCCTGAACTATGAGGCATTTGAACCCGGCGAGCCTGGCGCGGATGGAGAGGTCGTCGTCCTCAAAGCCGCTGTAAGGGAAGACGGTGTCAAGGACGCCGATGCGGTCCAGTACCTCCCGCCTTGCCATGAGGCAAAACCCTGACAGGCGGTTGACTTCGGTCGTCTGACCGGCTGTGCGCACGGCCACACTCCCCGCATAGCCCTGGATCTGGTCCATCGTCCGCAGGTCGCCTGCGTCGACGGCCTGGGCGCCGCTCACGTTGTTGGACACCGGTCCGACCAGCCCTGCGCCGGGCACCGAAGAGGCGATCCGCCGGAGTCGACGGAGCCATCCCTTTGTCACGATGGTATCGTTATGGAGGATCACAACGAACTCGCCGGTGGCCAGGAAGATCCCCTGATCGGCGGCGTACGCCATCCCCGTGTTGTAGGGGTTGCGCAGGACGCGGACGTTCTGGTGCTTCCTCGGCAGGTCCTCCAGGTAGGCCCAGGTTCCATCGGTCGAGCCGTTGTCGACGACGATGAGTTCGAATGGGTCGTTATCTGTGTAGGTGAAGAGCGCATCCAAGCACTTCCTTGTGAACTCGAGCCCGTTCAGTGTGGCCGTGACGATCGACGTCAACCCCTGGGCAACTCGCTTGCCTGCTTCTGAGGTCACGGGACGGTAGTCGGGCGGGATGACCTCCCACCTAAAAATGGTGTCCACGGCCTGCTGGAGGGCCTTGGTCGATTCTTCGTGGGTGAAGGGGGCCGCGGCTTTTGGACCCTCGCTCGCAAGACGCTTGCGCAGGCCCTCGTCCTCCAGGACGCGGGTTATGGCCTGGGCCAGTTTCCTGGGATAGGAAGCCGGCACGACCAGGGCGTTCTCGCCGTCGCGGCAGACGTCTCTGATGCCCAGGCTGTCCGCGGTTACCACCGGGGTCCCGCAAGCCATGGCGTCAAGGACGGCGATGCTGGAGCCCTCGTACCAGGAAGGAAAGACCGCGACGTCGACGGATTTGTAGAGAGACTCCATCTCTGTCCGAGATAGGGCGGCGTGCAGGACGACTGGCCCGTCGAACAGGGTTTCCGCCTTTTCCTGCGACGCGATGACGCGTGGGGGGACGGCCAGGCGCATCGTCGTCCCCGGATACTTCTCGCGGACCGCGCGGACCGCCGTCGTGAAGTCAGCGAATCCCTTGGCCGCGGTGGGACGTCCCACGAACAGGATGTTGGCGTTCTCCAGCACGCCCGGCCAGACTGTCGGCCGGGGCCCGCCCAATACGGTATCTAGCCAGCCGGGGACCACGAGGGTCCTCTGGCTGAACCTTTCCTGGAAGAGGGCGCTGAGGTGCTGCGAGGCGACGACGCGTACGCAGGGGATGGTGTGGTAGCGCTCCATCTGCGGCTTGTCGGCCAGGACGTCCTCGACCGCTCCGCCGTAGTGGAACGATTCGTACCCCAGGCATAGATGGACCAGTTTGCCGCGGCACCTGGGCGCGATGACGGGGAGGTCCTGAGCCGAGCACACCACGACGATGTCGTCGTCTAGCGGAGGCAGCATCTCGAAAGCGCCCACACGCTGGACCTCGGCCTTCAGTTCGAAGGTTTCAGGCTTGCCTTCCAGGGATACGACCCGCACCTCGTAATCGCGGTCGACCAAGTCGTTTATCTGCCTGAAGATGGTTTGCGCGGCGGATGACTGAGCCGACCACCGCATTATGTAGACTATCTTTGGCTTCAGCCCCCACCGGTCAATGAACTTGCCGCGGTTGGCCTCGGCGACCTGGGCAACGTCTACCTGATTCTGCTTGAACGAGGCGCCGCCGGCGTGGTGGACGTAGACGTCGTCCGCCACAACCAGGCGAGACCCCGCGAGCCGCGCTCGCATGCAAAGGTCGTCGTCCTCGTACCTGGCGATCGTGTAGGTCTCCTCCAGCAACCCGATCTTGGCCAAGACCTCGCGCTTCACCGCCAGACAGAACCCGCCCAGGCTGTCGACCCGGGTCCGATTCCCCTTGTTACGGTTGAAAAACGCCTCGGCAAAATCCGGATACTCGCCCAAGTCCCGATACCCCAACGGCGCGAACTGGTGCGGCTTGGCGGTGTTGGACCTCGGCCCGACCATGCCCGCCTTCTTGTCCATGTAGAAGTGCCGGAGCAGCCGCTCCAGCCACTGGGAGGGGAGGACGACGTCGTTGTGAAGGAGGACCATGTAGTTGCCCTTTGCTTCCTTCAAGCCCTGGTTGAACCCCTTGGAGACTCCCAGGTTCTCGGCGTTCAGGACCACGCGGACATTATCGGACTTGGCCGCGGCTCTCTCCGCCGCGTAGGACTTAAGGAACTCGCCGGTGCCATCGATCGAGCCGTTGTCGACCACAATGACCTCGTGGGGGACCTTCGTGGTGGTTTCCAGGCTACGCAGGCACTTTTCTGTGAGGTCTTTCTGGTTCCAGGTAAGGATGATTATGCTGGCGACGGGCTTGCGCTTGACGGGACCGGACGGCTGGGCGCCCTTGGCTGGCTGCGCCGATTGTGCCGAAGGCGCCGATTGCGCCGGTTGCTTGGGGGCCGAAGGGAGTCTCGGCGCCGTTGAACCGGGGTTGCCAGAGGGTGAGGATGTCCCTTGGGGTACCCTAGCTGAAACGCGCACCGCAGGACGGGACGCGGCTGCCGCCGCCGGGCGCGCCACCATCAGATATCCGCAGTCCTGCGTCTCTTCCGTCAGAGCCAGAGTTGATTCGCCGAGTTCACTCTCGATGGCGTGCCTGATGGCCTCGGGCATCCCGGGCTGCTCCGGGTCTCTAATCGGCCTCACCGTCGACACATCGAGCCCCGCCGACTTGAGGGTCTCGGTCACCGCGGCCTTAGAGAAGAACCGCAGCCTGTCGCGGTCGGTAGTCGCCACTCCGCCCTCTGATTCCCGACCCCACTTGTCCTCCAAAATGGCTCTGAGGACCGGCCAGTGTCGGGAGTTGTGCGTTGAGACGACCACCGTGCCATCCGGTTTCAAACATCTCTTCAACTGCGCCAGGACTTTGCGGGGGTTCGCCAGGCGTTCGAGGACGTCTGCGAAGACGACGCAATCGTAATAGGCCGCGGGGAGTTTGTCCGCCACGACCTCAATGTTTCCTGAGTAGACGCTGTCCAGAACCTCGCGGGCCTTGGCCGCCGCAGGGGACATCTCGATCCCGCTGACTTCAACGGTCCGCTCCTGCTTAAGAGCGTGACCGAGCGCCCCCTCGCCGCACCCGACGACAAGAATCGCGCGGGCCGACGTTGGGATGAGGGCGCGGATGTCCGGTCGCGAGGCATCATTGACTGCCGATTGACTCATGTCCATACAGGACATATCGAGAAGCCGGCCAGCAAGGTTAATGGGGGAGGCGAAGCTACCTTTCGACGATGAGAGAGATCCCCATCCCTCCGCCGATGCACAGGGTGGCAAGCCCGCGGTGGACCTCCCGCTTAACCATCTCATGCAGCAGAGTAACCAGGATCCTGGCTCCGGAGGCTCCGATGGGATGTCCCAGCGCCACGGCCCCGCCGTTGACATTGACCTTTTCGGGGTCGAACCCCAGTTCCTTGGCGACCGCGAGGCTGGTGGCGGCGAAGGCCTCGTTGGCCTCGATAAGGCCGATGTCCGCCATCGATAACCCGGCCTTCGCCAGGGCTTTTTTGGTGGCCGGGACCGGGCCGATCCCCATGATGGACGGATCCACCCCCGCCGCCGCCCACGCCCTCACAACCGCGAGCGGCTTGAGTCCCAGTTTGGCGGCCACGTCGCCTGACATCAGACACAGCGCTGCAGCACCGTCGTTGATCCCAGATGCGTTGCCCGCGGTGACGGTCCCGTTCGTCTTGAAGGCCGGGCGCAGGCCGGCCAACTTTTCTGCCGTCGACCCGAACCTGGGGTGTTCATCCTGGGCGAAGACGATCGGCGGCCCCTTGCGCTGGGCGATCTCCACCGGCACTATCTCATCCGTAAAGCGGCCCAAAGTGATGGCTTTCTCGGCGCGGTTTTGGCTCGTGGCGGCGAACTCGTCCTGCATCTGCCTGGTGATGCCCCACTTCTCGGCGACGTTCTCGGCCGTCACGCCCATGTGAGTGTCACCAAACACGCACCACAGACCGTCGCGGATCATGGCGTCGGTGAGCTGGGCGTGCCCCATCCGGTACCCGTAGCGGGCTTTGTCGACCAGGTAGGGGGCCATATCCATGCTCTCGGTCCCGCCCGCGACCACAACATCGGCGTCGCCTGCCATGATGGCCTGAACGGCCAGCGCGACCGACTTCAGTCCCGACCCACAGACTTTGTTGATTGTGGTGCAGGGGACCTCGACGCTTACCCCGGCCTTCAGCGACGCCTGCCGGGCGACGTTCATCCCCTGGCCAGCCTGGAGGACGTTTCCCATGATGACCTCGTCCACTATGGACTTGTCGACGCCGGCCCGATCCACTGCCGCCTTGATGGCCACGGCCCCAAGATCAGCCGCGCTGACCTGCGATAACGCTCCTCCAAAGGTCCCAATCGCGGTGCGGACCGCGCTAACGATAACGGCTTCCTTCATCCGCGTTCCCTCCAGTCGTCAGACATCATACCGCCAGCCTGCCGATGATGTACTTCAGCGGGTCCACTTCCTCCCGCAGTATCCTCAGTTCTTCGGCGGTGGGAGGAGGCGAATCCTTCACGTCCGCCGCCCACAGCAGTTCGAATCCCGTGGCGGCCACGATGTCCTCGCGGGTGACGCCGGGATGGACGCTCTCGACCATCATCCTCCGCGTCCCCTCGTCGAACCCCATCACGCACAGGTTGGTGATGATTTTATGTGGGCCGGTGCCGGGAGGAAGTCCCGCGGCCTCGCGGGCGCCAGGGCCTGTCAGGTATCCCGGCGTTGTGATGAAGTCCACCTTAGGGACGAACCTGCGCGGGTCGTGGGGCGTGATGACCATGGTCTTCCAGCAGAGGGAGGCCAGGTCGTTGGCGCCGCCGGACCCGGGGAACCGGACCTTCGGCCGCGCGAAATCCCCGATGACGGTGGAATTGATGTTGCCGTACATGTCGATCTGAGCGCCGCCGAGAAAGCAGTAGTCCACCATGCCGCGCTGGCAGGCCTCCATTATCTCCAGCATGCTGGATGCCATGATGCCTTTGTAGAAGGTCCGCGAGTCGCCGACGGAGATGGGCATGGTGGGGAGGAGCGGTCCGACGCCGCCCGCCTCAAACATCACCATGATGTTGGGGGCCGAGGTCTTTTGCGCCAGCATCGCCGCAGCGCAGGGCGCTCCTGTACCGACCACCACGCTGGAGCCGTCCTCCAAATAGCGTGCTGCCAGGCAGATCATGAGTTCCGTGGGGTTGTAGGGCGGGACGTTGACCGGGTCGCCGACCTGGTCGCCGACTTGGTCGCCGACTTGGTGGCTGCTCTGTATGGTGGGGCCCGGCTTGCCGTCAACTTTGTCATTCATCGCCATTGTCGGTCCCTCCTTCCTTCTCCGTCTCCTTCTCCTTCTCCGTCTCCAATAGTTCCAGTTTCCGCAGGTAGGCCATGCGTTCCTCGCCGCCGCAGAGTTCCAGATACGAGGCGAAATCCGCCGTCCCGTACACGTACTTGTCGAGGAACGGCCGCAGCGTCTCAGGCTTGGAGTCGGCGGCGAGCCACTCGCGGAGGTGGTCCTCGTCCGAGAAGTACTCGTACGGCATATCCCCAGGATAACTGCCGTATCGGACCTCGCAAACCGCATCCACGCAGTATCCGGGGATTATCGTCCGCGTGGGATCGCCGCGGATGACGTCCTCGTCCACGACCCGCTCCGCCGTGATGATGACCCGCTTGGACGCGCGCGCGACGTCGTAGTCGGCAACGCTGATGCCGTCTATCTGGCAGTTGCCGTACTTGTCAGCCCGGTGGACGTGGATGACAGCCACATCGGGGTACAGCGCAGGCACGGCGAGGAGTTTCTGGCCAGTGAATGGGCAGGTCACGGTCCTGGCGGCGCTGCGCTTGAAGGTGTCGGTGCCGAACATGACGCGGGCTGGGACAAACGGGACTCCCATCACCGCCGCCTTGTACCGCCACGCGAGTGCGGCGTTGGTCCACTCGCAGACCTCGACCTTGGCTTCTTCGAACAGCCGCCTCGCCACTCTGGACAGCCCCCTTGCTTCCAGGCCGATGACGTAGGCGACGTCGACCCTGCTAATCGCCCCTCCGGCAGTGAGGATCTGAAAATCGTGGGTGGCGGTGTGGCCGGATAGACCCAGGTCCCTCCTGCCCTGTCTCAGTATTTCGTGGAGGACGGCTGTCGGGATGCGATTAGTACCGAACCCACCGATGGCCAGGTAGTCGCCGTCGTGGATCAACTTGGCCACGGCTGCAGTCACGGACATTCGCTTGTCGGTCAGTGCACGGCTCTTGTGGCGGAAGAACTCCCTGGCCGCGTCGACGTCAGGGGACATGAACAGTCTGCCGAGGGTTTCGGGGACGTCTACCAGGTCGCGCGGCTGCTCATCAGCCGGCTGGCGGGGATTGCTCAAAGCGGGCACCTCCTCGGGAATCCGGGAATCCGGGAATCCGATTCGAAAATCCGATATGACCGCCCGGGGACGATGAGGTGTGCGTTGGGCGGGT
>JBBDIP010000024.1:0-5218 GCA_040880305.1 Bacillota bacterium
ACAGGCGAAGCTTAAGGTGCGCATGATGAAGTCCAAGAAAACGTCCGCACCTCCTTAAGGAGCGGGAAAATGGCCACCGGAAGCCGGCCCGGTAGAACAAACCGAAGCAGCCGTAAACGCAGAGGGATCCGATGACGGTATTGAACTCGTCGGGCTCGGGCTACAATTCCTTGCAGGAGATTCGCAGGCTGACTTTGGCAGTTGGTAGATTGATACTCAACATATCCCCGTAGTAGGTCGGGGAATTGGAACTGGGCTGTTCTACCAGCACCCCCAGTTCTTCGTCCTGAACCCATACCCCCAGCATAGTTGCGGAGCTAAAGGTAATCCTGTCAGTAAGAACGACCAGGCTGGTATTGCCGTTTCTCTTGGCTGCGGTCAAGTCGGTTCATAGTACGTGACCTCTGAGCTTCCAGAGGCGCCCCGCTGCTTTCTTGATAGCTGACTGCTACAGACGTAGGCGCCGTAGCTAGGGGGAGCCATGCCCATCGCCTTCAGCAGTTCAAGCCCGGCATTCTAGTTGCCGCCGCTACCGCGGCGCCTTAGTCAAAGGAGGGCGGTCAACTCTTCGGTTGACGATCACAGTACCTCGCATGCTGTGGTGAACTCCGCAGGCCGGCTACTTCGTAGTTGCGGAGAACGGGATTCGATATACCCCGACTACCCGGCCGTTTCCAGACAACCACAAAAGTTTCGTCCGCAAGGAATAACTATCTAGGAAGTTGGTCAGAAATAATATATAGTTTTTCTGACGAGGTGATACCTAGTGCCGAGACCGAAGCACATGCAGGATATTGTGAAGCGAATCTGCGACGCAGAAGATGGAGCGGTGTTTATTACTTCTGATTTCCTGGATCTCGCGGATACGCAGACGGTTAATAAAGCCCTGTCTCGGTTGACCGAGGAGGGTGTCATCGATCGCGTCACTCGTGGTATATACACTAAGCCGCGTTACAGTGAGTTGCTAGACAAGGACATCCCACCGCGTTCCGATGCCATCGCGAAGGCGATAGCTCGAAACCACGGCTGGACCATCGTGCCCTGTGGTGACGCAGCGCTGAACATGCTTGGTTTGTCTACCCAAGTGCCGGCTGTGTGGCACTATGTCAGCGATGGGCCATACAGGACCTATGAAGCGGACGGCATGACTCTAGCGTTCCAACACACAGACAACAAGGGCGAGGTCATCAACGTTTCGCACAAGACAGCTCTTGTGGTTCAGGCGCTGAGAGCGTTGGGCAGACCCAACATAACTAGTGCGGATCTTCACGGGATATCGAAGTTGCTGAGAGAGGAAGAAAAAGCACAGATGCTATCAGAGTCAAAGCGCATAACGGCTTGGGTCTACGAGCTGATACGCAGCATCTGCAGGGGGACGTATGAGACGAATCGCTAGCCTCGCCCGTCGCGAACGCGAGGAGTTGTTCCTTGCTACAGCCCATGACATCAAGATGCCAGAGGCCATGACTGAAAAGGATTTCTGGGTCTGCTGGGTGGTGGATTACCTGTTCCACAGATCCCCATGGGCAGAGCGTATGGCCTTCAAGGGTGGCACTAGCCTGTCAAAGTGCTACAAGCTGATCGAGAGGTTCTCTGAGGACATCGACTTGATACTGGACTGGCGCGTTTTAGGCTATTCGGCTTCTGGGCCATGGGAGAAGCGTAGCAAGACGAGTCAGGACAAACTCAACAAAGAGATGGATGCAAAGACACAGGATTTCCTACGAGACGAGTTTGTACCGCACCTGA
Source organism: Bacillota bacterium (assembly GCA_040880305.1). GTDB lineage: Bacteria > Bacillota > Sulfobacillia > Fermentithermobacillales > Fermentithermobacillaceae > JBBDIP01. The sequence goes on from JBBDIP010000024.1 coordinate 1,750, forward strand.
GGGATGACTTTGCGCAGTTCCTGACTGAATCCTTTGATCTCTCCATAGACGATGCCGAGCCGCAGACTGTGCGTTTTGCCTACCCGAGGATTTTCGATGACGACGCAATCGTCAGCGTCGTACGAATGGAGATTGGTTCCCTGGCGGCATGGACTCCAACGCAGTCCGCCGTCATCTCCTCCTATGCCGCGGAACGCTATCCGCGAACCTTCGAGACCCCGTCCACCCGTGTCCGGACAGTCATGGCAGAGCGCACGTTTTGGGAGAAGGTAACCATACTCCATAAGGAGGCATTTCGGACCAACGACAAGTTCCCAACCCGATACTCACGGCACTATTACGACCTGTATTGCATGGACAAGTCTTCGGTGAAGGAACAGGCCTATTCCGAATTGGGACTGCTGGAGCGTGTCGTTCACTTCAAAACGCGCTTCTATCCTTCCAAAGTCGCAAGGTATGATCTTGCGCGCCCCGGCTCCATCAGATTAGTGCCGCCGGATCCTTGTTTTCCAGTCCTCATGGCCGACTATGAGCACATGAAGAACATGATCTTCGGAGCGAAGCCCAGGTTCGAAGAGATAATGGAGGCGCTTGGGCGGATGGAAGCAGAGATCAATGCGCTTTCGTCTTAGCAGTTGTCACTGCCCAAGAGCCAGTCGAGATAGACAACGACGCGTACCCTACCATCCCCGCTGCTCCTCATGCCGGCAATACTCCAGTTGAAGCCTGGTCCACTCGCTCTGACGTCGGGTATCTAAGGGACGCGGAAGTGACTATCTTCATCAGCCTCAGGATCTCAAGCATCTTGGAGTCCAGGAACCGGTTCCTGGCCGATTGGGCCGGAGCCGGTGAAAGGCAAGGTTTGTCTCCATGCACTCGCCGCTGTCGATGGTGTGCGGACTGCTGAGTCTGACCGCAAGTTTTGCCGGCGCGTCGACGCCGACATCATAGGCGTGCTTAGTGGCAAGGAGCGCGCTCGCCCCCTCCAGGTACTCGCGGACGAATAGCACGTCTCTCAAACGGTCTCGGTCGATGCTGCAGAGAGGAGGCTCTTCGCCGTAGTGCGGACCGTAGTCTGACACTACCGCCTTATCGGCGGTCTTGCACACGCCGACTGCCCTGCTGCGAGAGTCGGCAGGGCTCGCCGCATCTTCCGAGGCGGGGGTATCTACATCTTCGCCGGCGAACCGCATCACCGAACAACGCCTGCCGCATAGGACGCAGGGAGACGCCAGCTTCCTCGCCTTCCTGACTTTCTGCTCAAGCTCGCCCTCGCTAAGAGAAAGGTACGCCGGGGCGCGCCGCTCCACCACGAACCTCTGGTCGACCTTGGGTCTTCGAGCCATCTCTCAGCCTCTCTACAGCTGTTGCTGTCCCCATCACCGGTGCACATCGCTGTCCACATATGCTTCCCTGAGCAGGTTGGGTTTCGCCGTGCGTAGGTTCCACATCGAAAGGGGCCGGCACACCGCCGGCCCTTCCGTATGACTCTCTATGAGGGTTCCTATAGACCCTACTCCTCGCAGCCCTCCGGCCCCCTCAGATAGCTCGCCAGCAACGTCGCTGCCGCGCCTATCTCGTCCAACTGGACCTTGTTGCGGTCAACTGGGATGAACAGGCTAGCCGCGACTGTGTCCCCTTGCTCGCCCAGGACGGTCAGGCATTTGTTGTACATATCGGCCAGGTAGGGGCCGCTATCTTCCATGCTGCCTGTCATAGCAGAGTCGATGACGACCTTCCTAATACCGAGCAGCAGGTTACGGATGGCTTCTCTTGAGAGCTCCACGAGTCATTCCTCCTTATGTGTTCGCACCCGATGGTGTCTCGGACGGATCTTGCACAGCGATTTGGCCAGCCTGGAGCGTAGGATCTCTCTGCCCTGATGCAGTCTTTGCTTGACCGAGTTGACGGGTATCCCGGCGGCGTCCGCGATTTCCTGGTGGCCCAGGTCCTTCATGTACCGCAACCGGAGCAGGGGCCCGTATGTCCCAGGGAGACGGTCCATCTCAATGGACAGCGCCTGTTGGAGTTCCCGCGTCTCCAGTATCTCGTCCAGTGACAAGCCGCCGGCGGACACGAAGGACTCGAGCGCGGACCAGCTCTCCGGTGGCAGCGGGACCTCTCGCTGGAGCCGCTTCATCCTAGCCTTTCTGTGGTCCATACAGGCATGGAAGGTGATCGCTTTCAGCCAAGGGAGGAGACGTGCTTCATCGTCCAACTGCCACAGGTTGCGGTAGACCGACGCCCAGATCTCCTGGAGGACGTCGTCGACGTCACGCCCTTCCAGGTACCAAGCAGCCAGTTGAGCGATCCTGTGCCCATGCTGCGCGATGATTCTAGCGGTCTGCTCGCTATCACGGATCCCGGCCTTTTCCACGATTCCTGTTTCCGTCGTGATCCCTCTCTCAGTTCTGGCCTTCATCCACATAGACAGAATGAGTGGCGTGTGGGTTGGTGGTACTACAGGGATTCTGAGTCGATTTGAACTCTCCTTCGCCAGGCGCGCATCCGATCAATACTGCTGGGACGACGAGACAAGGGCCACCGCCGACGTGGAGCAGGCGTATGCGAGGATAGTCAAGGAATGCAGGTTTGACGCTGATCGAGTCATCCTCGGCGGCGCTTCACAAGGGGGCAGACTGGCGATTTTGGCTGCGCTGAGGGGCGAATCGGTGAGGAGTAGAGGGTTCATCGTTGTGGTCCCGATTGTCGACGTAAGCAGTAGCAGAACCCGCCTGGGGGTATACGCGGGTCACGGTGCATGGCACGAGAATGTCAGAGACATATACGAGGACCTGGCCGGTCCCGGAGCTCCGGCTAGGTACGAGCAGTTCATCTCAAATACCAGCCCGAGCGTTGTGGAAAGAATCGCACGGGAAGAGGGGATCCAGTTGCCCTCGTATGAATCCCTGCCCATGCAGAATGCCGAGTACTGGTATGGCGGCGCCAATGGCGAGTGGACGATTAGCGCAAGAAGGCGTTGAGAAAGAGGAATGGAGTGGGGACCCATGATCGCACGCAGCAGATGGATTCCATTCGCGGTGGTACTTGTTATCGCGGCTATCCTTCTCGGCGGGTCTGCTCTTCAGCGTAAAAAGGCGATGTCCGTTCGGTCGTTTGCCGCGAGGCTGACTGAGCGTAGGGAGCCTGACAGAGACGAGTGCTTTGGCTACATCAGCGAAGCTATGGGGCAGTCGGCAGCCCGGCGCGAACCGACCACCTCGTTCGGTAGCATCCGACCAGGTGTCAGTCTGAGTCAGTCTCCCAAGACCTTCCGACAGTAAGCCTTGAGTTCCGGTATGTCGTTTGTAATGGTGTCCCAAACGTCTGGGATGCTAATGCTTCCGTACTCATGAGCCGCAACGTTACGCATTGCCTTTATGCTTCTCCAAGGGACGGTCGGATGTGCTGCTTTGAATGTCTCTGACAGGTGCCCCGCCAGCTCGCCGATTTGCAGAATGCACATAGT
>JBBDIP010000025.1:0-32866 GCA_040880305.1 Bacillota bacterium
CGTCAGCGCCTCGCAATTCGGGCGCTTCACCGACAAACAGCGTGAGCGCCAACAGGTGGCGTTCGGCGTCTCACTCCTGGTGTGTCTAGTCGTTTCGTTTGGCGGCAATACACCGATGTTCAGACTGATGCCACTTAGCAGTCAGATAGTCCCCGACCGGGTGCTAAACTACGCCTCTTTGCTTCAGTGCATGTTGGCATCGCTTGCCATAGTCCGTCTCGCCCAGTGGGTAACCAAGCAGAGTCGGCGACCGTCTGCCTACGCCTTGGGGGTTCTTATTGCTTCAATCGTTCTCTGGGTGGTCTACGCTGATTGCCGAACATACTTGAGGCTGGGAGGAATGCAGGACTACTCCTTGCTCAAGTCACTGGTCGCGAGAATCCCACACGATGGGGTGGATCCTTTCAACCAAGGGAGATTGTCGATAATCACCTACGATTGGGTATCTGCGGCCAACTACTTTCCTGCTGTGGACAAGATCGGTCTGATTGATGGGTGGAACCAGGAGGGTACGACTCACCAGGAAGTCATGATTGAGCAGAACATTGCGGCGAGCTACGGTTTCTGGGACTACCACCTGAGAAACTATGCTCTCAGGAACGTAAGGTCAGTCATTGCCAGGGAGGACCAGGACCCAGAGTTGGTAGCACTCCTCAAGCGGGAAGGTTTCTACGAGTCGGAGCGAAACCTTGGAATTTCCCTCTATCTTTCTGACAAGCCCTCAAACTATGCGTTTGACATGACGAACTCAATGCTTGCTGTTGGTCGAGGATCGCTATGGGCTTCCGTCGCCTTGCCCTGGGTATCTCGGGGTAGGCAGGAGAGTCTACTAGCCTACGATCCTGATTATCTGGCTCAGTACCCCGCTGTTTTCATCGATGAACCCGCAATGGACCCTGGGTCCGAACTCGAACGGGCCATACGGAATCTGGTCGCCGGAGGCAAGACGGTTATCGTGGATCTGAGCAACTCGCCAGTTGCCTCCCTCTTCGGGGTAACCAAGAAGGAGATCGCGATTTCCGGAGAGGCAACCTTCAATGGTGCCTCAGACTCCCAATTCCCGAGATCTCAGGTGCTCAACGTGACGCGAGCAGATGGGGCGGAGCTCAGAGGGGCAGTCTATGGCGATCTGGATGGGGTTTTGCTCACTGTTCGATTCGAAGGTGAGGACTACCCCGTGGTAGGCTACCGGGATGTTCCTGAGGGAAAAGTGTACTTCGTCGGCATGGGCTCGACTCGTTCCGTGATAGATACCGAGAACGAGAAGACTGCCGGCCTATTCGCGCCGCTATTCGATTCCCTGGATGTAAGAAAAACGATATCTCCTCCAGCTTTCCCGATCTCAAAGCCTGAATGGAACGACCGGGGACTGTCCTTCAGTTACTCATCTTCGGAAACGAAGCCTGTGCTGCTTTCGGTGACTTACACACAACGGTGGACGCTGACAATCGACGGGCAACCGGCTCCAATCTTCAACCATGAGGACTTCGTCTATCTCTGCCTCCCTTCGGGGGCGCATCAGATAAGCCTTGAGTACGGTATGTCCTGGGTGGGCTTTGTCGGCATAGCCGTTACCGCTCTTGGGGTCATGATCGTTGTCTTGGGTTCAATGACGTGGGCTCGCGGGGTAGGTAGGTTGGAGTTGATCCTGCGTCTAGGAGCAGACAGGTTGGCAGCTTGGTCCGCCGAGAGGATCTCTTCTTGACGATGACTGAAACGAGTCAGGATTGGGTACCCAGTCGTTTGGCTAGTTGGGGGTGTCCCGAAAGATGGCGAATGACCGAACTAGGAAGCTAAGGTGGGAGCACATTGCCCTCCTTGTCTCCGTTGCATGGTCTCTAGCTTATCAGTACTACGTCAGGGTCGATTGCTCGGCCCCGAGCGCCATGCTCCAACTTCACAACGAGATCCTGTCCGGCACCGCCCCATCGCCATATCGGTACCGCGTCCTGGTCCCATTCCTGGTGGATCAGGTCAAGACAATACTCCATTTTCTCGTTCCCGGACGGGAGTTCACCATGGCCTATCGAGGGTACGAAGTTGCTGCGTTGAGTTTTACACTCATTGCCCTGTACACGTATTTTCGAGACTGGTTCTCGGACGACCGGGCCCTATTGGGTAGCCTTATCGCTGCAGCTACGATGGGGCTCGTGTTTCAAGATCATTACTTGCAGCCCTGGTCGCTTATCGAGCCAGGGGTCTTGGCTCTTGGCCTTCACCTAGTGTGTCATGACAAGAGACTGCTCTTGGCAGTGCTCATACCCCTTGCGGCCATGAATCGAGAAACAGCGGTTATGATTCCCCTGGCCTATGCGGCTGCCCACCTGGCGGAGGAATGGCGGCAGACAGGTGTGGGAGCCAAAATCAAGGTACTCCTGAGGGCAGGCCCCTACTTCGTCGAGTGGGCCGCCGTCTTCTACGGCCTACGTCTTGTGAGAGGATCTACGCCTCAGATTGACTCAATGCAGTATCTCTGGTCTTTGAACACGCAACCGGGTAACGTGTCTTTGTCGATGGGTCGTATCACTATGTTCCTCGGAGTGCTCTGGGTCTTCGCCTTCCTTGGCTTCTGGGAGTCCCCTAAGTTCATCCAGGCCACAGGGCTGATTGCGCCGGTCTACGTGGGGCTGACTCTTGTGTTCGCACTGTGGTGGGAGGTACGACTCCTCATGCCTCTGTACGCTGTTCAGGTATCTGTGTGTGCTTTTCGAAGGCGGAAAGGCAGCCAATCCTACAAGACTTCTCTTTCAGGACCGTCCAGTACAAGCTAGTATCCTCGGATGGTTGGTTGCGGTGACAGTCATCTTGTATCTGTAGTCGCACCGAGGAGTGGATGATTGAGCAAGGAGTGCAACTGATGAACATACTGGTCCTTCCGATGTACAACGAGCAAGTATCGATTCCGATCCTTCGGGAACACCTTGCGGAGTCAGGCTTTTCGGGCGTAGACCGTGTTGTGGGTGTGGATGACGTCAGCCGCGACAATACGCTTGGATTGTTGGAAGACTGGCAGCGCTCCGAACCTCGTCTCCAAACCGTCTCGTACACTCCCAACCGTGGCCTACCTGGTGCATGTACTGCAGGTTTCGTCGCTGCGCTGGAATCTGGTGCCGGGGCGGACAAAGACGACGTCCTCATCACGATGGACTCTGATGCCAGCCATCCCATGGACCTTATTCCGGCCATGGTTGCGAAGATCAAAGAAGGCAATGATATCGTCATCGCGTCCCGACATCAGCCGGGGGCCAGCCAGCGCGGCCTGACTGTCGACCGAAAGGTCTTCAGCTGGGGCGCCTCAACGCTCATGCGCGTCTTCTACCCGGTGAAGGGCCTCCACGACTACTCCACCAATTACCGGGCCTACAGAGCGTCGCTAATCAAAGAAGCGCTGGACAAGTCCGGCGGGCGGCTCGTGGAGTCGACTGGTTTCGTGGGAGTGGTCGAACTGCTTCTGAGGCTGTGTAGCCTGAATCCCAGGATCGCTGAGGTTCCGCTCAACCTGCGTTACGACCTAAAGGAGAGCGAGAGCAAGATGCGGGTGGGCAAGACAATCAGAGGGTACCTCACCCTGATAGGCAAGCAAAAGGTCCACTCAGATGTAGGTACCTGCTTGCCCCTACTGAGCCCTCCGAACCACAAGCCCGCCTGACGCAAAGGACTGCCTTCCCCTCCCGGAGAATACTAGACTCCAGCAGGTGAGGCCGTGGCTCGTAGGTCTGTCAAGCCATACGTCTATTTCGCAGACATCTACGACCAGATCATGGCAGATGTCCCTTACCACATGTGGACGGACTACATAGCCAGCGTCTGGGCCACTTTTTGCTTTGCCCCTTCGTCCGTCCTTGACTTGGCGTGCGGCACAGGGAGCATGTCGCTCCTGCTTGCCCGCCGGGGCCTCCAGGTGACCGGCGTGGACGTGTCGGCCCGCATGCTCGACGTCGCGCGCCTCAAATTCAGCGGAGCGCAGCTATACGCCGAGTTCATCGAAGCCGACATGCGGTCCTTCGAACTCAAGGAACCCGTGGACGCCGTCATCTGCGTGTTCGATAGCCTGAATTACCTGGCTGAGCCGGATGACGTTCAGGCGACCTTCGCGTCGGTCCACCGCGCGCTGAAGCCGGGCGGCCTGTTTGTGTTCGACGTGAACACCCCCAACAGGCTGGCCATGATCAAGAAGGAAGTCCACCTGTTCGAGGGCCCGGACCACTACCTCGTTTGGAACGATCTCTGGGATCCATCCCGCAAGTGGTGGAAGGTGAAACTCACCGGATTCTTGAGGACGCCCGGCAAGGGCGACGACGGATGGACTAGGTTCGACGAAGTGCACCGCGAGCGGGCGTTCCCGGTAGAGGATGTCACCGCGTGGCTGAAAGGCGCGGGTTTCGAGGTTTTGGCCATATACGATTCGTCTTCCTTTAGGCCCGTTACCAAGGCCACTTCCCGGGCCTATTTCGTGGCGAAGCGGCAATGATGATTGAGGGGGTATTGCAGTGAAGAAAGAACGCTGGCAGCGACTGATTGCCGAGATCGAGACTGAGGGGCTGGCGGGGCTTGCCCTGGTCCCCGGCCCCAACTTCTTCTACATGACAGGTCTACATATGAAACTGTCGGAGCGTCCCACCCTGTGCGCGGTGACCCGCGAAGGGAATGTCACCTTCCTCATGCCCAAACTTGAGGCCAGAAAGGGCGAACTAATCTCGGCTTCGCTCAGCGAGGCGGGCGTCCCCCTGAATTTCAGGGTCGAGCCGTTCTCTGACGAGGAGGGTCCGTCCGCAGCGTACGCCAGGGTCTTTGGCGCAAGCGGGATGTTGGGCAAGTGGGCTCTCGAGTACCGCAATATGCGGCTCCTGGAGTTCTCACTGATTAGGAACTCCTTGGGCCAGTTCGCGTGGACCGACGCCGGGGAAATCCTCAAGAAGATGCGCATGATAAAGGACGGGACTGAGCTCTCCAGCATGGAGAAGGCTTGCGCTCTGACCGATCTGGGCGTGGATATCGCCAGAAGGCTTCTGGTGCCGGGCAAGACGGGCGCCGAAGTGGCGGGCGAGGTGGAGCGGCAGTTGAAGCAGAAGGGCGCCCAGGGGGTTGGGATGTCGCTGGCCACCGGGGCTGACACCGGGCTGCCGCACGCGGGGACGTCTTCAAAGACAATCGTCGAAGGGGACCTCGCCTGGCTGGACCTCATGGTCTCGGTGGACGGTTACTGGGGTGACATTACCCGTACCTACGCCATAGGTGCCATCTCAGACGAGATGAAGCGGATCTACCGGGTTGTCCTGGAGGCGCAAGAGACTGCCAGGACAAAGACCCGCCCGGGCATGACCGGGGCTGAAGTGGACGCCCTGGCCAGGGACGTAATCGCGTCCTACGGCTATGGCGACTACTTTATCCACAGGACCGGGCACGGGCTTGGGCTGGAGGTTCATGAGGACCCGTACGTGGTGGCGTCCAACGACGTGCCGCTCCCGATTGGGTCCGTGGTTACCATCGAGCCGGGAATCTACATCCCCGGCAAAGGCGGGGTGCGGATCGAGGACGACGTCGTGATTACCGAGAAGGGGGCGCGGAGCCTCACGCAGTATCCCAGGAACCTCCTGGACGACGAGACAAAACTGGTGGTGTGACCGTTTGGTTGAGCAAAAGGAGCGGTTTCGGACTGTTCAGATTGGTCCGGGCATTACCTACAGGTACTTGCCCGTCTCCAAGTGGAAGACCCTGTCAATAGATGTTTTCTGTAATGCTCCCCTGAAGCGGGATACAGTCACGGACCTTGCCCTGATCCCCCGGCTCGCGAAGAGGGGGACCGCCAAGCTTCCGACTATACGCGACCTGTCTATGCGGCTGGACGACATGTACGGGTCCGGTCTGAGCGCTGACGCGTCCAAAATCGGCCCGGCCCAGGTGATGCGGTTTGGGATAGACCTTCCGGCGATTGGCGGACTCAGCCTGGGTAAGGCCATGTCCCTTATCTGGGACGTGGTGACCAGCCCCTACTTGGAGGGTGGGGCTTACCCTTCCGACCGCTTCGACACGGAGCGCGAGGAGCAACGGAGGGACATCCTTTCCATCATTAACCACCGTCCGCGCTACGCCATGATCCGCCTGATCGAGGAGATGTCCAAGGGGAATGACACCGCGCTGCCTGCATGGGGCGTGCTCGATGACCTCCCCAAGATGGACCCGCGCCGCACCTGGGATACCTGGGGCGACGTGCTTTCGACCTGTCCCGTGAGCATCTACGCTATTGGCGAGGGCGCTGCCGAGCTGGCGGAGATCCTGCAGCGCGTCAGTCTGGAGTTTCCAAAGGGCCGGTCCGAGTCGGCCGGCGCGCCTATCGACGTTTCTACCCCGCCGGTCCCCGAGGATCTCATTGAGGCCGAGGACTGGCTCCCCTGCGAGCAGACGATCCTCTGCATGGCCTTCTATACAGGCATAACGGAGCGCGACCCGGCACTTGCGGCCATGATCATGTACGACGGGATCTTTGGCGGCTTTCCCCACTCCAAGTTGTTCGTCCAAGTGCGGGAGAAGCACAGCATGGCGTACTTTGCCGACAGCTCGCTGAACTCGTGGCGCGGCTTGGTCACGACGACCGCCGGCATCATGGATGAGAACCGTCAAAAGGTTATGGACCTCATCAAGGACCAAGTCGAAGTGATGAAGAAGGGCGAGATCACCGCCGAGGAGATGGACAGCACCAGAGCAGGGCTGCTCCGCCGGTACAGGTCGGAGAGCGACTCTCAGTCCGCTCTAATCAGGCGGTTCCTCACCCAGGAGATCATGGGCGGACCTGCGACCGAAGAGGAATTGGTGTCCCGCATCGAGCGGGTGACCAAGGACGACATCGTGAATGTGGCCCAAAAGGTCGAACTCAAAGCTGTGTACGCGCTCAGGGCAAAGGATGATGGCACAAGTGGCTGACGTCACCGTCATAAAGGACGACGAACTCAAGGAGAAGATAGTCTCGACCAGGATCGGGGGACTGAGGGTCTTCGTCCTCCCCAAACCCGGATTTCGGCGCAAGTACGCGGAGGTCTTCGTCCACTACGGCTCCAACGACAACGCGTTCGTCCCGCCCGGGGGCCGGAGAGTCGAGGTCCCGGCCGGCATCGCCCACTTTTTGGAGCACAAGATGTTCGAGAAGGAGTGGGGCGAGGCGTTCTCCGAGTTCGCCAAGATCGGGGCTTCGGCCAACGCCTACACCAGCAACAACTACACTTCCTACCTGTTCTGGACCCTGAATAGTTGGAAAGAGGCCCTCAGGCTGCTATTCGAGGTGGCTTTCAGACCCCACTTCACCCGCGAGTCGGTGGAGAAGGAGCAGAACATAATCGGACAGGAGATCCGCATGTACAACGACGATCCCGGCTCTCGCCTGGTGCGCGAGACCATGGAGTCGCTGTATCTGGACCACCCCGTCCGCCTGGACATCGCCGGGACCGAGAAGTCCACCAAGGCCATCACCAAGGACCTTCTGTACCTGTGCCACGGGACTTTCTACAGCCCGGCCAATATGGGGCTCTACCTGGCAGGAGACTTCACCCCGGACGAGGTGTTCGACGTCGCCGGCAGTCTTGTTGCCGAGTTCGCGACCGACGGCAAAGAACCCGCTGAAAGGCTGCGTCCGGATGAACCGATGACCGTAGGCAAGAACGCCGAGATCTACTTGCCCGTCCCCGTCCCGATGATACAGGTGGCCTGGAAGGACCGCCCGGCCCTCAAGGACACCGACGCCCTCATCCGCAGCGAACTGGGCGCATCCATCCTGCTCGACATCATTTTCGGCAAGAGTTCGGCCTTCTTCACCAAGGTTTACGAAGAGGGTCTCTTGGACGATCTCTCCGCTTCCTACGAGTCATGGCCGGATTACGCCTACGCGTCGGTCGCGGCGCAGACTACCCGCCCCGAGGAACTGTCCGACCGGGTGCAGGAGGAAGTCGAGAGGCTGCGGAAGACTGGGGTTAGCGAGGAAGACTTCGCCCGCACCAAGAAGGCCTCACTGGGAAGGTTCGTCACGATCTTCGATTCGTTCGACACCGTGGGGGAGATGCAAGTCCACCTCGACGACATCGGACAGGACGTTTTCTCCTACGGCCGCGCCCTCTCGGCGCTCGGCATCGACGACGTCAACCGCAAGTTCGATATGCTGTGCAAGGATAGGTCCGTCAGGGCCATCGTCAGAGACAAAACGCAGGAGAAGTAGATACGAAGAGGGGATAGCGAGATGCCGGTGGTTTTGGACGGATACCCGAAAACCGTCGAAGAGATAGTCAAGGTGGCGCGTGGCGCTGAGGTCACCATACCCGGACCGGTGCGGGAGCGGGTCCAAGCGTCCCGCCGGATAGTCGAGGAGATGGTCGCGCGCGGCGCCAGTGTCTACGGCGTCACCACCGGGTTCGGCAAGTTCGCCGACGTACCCATCTCTCCGCTCGACATTAAGACGCTGCAGCTGAACCTGATAGTCAGCCATGCCGTCGGTGTGGGGGAGAGCTTCGCTCCCGAAGAGGTCAAGGCCGCCATGTTCTTGCGCGCCAACGCCTTGGCCAAGGGGATGTCGGGGGTCAGGCCGGAGGTCGTTGAATCCCTGGTCGCCCTGCTGAATTGCGGGATCACGCCTGTCGTGCCCCAGAAGGGCTCGGTCGGCGCCAGCGGGGATTTGGCGCCGCTTTCCCACATCTCGCTGGTGCTTATAGGACGAGGCCTGGCCTGGTACAAGGGTGAGGTAATCCCAGGTGCCGAAGCGCTTCGCTTGGCGGGGCTGAAGCCTCTGGAACTGGACGCGAAGGAAGGCCTGGCGCTCACAAACGGCGTCCAGATTACGGCAGGGGTCCTCGGGTTGGCGGTGAGCGCGGGATACACGCTCGCCCGCTCCGCCGACATCGTAGCCTCGCTTAGCGGACAAGCCCTTTCCGTCATTACCGCCGCCTACGACCCATTTATCGTGGAACTCCGGCCCCATGCAGGCGCCGCTGATGTAGCTGCCAACCTACGGGATTTGTTGGGGGGTTCTGGTCTGGCGACCGGTCCCGGCCAGGTGCGGGTGCAGGACCCTTACGTGCTGCGGTGCATCCCCCAGGTCCACGGCGCTGTCAGGCAGTGCCTCGACCACGTGAGGTCAGTGGTTGAGATCGAGAGTGGCTCGGCCACCGATAACCCCCTGGTCCTGCCCGACGGACGGGTGGTCTCGGGCGGGAATTTCCACGGGCAGCCTCTGGGGATCGCAGCCGACTACCTCGGGCTCTCCCTTTGCACGCTGGCCAATATCTCGGAACGGCGGACTTTCAGATTGATGGACCCCGCCTCTTCCGGCATGCCCGCCTTCCTGACCCGCCACGGCGGGCTGAATTCCGGCCTTATGATGGTCCAGTACACTGCTGCTTCGCTGTGTTCAGAGTGCAAGGTGCTGGCCCATCCTTCCAGCGTGGACACCATCCCCACGTCCGCCGGCCAGGAGGACTACGTCAGCATGTCCACCACGGCCGCGAGGAAGGCCCGGGACATCGCGTGGAACGTCGCGACTGTCCTCGCCATCGAGTATTTCACCGCCTGCCAGGCGCTGGAGTTCAGAAACGCGGAACTGCTCTCTCCCTCGGGCTCGGCGGCCTACAAGCTGCTCCGCTCGAAGGTGCCGGCGGTGGACGTCGATAGGGAGATGTCGCAAGATATCGCCGCAGCCAGGGACCTCATTATGTCAGGAGCCTTGGTGGAAGCGGTTGGGGCCGCGGGAGTGGCGGTTCGTTGACGGCTATTCGCTAACGCTGAAGATCGCAAGGCACCAAGGAGGAGGTCGCGCAGCATGGAAAGGCTTTTCGGCATCCCGAACCGGCGTCCTTTGGGCGTGATGGAGGCCGACTTCCTCATTCGCAACATCGGGCAACTCCTGACTCTGGATGGGGATAACGCTCCCCGGCGTGGCGCAGCCGCCCGCGACCTGGGGGTCATCGAGAATGTGTGCCTGGCTGCGCAAGACGGCGTCGTCGTGGCCATCGGACCCGAGGAGGAGATCCTCAAGACGGTCTTGCTCGACAAGAATTCGGTGAAACTCGACGCCGCAGGAGGGGTCGTGTGCCCCGGATTTGTCGACCCTCACACCCACCTGGTGTTTGGCGGGTGGCGGCACGAGGAGTACTCGCTTCGCTGCCAGGGGGCGTCCTACCTGGAGATCGCCGAGAAGGGCGGTGGCATAAACAGCACCGTCGCGGCGACCAGGGCCGCCTCGTACGAGGAACTCAGCCGCCGGACGTTCGGCTTCCTCGACCAGATGCTCTCCTATGGCACCACGTCCTGCGAGGCCAAGAGCGGGTACGGCCTTGACGCCGAGAGCGAGGCCAAGCAACTCCACGTGGCGCGTAGGTGCAGCGAGTCCCACGCGATAGACGTGGTGAACACCTATCTGGGAGCCCACGCGGTCCCGCCCGAGTTCAAGGACGACCGCCAGGGTTACGTCCGTGAAGTCATCGGCATGCTCCCCGCCATAAAGGGGCTGGACCTGGCCAGGTTCGTCGACGTCTTCTGCGACGCCGGCGCCTTCACCATCGACGAAACCCGCGAGATCCTGGAGGCGGCCCGCGACTTGGGGTTTGGGCTCAAAGTTCATGCCGACGAGCTGGAGCGGACCGGCGCTACGGAACTGGCTTGCGAACTGGGCGCTGTCTCCTGCGACCACCTGCTGAAGGTCGGCGACGCCGGCATCGACGCTCTGGCCGGCAGCAACACCGTGGCCGTGCTCCTGCCGGCGACGTCCTGCTTCCTGGGCAAATTCCCCGGCGCTCCCGCCCGCAGGCTGCTGGACTCTGGCGTCGCCGTCGCACTGGGGACGGATTTCAACCCCGGCACGTCCACCGCCATGTCAATGCCGCTGGCGATGACTTTGGCCTGCTCTACCTTGGGAATGTCCCCTGAGGAGGCTTTCGTCGCGTCCACGTGGAATGCAGCGTGGGCAGCGGGGCTCGGCGGCAAGACCGGCGCCCTCGCTCCCGGCTATCCTGCGGACGCCTTGATCCTCCGTGCCTCTCATTACGCGGAGGTGCCTTACAGGTTCGGCGTCAACCTGGTCGACACCGTAGTGAAGAGGGGCCGCGTGGTGTACAGGGAAGGCGGGCATGAACGGCGAAACTAATGCGCCGCGACCTAATCGGAGGAAGACTAACAAGTAGGGTGGTGAAAAGATGAGCCAGAGGGAACGGCCTGCGCAGGGACGCCCTCGCGAGGGCGACCTGGAGAAGCGACTGAGCGGCCAGTACAAGGAGTATGAGGAATGGCGGACCGCCCAAGCCAGCGCGGCTCCCGTTGATGCCGCTGAGGAGAAAAAGCCGCGGCGCAAGAAGACTGGCTTTGGCAGGACGGACGTCATATTCATAGTGCTCGGCGTACTTGCGGGCCTGGTTTATCAATCCTGTAAAGCCGCCCCGTAAATACGAGGAGAGTTTGTGATATTCTTCTTAATGCGGGTCAGTGCGCCCAGTAACTTCGGCACGGAAAGGGGAGTCATAATTGAAGTCGGATATCGAGATCGCTCAAGCGGCAACGATGCTGCCTATCAACCAGATCACCGATCAACTCGGCATTCCGGCAGATGTGGTTGAGAACTACGGAAGATACAAGGCCAAGGTTGGCCTGGAGCTTCTGGACTACATAAAGGATCGCCCCCAGGGCAAGTACGTTGTGGTTACGGCCATTACACCCACCCCCCTCGGCGAGGGTAAGACTACCACCTGCATCGGACTCGGTCAGGCCATGGGCAAACTGGGCAAAAAGGTCGTTAACACCATCAGGCAGCCATCGCTCGGCCCTGTGTTCGGTATCAAGGGCGGCGCGGCCGGTGGCGGGTACGCTCAGTGCATCCCCATGGAGGACTTCAACCTCCATTTCACGGGAGACACCCATGCTGTTGCCCTGGCCCACAACCTTCTGGGCGCTTTCATGGACTCAAGCCTGCTTCACGGTAACCCGACCCACCTGGATCCCCTCTCCATTACCTGGCCCAGAGTGCTTGATGTTTCCGACCGCGCCCTCCGCAAGGTCGTCATCGGCCTCGGCGGTTCCGAGAACGGAATCCCCAGGGAGACAGGGTTCGACATCGCGGTCGCATCCGAAGTCATGGCCATCCTCGCCCTGACCACCAGCCTCAAAGACCTCCGGGAGAGGCTCGAGCGCATCGTGGTTGGATACACCTACGACGGCGAGGCTGTCACCGCCGGTGATCTGAAGTGCGCCGGCGCCATGACCGTTCTGCTGAGGGACGCCATCAAACCGAACATCATCCAAACCCTCGAGGGCACCCCTGTGTTCGTGCATGCGGGCCCGTTCGCGAACGTCGCGCACGGCAACTCCTCGATCCTGGCCGACATGATGGCTACCAGGCTGGCCGACTACACACTCACGGAAGCCGGATTCGGCGCCGACATCGGCGCTGAGAAGTTCTTCAACATAAAGACCCGCTACAGCGGTCTGAAGCCGAGCGCGGCCGTACTGGTCGCGACCATCCGCGCCCTCAAGATGCACGGCGGCGCCCTCCGCGTTGTCCCAGGCAAGCCTCTCGACTCCGCGGTGCTGGCCAAGGAGAACATGGAGGCGCTTGATAAGGGCTGCGAGAATCTCGACAAGCAGATCGAGAACGTCGCCATGCACGGCGTGCCGGTCGTCGTGGCGCTGAACCACTTCCCGACCGACAGCGACAAGGAGATCCAGTTCGTGCTGGATAGGGCTATGAAGGCCGGCGCTACCTCAGCCGTCATCTCCAAGGTGTGGGCCGATGGCGGTGCGGGCGGGGTTGACCTGGCCAAGGCCGTTATCGAGGCCTGCGAGAAGCCCTCGCAGTTCAAGTACCTGTATCCGCTGGATATCTCGATCAAAGAGAAGATCGAGACCATTGCCGGCAAGATCTACGGCGCCGACGGCGTGGACTACTCCGCGGTCGCCGACCGCCAGATCAGGCGCTACACCAGGCTCGGCTTTGACAAGTTGCCCATCTGCATGGCCAAGACCCACCTGTCGCTCTCGGCGGACCCCAACCTTAAGGGTAGGCCGCGTGGGTTTAGGGTCAACGTGCGCGAGGTCAGAGCGTCCATGGGCGCGGGCTTCCTGTTCCCGCTCCTGGGCGAGATGAGGACCATGCCCGGACTGCCGTCGGATCCCGCCGGCGCCCACATGGACCTCGACGAGAAGGGCCGGGTAGTCGGGCTGTTCTAGGACCGGCTGTTATTGGGTCGGCTGCCACAGGCCGGCTGCTCGATTTCGGCTGGGTTCGTCACGTTAGCGATTAACAACAGCATGCCAGGGGATCCTCGGAGGCGCGCCTTCGGGGGTCCCTTCATCTGCTCAAGCCTCAGTTCTTCTTCCTCAAACTGTGATCCCTCTGCATTCGCCGACATTCGCGCTATCCAACGCGTCATCCAATGCGACTTCCCACATGGCATCCCGAATGGCATCCCACACGACGCCCCACATGGTATAATTTGGGAAATTAAGTCGGAGTGAGGAGGAGGCCGGTGCCGTCAGGCAGACTACTGCTTCAGATCCCCGCAGATCTCATCTGCGATCCCAGGTTGCCCCCATTGGCAAAGGCGCTGTACATGACCCTAGTCCAGCTTGGACCCTGTTCGCTGCGGGAGTTGAGCGCTGCTTCACAGGTCAACCGCGAGACCGTTCGGAGGTTGGTAGGAGCGCTGGCAAGAGCTGGATGGGCCATGGTCACGGGCGGACGCAACCGCAGAGTGGTTGTGGCCAGTCGCCCCGAAAAAACGCAGCGAGACCTGGTCGATCATCTTAGAGAGATGCGCTCCGTGTTCAACCCCGTAGGTGAGAATCTCTCAAAACTGCTGCTTAACGTGGGAGTGGACGATGACCGTTACGTGGAGAACGCGCGCCCACATTTCCTTCAAAACCCGAGGACCGGCGAGTATCTCGAACTCGACCGCTGGTACCATGAGAGGCGAGTCGGAGAGGAGTATCAAGGAATTCAGCATTTCATGGTGACGAGCACCTCGGATGAGAAGAACCTGAAAGAGATCCAGGCCAGGGACGCAATGAAGGCTGAACTATGTCGTGCTAAGGGAGTCGCCTTGATGATTGTCACTGAAGACGACCTCAGCCTGGACGGTATCTTGGCGAAATTGCCGCCGCAGCTGCCCAGGGCGCATATCGACCGAAGCGACTTGTACGTACGCGCCCTCGAGGAGTTCTGTGAGGAGTACGTCGCTAGCTGCAGGAGAATACGTGCTCGGGAGGAATCAAAGAACCGGCGCGACGATAAGGAATGACGAAGCGACGTCGGTCCGTCCGCAGTCTCTCGCGGGGTCAGTGCCAATAGGATTGGCACTGGCAACGGGATTTCGAGCTTGCGGCGGGCTTAGTGCCAATAGGATTCGCACTGACGGTGGGATTTCGAGGTTTCGGGAGGTTCAGTGCCAATAGGATTGGCACTGGCGATGGGATTTCAGGTTTTCGGAGGGGTCAGCGCCAACAGGATTTGCACTGGCGGTGAGAAATCGGGCTTTCGGTAGGCTTAGTGCCAATAGGATTTGCACTGGCAACGGGATTTCGGGCTTTCGGTAGGCTCAGTGCCAATAGGATTTGCACTGACGGTGGGGTTTCGAGCTTTCGGAAGGTCTAGTGCCAATAGAATTTGCAGTGGAGGCCGATTGGGAGACGCTCGCGAGATTCATTGGCACGCTGCTCCGTCGCCCAGGATGCTTCGCGGGATCTGGCGGCATCCCCCGTGACTATCGCCCCGCCGCGGTATAGAATATGATTGGTTGTCGGATGGTTGTCGGCTGGTTGTCGGCTGGCAGTGGGCAGGCAGGTCGTGAGGCCGCCGGACCCAGGGAGGCTGCCAGGCAACCGCAGGCTGAGGTGACCATCCCTAAGTTGGCCACAAGCAGTGGCGACAAGCTCGCAGAGGGTGTCGCAGCGGACAGTCGCAGCAGACCCGCAGGTAGTCCCACGTCATCACGACCGGCATCCTTGGGAGAGGAGCCGGAACGGAGGTGCATCTCTACATCATGAAGTTTTCCACACGTCAAATCGCGTTTGCAGGCGTCCTCGGCGCAATCACTGTTGCCCTCGGCCTGATGCCGGTGGGCGGGTTCATAACCATTCCCCCGATCTCGGTTACCACGATGCATATCCCCACTATACTGGCCGGCATATTCGAAGGCCCGGCTGTTGGAGGGGTAGTTGGCGCCATCTTTGGCGCCTTCAGCTTCTGGAGGGCGCAGACATCAGTGAACCCCCTGGACAAGCTCATTTTCAGCAACCCGCTGATCGCTTTCGTCCCGCGCATTCTCATAGGTGTGGTTTCCCATTACGTCTTCGCGCTCATCCGCGGCAAGAAGGGCGAGCCGGTGCTGCTCGGGTGCACGACGCTGGTCGTCGGGTACACCGTGTACACCGCCGCCGCGAGCCTGAGCCCGGCGATGCGCTGGGCCCTGGCGGTTGTGGTTGGCGCGGCAGCGCTGTTTGGTGTCAAGTCGCTGTACCAGCGTCTCGGGCACGGCCCGGCGTTGGCCGCGGTCGCCGGCACGTTGACCAACACTGTCCTGGTGCTCTCGCTCTGCGTGGCGTTTGGGTACCTTCCCGGGAAGGTCGCGGCGGTCGTTGCCATCACCAACGGGGTGCCCGAGGCGGCAGTGGCGATGGTGCTCACCGGCCTCGTCTACAGGAGCACGCGCAGCCTGCTGCGGACCGGCCCCAACGGCCCGAAGAGTAGATAGGGAGGACTTCGTATGGTTCTAGCCCTCGATGTGGGCAACACCCATATCGTGATAGGCGTTTATGACCGGGAGGGACGACTCCAGCACCATTGGAGGGTCTCCACCGATCGCCATAAGACCGAGGATGAGTACGGCATGCTCTTCTTGTCGTTCCTCGCCACCGTGGGCATCGGTTCTAAGGACATTTTGGGTTCAGTCGTCGCTTCCGTTGTCCCTCCACTGACGCCGATCATCGAGCGTGCTGTGCAGAAGTATGTGAAACGGGATCCGCTCCTGGTCGGGCCGGGCACAAAGACCGGGATAAACGTGAAGTTTGAGAACCCAAAGGAAGTCGGACCCGACAGGATCGCCCACGCCGTGGCGGCGCTCCACAAGTACGGCGGTCCCGTCATCGTGGTGGATTTCGGGACGGCCACCACGTTCGATGTGGTCTCCAAAGATGGGGATTACCTGGGCGGAGCGATCGCGCCCGGGATCCTCACTTCGCTTGACGCGCTTTTCGAGAAGGCGGCCAGGCTCCCCAGGATTGAACTGGCCAGACCGCAGACGGCCATAGGGAGGACCACTGCCCAGGGGATGCAGTCGGGCGTGGTCTACGGGTTCGCGGGCCTGACGGACGGGTTGATCCGCCGGCTGGCCAAGGAGGTCGGCGGGATTCCTCGCGTCATAGCCACCGGCGGTTTGGCCAAGATGGTCTCGCTTGAATCGGAGACTATTGAGGTGGTGGACCAGTTCCTGGTGCTTGACGGCCTGTACCTCATCTATGAGAAGAACGCCCAGGGTTGATGGCACGCAATGCAGTAGCAAGCCAGTAGCAATCGCGCGGCAACTCTGCGGTGATCATTCAAAAGGAGCCCCGTTCGCCGGGGCTCCTTCGTTAGTCAATCTGCTACAGGATGCTACAGTTTGCCACAGACCGCTACATCCCCAGCCATTTCAAGAAGATGAACTGGAAGCGTCCGATTGCTGCGGAAACGCGGCCCATGACGGTGTTGCCGAACGCGGCTCCGAAGGCGGCCATCATGAAGTAGCGCCCCAGCCTGGGAGCCCAACCTGCAGTTCTACCCAGATTCACTGTCAGGAAGAAGTACGACAGCGATAGGATGGTGCCGAGGAAGATGACCCAGGCGTTAAGCGTGTTCAGTTTGATCATCGTGGCGCTCAACTGGCCCACTATCTGGCTTTCGACAGCGCCTCTCATCGCAACGCCCGCGCCGGTCCCCATCAGCAGAGCCAGCGGCATGCGGTTCAGCCACTGGTACTTGGTCAGGTATCGGGCGTACAGGAGGATCCCCAGCAGGATGGGTACCACTAGCCAGTAGTTGCCCTTGACCAGGGGCGCCCACGCTGTGCTCTTGAACGTCCCGATGCCAACTACCACCGCTATGCCTGCGGACGCGCCGATGAAGATGTGCTCCACCAGCCGGTAGAATGGGTTGTCCTTCACGAGGACCGAGTAGATGCCGAGGGCTGCGATGGCGCCTACCCAGACGCCGATGTCGGTGGAGATCCTCATTTCCTGACACCTCCCAGTCCCTTGGTCGCCGGCTGAACTCCTGGTTTCTTGGACAGGAACATCGCCACGTTACCCATTAGCACGAACACGACGATCAGGAGGTGAGCCATGGACTGGGCGTCCATACCCACTGTCCCCGTGCCCTTCTTGCCGGTCAGTTTCTCGTACTCGGCCGCGGCCCGCAGGCCGGCCAGTATGCCTTTGCACTGACCCGATTGCACGTAGGTCTCGTTGGAGGCTGCCAAGACGCCGGTTACCCCCATGACGAGCGGAGTGCCGTGGGCCATGACGGATTGCCTCACCCATTCGTGGGTGCCGGTCCCTCCGGTTGGTCCGTCATTCAGGGTCATCGCCATGGAGAAATCCTTCATGCTGTTCACTTCGCTCATGAGTGGCAGGGAGGACACATCGTTGCCTCTCCAGTCTTTACTGAAGATCGTGGCGGGGTTGTTGCTGAAGGCCGCCAGCGTCGATTCGGCACCGGC
This sequence comes from Bacillota bacterium, assembly GCA_040880305.1. Lineage (GTDB taxonomy): Bacteria > Bacillota > Sulfobacillia > Fermentithermobacillales > Fermentithermobacillaceae > JBBDIP01. Next base: position 17,715 of record JBBDIP010000025.1, read on the forward strand.
GTAGTATCCCAGGTTGACGTAGTCCGTCCCGTAGGTGTAGCCGTACTCCTCAAGTACTTTGAGGCAGTCCTCGGCGAATGACGGGCCGGCAGGGAAGGACGCTATGGTTACCACCTTGATCTTCTTCGACCCGAACTGGTGTAGGAGCGCCTGAGCCTGCGGGTTCAGGTCTATCTCGTCGCCCGGCTCGTAATCGAAGCCAATCAGCACTTTGGAACCGTCAGGGAGCCCCTTCACAAAGTCGTAAGTCCTTTGGACTGGGGCGGTGACGTCCACCGGGAGCCCAATCGGGTTCACCGTGGGGATGGCTATGGCCAGGGCCATAAGGAGGTAGAAGACCCGCTTGTCGAGGTTCTGCAGTTTCTCGAAGATGCTCATCTATCTCCCCCCTATTCCCCGCCGTAGGAACGGCGCTCTAATCCGATGATGATACGGAGCGAAACCGCGACGAAGCCGATAGCACCTGCGATCATGATGCCGCGCTGCCCGCCAACGTTGAGGACTGACATAATCCAGTTGGTCCACGTGGGGGTGAAGGGCAGTATCTTGGCGCCGATGGGCACTCGGCCAAGCATCACGATACAGCCTGTAAGCAGCAATATTGCCGCTTCAGCGTTCTTAGCGCGGAATGCGCGATAGGCAGCGGTGCCGATGTAGAAGGCCAGTAGTGAGAAGATAGCGCTTCCCGTCGGGACGTTGATGTAATCGAAGATGAACTTATAGGGTCCGGAGCTTTGACCTAGCGCCAGCCCCACAAAGATCGTGATGGCGAAAGTGGCCAGCAGTGCAAGGCTGTACAGTCTCGCGCCCTCGGTCTTCTGCACGTTTCTTACGTGCAGCCTGACGATGTTGACGGCGCCCAGGCCAAGGGCGAAGACCGAGATCACTGACTGCCACTTCAAGATGTAGTTCTGCGCCAGGCCCTGCACGACGGGGATCTTGAAGAAGTAAGCCACGACCACGGTTACGCCGCACACGAACGCGATCGCAACCGGAAGGGTCTTTCTAAAGAACACGCTCTTCACCTCCTTACTTGCTCATTAGGGTCTTCAACGCATTGGAGCCTGCCGAAGTCATGAAGGCGCCCAGTACGATGACAGCTATGCATAGGGCTTTGATAAGGTCCTCGCCTCGAAGGCTCCCCAAGTGGGTCTTGTTCTTGCCGAAGTGGGCGCCTGCCGCGAACATCTCCTCACCCAGCACAACGTAGTCACACGCGACCACGAAGAACGGGATCTGGTAGGCGTTGGTGGTCCCCGCGATCTGAATTGCCCCGACCGTGTTGCCTGCCTCAGCAAGCAACAGCGCCTCGGCGGCGAACTGACCGATCATGATGTTAGAGGCCACTTTTTCCCGATACAGGACGCCGATGACTCCGCTTGCGTACGCCCACTGGTCAGTGGAAATGAAGCGGCAGTCCTCGGGCCTGAACGAGTCTGGCTTGCCTGCCTCCAGGTATGCCTGCCTCATCACCTGCTCGGATACGGCGTAGGTCTCCGCCTGGGATACCGTGACGATGAGCCGTACGTCGTACTGAGCGGCCAGTTTGGTCACGTACCCCAGCACCTCAAGACCGGCGAACGTTGCGGCAACCAACCCGCCGAACCCTGGCGTGAAGTGCAGCGGCTTTCCCATCTCGGCGGCTCTTCCGACAGCTTCGTCGATGGCGTCAAAGCCGGGGATGGGACGGATGGTCACCTTCATCGTCTTGCCGGCCAGGTACATGAAGAGCCCCATAATGCCGCAGAGCAGGACTAACGTGAACAGGTCAAACACCCTATTGGCTACGAAGAATCCATTCACTCTCTACTCACCTCCCTTTATCTCCTGCCCCACCATTCGCCGGACATGGATGCAGATTCCTGCAAAGGGCAATAATACCCTTCATATGTTGAGATCAAGCAGTGAGCAGGGGTCAAAGGGAAAAGGCCGGTGCTTACGCGGGGCGGATATCCTGCACTCCCGGCAGGACGACGTCGCAGTATCTTTGGAGGTCGTCGAATGTGCCGACTCCGGTGAGCACGCCCACGGTCTTGGACCCGGCGCGTCTGCCCATGAGGGCGTCCTGCGGGCCGTCTCCGACCACGACCATGTCGGCAGGGGAGAGGCCTGCCTTCTTGGCGCACAGGATCACCGCCTCGGGATCGGGCTTATTGTTCGACACCTCGTCGGCGCCGACTATGGCGGTGAAGAAACGGGTGAGGTCTAGATGGCTGAGCATCCGCTCGGCTCGGTCGTGGCTGTCCGACGTCGCGATGAACAGGTGGAGGCCGCTTTCCTGCAGTGACGCGAGGGTTTTGGGAATGAGAGGGAAGACGTGCAGGTCGGCGGTGACGTCAAGCGTCCGGTCAGCCTCGTCGTAGGACTCTCGGGCGATTGCGTATGCTTGGTGCCAGGGGATCCCCTTCTGCCAAAGCGCTCCGGCGGTAACCGCGACCTCGTCTCGCTTGGCTGCAGAAGCCAGCGGCCCGAAAGGGGCGATGCTGCCGCTCTTCGGGTCGAACCCAACCGCCTTGTTGACTGACTCGAGCGCATCGTCTCTGACGCGGGCCGAGAGGTGCTTCAGCCGTTCCTTGCCGAGGGCCGAAAGCATTGACCATATGTCGATGAGGGTCCCGTCCTTGTCGAAGATGACGCCTTTGCATTCGATAAACGTCTTGGCGGCGTAGATTCCGGTTGTCTTTGGCATTGGCGAATCCTCCAAAACTCCCACTTGTTCAGATCCATGTTAAACCACTGCGGGCTGTTTGCCTACGTTCTAACAGAAAAGAGGCCGCATCCGGCCCCTCTTCTGTGTGAAGTCGTGTCGCGGTTGCCTAGTGCTTGGGCTGCTCAGAGCCTTTGGGTCTAAAGGTGCTGCATAGCGTCTCGTGAGAAGTATGGGCCTGCACCTGGCTCTGCGTCTTGGTTACTGAGCCTGTCCTTGTATCAAGATCTGAGACTTCGAAATCCCGGGAAGCAGACCTTCCGCCCGATTCCTTGTTGCGACGCCCGGAGTCCGCGCTCACCTCCAGATTGCCGGTTTCCATCGGGGTTGAGCGGCCGCCCGATACCGTGTTGTTGTCCACCAAGATGCTGTCGGCTTTGCAGATGTCGTTGTTGCCCCAGTAGTAGCACGTTTGAACCTTGCACTTCACGTCAGTCACAAGCATCACCTCCTTCGTGACTAGTCTTGCCCACCCCACGCGTGGCTACACAGCGAAAGGAATCCCCTGGCAAGGGTAGAATCATGGGTGTAGGAGGGTGAGTCTCTTGGTTTCGCTGAACCCACGCATATTCAGGGAGTACGACATAAGGGGCCTCGTAGGAGAGGACCTCACTCAGAAGACCGTCTACACGGTCGGTCGGGCCTACGGGACTTTCCTTAGGGGACGCGGCGTCGAGCGCGCCGTAGTCGGCCGCGACTGCAGGCTTTCGTCCTACGCGTACTCGCAGGCCATGGCTGACGCCCTTATGGCGTCCGGTCTGGATGTCGTGGACGTAGGCATGGTGACCACCCCTGTCTTCTACTTCTCCCGCTCTTTGTTCGGCATAGAGGGCGGCGCCATGGTCACCGGTAGCCACAACCCCGCGGAGTTCAACGGCTTCAAACTGGCTTTCGGGCCTGATACCCTCTACGGCGAAGGGATCCAGGAAATATGGCGGATAGCCCAGGCCAAAGACTTCGCGACCGGCAACGGCGTCCTAGCCACCGCCGACCCAGTCCCGGCCTACGTTGAGGACGTGGTAGGCAGGATCTCGCTGGGGCCAAAGAAGGTGCGCGTGGTCGTGGACTGCGGCAACGGGGCCGCCGGCCCGGTAGCCAGGCAGATCCTGACCAGGATAGGAGCCGATTTCGAGGAGATGTACTTTGAGCCCGACGGATCATTTCCCAACCATCACCCGGATCCCACTCAGAAGAAGAACATCGAGGGCTTGGCCAGGAGGGTCACCCAAATCGGGGCCGACCTGGGGATAGGTTTCGATGGCGACGCCGATAGGATTGGCGTAGTGGATGGTTCCGGGAAGCCGGTCTGGGGCGATGAATTGCAGATAATCTACTGGAAAGAGGTCTTGGAGAAGCACCCTGGGGCCCTCGCGCTCATCGAGGTCAAGTGCTCGCAGAGCCTGGTCGAAGCGGTGGAGAAGATGGGTGGCACGCCCGAGTTCACCAGGACGGGCCACTCGCTCATCAAGGCAAGGATGCGCGAGGTCGGGGCGCTCTTCACCGGCGAGATGTCCGGGCACATGTTCTTCAAGGACGAGTACCACGGCTATGACGACGCGATTTACGCTGCCGCCCGGCTCCTTCGCGTGTTGTCGAACACCGGCGAAAGCCTCACGGACCTGCTTGCGGATGCACCCAAGTACTGCTCCACGCCCGAAGTCCGGGTCCATTGCTCCGACGACGACAAGTTCGGCGTGGTTGCTGAGGTTTCGGCGGCGTTCTCAAAGACCAACCAGGTTATCACCGTGGACGGCGCCAGGGTGCTGTTCCCCGGCGGCTGGGGCCTGCTGCGGGCCTCCAATACCCAGCCGGCGCTGGTGCTCCGAGCCGAAGCCAGGACGCCCGAGCAATTGACGCAGATAAAGCAGGTCTTCGAGAAGATGCTGGGTGGTTTTGGGTCGGTTGGCGCAATAGAATGGGATTGAGGCTGAAGCAGAGCTACAGCGGCGCTTCAGCCGCGTCGCAGGCAAAAGCGAAGCTTTTGCCAAGAGACATTATCCTACCTTATGTTCAGTGACCATTCCGGAGGAGGGCCATTGCGGTGATCCAGGTCACAGTTGAGCGCCTCGGATTTGACCAGAGCATGGATCAAGCCGTCGTCATTCTTGCGGACTTGTCTAAGACCTCTTTCATCCCGATCTGGATACGGGCGCTGGAGGCTACCACTATTGCCATCCCGCTTGAGGGCATTACTTATCCAAGGCCAGTGACCGCCGACCTGTTCGCGACAGCCCTAGACAAGTTCGACATCAGCGTAACCATGGTGGTCATTAGCGAGATCAAGGATGAGGTCTTCCATGCCTCTCTTGTCCTTAAGCAGGGCGAGAGGGAAGTCGAGCTGGATTGCCGGCCTTCGGACGCCCTGGCTATTGCCCTACGGAAGGGCGCCCCCATATACGTTACCGAGAAGGTCATGGCCGAAGCGGGAGTAGGCCCGGGGGAGGCAACCGTCCAGTGAAGCCCCTTTCTTTCGGGGGCCTTTCCATATGGCCTCCGGTGGTGAGCGCGCCTATGGCAGGGTACACCGGGGGCGTTTACCGGGAGATCCTCCGCGAGCACGGGTGTCCCTATTGCATCACCGAGATGGTCAGCGCAAAAGGCCTATGGCTTGGCGGCGACAACTCTGAGGAGATACTCCACCACACCCCAGCGGACAGGCCCCTGGGTGTCCAACTCTTTGGTTACGACCCGGCCGACATGGCTCGCGCCGCCGAGAAGGTGCAGGACCCTTCATACGGCTTCGACTGCATCGACATCAACATGGGCTGTCCCGCAAGGAAGATCACGTCTCAGGGGTCCGGTGGCGCCTTGCTGAAGGACCTCGCCCGGGCGGCCGACATCGTCCGCGCGGTGAAGTCGGTAGCCCGGTTGCCGGTCACGGCCAAAGCTCGGCTAGGCTGGGACGATAGCGCCTACGCTGAAGAGATAGCCGCGAATCTGGCGGAAGCCGGGCTTGATATGCTGGTCGTCCACGGCAGGACGGTCGACCAGGGTTACTCGGGCGCGGCGGACTGGGGAGCCATCGAAAGGGCGGCCACGGCTGTCGGCATCCCCGTGGTGGGCAACGGCGATGTGTCGTCGGCTGCGGGCGCGATCGCGCATCTTGAGTCCGGCATAGTCGCCGGAGTCATGGTCGGCAGGGCCATCCTTGGCAACCCGGTGTTCTTCGAAGACGTGGCGGATGCGTTGTCGGGCGGTCGGCCGTCCCCCTATATTCCCGAGAGGAAGATGGCTCTTGCGCGAGAGCATTTCCAAAGGTCAATTGAGAGGTACGGGGAACAACGTGGCGTCTTGGATATGAGGAAGCAATTGTGCTTCTACTTTAGGGGGGTCGAGGGCGCTGCGCGCTTGCGCGAGAGGTTGATGGCTGAGAAGTCCCCCGAAAGGATACTTGAACTCCTGCGGGACGTGCCACAATCCCGCTGACCCTCTTAACAATCTGAAGCAGAATGTCATCTCGCAATGGCTTCGCCATTGCTTGCAACGCAGCAAAAGCGCCGCTGTCGCTCTGTTTTGCCTCGCTCTGCTCTTGCCTACCACAATCTGCCTTGATATGATGTACACAGAACTGTGCACAAGGTGGTGGCGCGGTGGATTTCGTAAGGATCGGCGACAAGATAGTAAGCCGCGAAAAGATTGACGAAGCCATCGACGATATCCTCATCCGAAGGGCCAAGGGGTTTTCCCAAGCGGAAGTGGCCGGTGAAATGGGGCTGGACCGGACCTTCATATCCCGCCTGGAGACTCTTGGAGAACTGCGCAAAGGCGGCTCCATCGCATTGGTCGGCTTCCCGCTCGCCAACTGCGAGGATGTAAAGAAGGTCGCCAAAGAAGAGGGCGTCGAGTTCATCATGGTGATGAACGACGAAGAGCGCTGGAGCTTCGTTAAGGGGAAGACCGGCGCCGACCTCCTCAACGACCTGATGGGGCTGATAGGCTCCTTCCGCAAGTACCACAAGGTTATCCTCATCGGTTCCGACAAGCGCCTCGAGATAATGAAAGGCCTCTTAGATAAGAACACCGAGGTCGTCACCGTTGTCATCGGCCGCTCGCCGATGTCGCGGGATGTTACCGTAGACCCGGAATCCCTCCGGGAGACCATCAGGAACCTTAAAGGCTAGAAGGGGGTCTCTTGCGTGAAGCACGTAGTGAGCGTGAGCCTGGGCTCTTCCAAGCGCAACAAGAGGACGGAGCAGGAGTTTCTCGGCGAGCACTTCATCGTGGAGAGGATCGGGACCGACGGTTCCATCAAGAAGGCCATCGAGCTGATCAAGGAGATGGACGGCAAGGTGGACGCCTTCGGCATGGGGGGTATCGACCTGTACGTGGGCTGCGGCCGTAATAGGTACATGCTCAAGGACGCGATCCCCATTGCACGAGCCGCCAAAAAGACCCCAATTGTGGACGGCAGCGGTCTAAAAGCCACGCTGGAGCGTAGGGTCATCAACTACCTGTTCAGCGAGGCTAAGGTCCCGTTTCAGAACAAGACCGTGCTCATGGTCAGCGGCGTGGACAGGTTCGGCATGGCCGAAGCGCTACAAGAGACCGGCTGCAATCTCATCCTGGGCGACCTCATTTTCATCCTGAACATACCTATCCCCCTCCGGTCGCTTGACGCATTGGACAGGGTCGCCCGCGTGATCGCTCCCTTGGTGACCAGGCTGCCCTTTTCGATGCTTTACCCGGTCGGCGAGAGACAAGATCACCACCGGCTGAACCCCAAGCAGTCCCGATGGTATCACGAGGCCGACATCATCGCCGGGGACTGGCACCTTGTGAACAAGTACATGCCCGAAGACATGCGCGGCAAGTCGGTCATCACCAACACGACTACTGAAGAAGACGTGGCTGAACTGAGGAGGAGAGGGCTCAGCACCCTCATCACCACGACCCCCGAGATGGAGGGGAGGTCCTTTGGGACCAACGTCATGGAGGGCGTGGTGGTCACTCTCCTGGGCAAGCGGCCCGACGAAATCACCCCAACCGACATCAACGATATGCTCGACCGCCTGAACTTTAAACCGAGGATCACCGTTCTGAACGAGCCGTCGCTAGTCCCAGCGTCCTAACAGTACGGAGGTATCATTTTGGGAACCTTTGGCTTCATCATCCATCCCATCGACATAGGCGACGTGTACCGCAAATTCCCCTTCGCCCGTCACTTGCCGGTCTCGCTGATCGAGGCGGCGCTATCGTACTCGCCTCCGATCAAGGTCTCCCACATTACGGGCGTGCAGTCTATCCACGGCGCCGCCGACGGGTATTTCGTGTCCTGCCCCCTCACTCCTCGCCTAATGTTGGGGCTACCGGAGCCCAGAGTCACAAAGAAGATAATCGCGGCCTGTCAGAGAGCTGCTGAGTTAGGGGCAAAGGTCGTGGGGCTGGGAGCGTTCACATCGGTCGTGGGCGACGCCGGCGTGACCATCCGCAAGAATATCGACATCGCCGTCACTACCGGCAACAGTTACACGGTGGTTACCGCCATTGAGGCCGCCGAAAAGGCCGCCAATCTCATGGAGATAGACATGGATGAGGCCAACGTGCTGGTCCTGGGCGCGACCGGATCCATCGGCAAAGTGCTTTCCTACATAATGGCCGATGAGGGGAGACACCTGACTCTGTGCGCGAGGGACCTCGGGCGTCTGCAGAAGGTTGCCGACTCCATCCGCGAGAGAACCGGCATGCTGCCCAGGGTGAGCAGGGATCTCAGAGCCGCGGTCAGACAGGCTGACGTCATCATGTGCGTCAGTTCGGCCATCGACGCCCTGATAGAGCCCGGCGACCTGAAGCCCGGCGCCCTGGTCTGCGACGTGTCGCGGCCAAGGAACGTTTCGGTGGAGGTCAAGAAGAGCCGCGACGACGTCCTCATCATAGAGGGGGGCGTCGTGACAGTGCCCGGGAACGTGCAGTTCAACTTCGACTTCGGGTTCCCGCCGGGCACGAGCTACGCCTGCATGGCCGAGACCATGATGCTGGCCATGGAGGAAAGCTACGTGGACTGGAGCCTGGGACGCGACCTCACGATTGACGGGGTCACCGGCATCGCCAGGCTGGCCAAGAAGCACGGCTTCGAGGTGGCCGGGTTCCGGAGCTTCGAGAAGCCGGTGACCGTGGAAGAGATCGACGCCATCAAGCAGAGAGCCAGGGGAAACCGTTGACCGGTATCCCCGCAGTGTGATAGCATCGCCGCAACATCTGAATTACCCGCAAAACCATGATCGGGAAGAGTAGGAGCCGTCTGTCCTTGAAGCGAGCCGGAGATAGTGCGAGCCCGGCAAGGATGAAGCTCCGAAACACACCCGAGAGCGCGGACCGAACGCAAGAGCGCCAGTAGGCTCCGACGGAGTCTTCCACCGTTAAAAGGAAGAGGATATAGGGCGTTTTCGCCCGTATCCTTTAGGAGTGGGCCGGTGCGAAAGCACCGCCAATGAGGGTGGGACCACGGGAATAGACTCCCGTCCCTTCGGGGACGGGAGTTTCTGTTTTCCGACAGAGGGGGAATTTGGTTTGGGTTGGAGCGAGTCTAACGGACGGTTCTATCTTCCCGGCGAATGTGAGGTCAGAACTCGCGTCGTCCACGCCATTACGGGGGCATTCCAGGCCGGAGGTTTCAGAGAGGCTGTCCTGCCTACGCTCGTGTACGCCGACCCAGGCGGCGTTCCCGGCGTGGGCATGCCCGTTGAGAAGGCCTACAGGTTCCTGGACAGGCAGGGGAGTCTTCTCATGCTGCGGCCGGACATGACTCCGGTCGTCGCCCGCTTTGCCGCCGATTTGCTCGGATCATCCTCCCTCCCGCTTCGCCTCTACTATCAGGGCAGCGTCTTCAGGTCGGAGGACCCGGGCGACGGAAAACGCAACGAGTTTCTCCAGGTAGGCGGCGAGATCATCGGCGCGGACCGCGACGCGGCCGCGGCAATCCAGGTGGTCACGCTGGCCGCGGAGTGCCTGGCAAGCGCGGGTGTCCAGGGTTACCAGATAGGGCTCGGGCATCAGACAGCGCTGCAGGACACCCTGACAGCGCTAGGGTGCTCACCTGGTACAGTCGGCGCGCTGAGAGACTGCCTAAGCAAGCGGGACTTCGTCGCTTTCGGCCGGCTCCTGCAGCAGACGCACCTGTCCCGGCCCTCCAAGGCCCTCATCACGAGGATTGTGGCCCAGCATGATGGGCGTTCGGCGCTGGAGTGTCTCCGGGAGATGACGCATGGCGATGCGGTGCTTGCGTCGGTCGCCGAGATATCAGCTGTCTATGAAGGCCTCGAACAGGCTGGTCTAGGGGACCACGTCTATCTGGACTTCGGCCTATCCAGACCCTTCGACTACTACTCCGGCTTCGTCATGGAAGGCTACGTGCCGGGTGCGGGCTTGCCGGTCCTCGGCGGAGGGGCATACGGCTTCAAACTAGCCGGCGGGACGCCGGTGCCCGCCGCCGGCTTCGCCCTGGACATCGACCTCATCGCCGATGCAGCGCTAAGGACGTGCGACGGGGCTGAGCGTACCCCCCAGGCTTCGGGCGCCCTTTCCATTGCCCTGCCGGCGGGCCGGCTTCTCGAGGAGACCAGGGGGGCTTTGGAGTCCGCCGGGGTGGAATGCAGCCCCGGGCCATGCAGTCCCCGCAGTCTGGTCTTCACTGGACGGGGTGGCGTTCGCGTCATGGTCGTGAGACCGAGCGACGTCCCGTCTTACGTCGAGCAAGGTGTGGCTGACCTCGGTGTCGTGGGTGAGGATGTCTTGGTTGAGAGCCAGAGGGATGTCACGGAGATCCTTGACCTGGACGCGGGGGTGTGCCGCCTCGTCGTCGCGGCGCCCCGGGCCAACGAGTCGATTCTGATCGGCCCGATCGTGCGTCCCCTGCGGATAGCCACCAAGTACCCCGTGGTGGCCGCCGGGTATTTCCAGCGGAAGGGTATCCGGGTCGAGATCGTCCGACTGAGCGGCGCCATCGAGGTGGCGCCGCTGACGGGGCTGTCGGACGCGATCGTGGACATATGCAGTACCGGGGCGACTCTCAAGGACAACGGCCTCGTGGTACTGGACGATGTGCTCCAGGTATCGGCCCGCCTCATAGCCAATCGCGCCAGCCTTAGGCTGAAGCGTGCCCGCATAGATGAGGTCGTCTCCGCGTTGCGGGACTTCCTGGAGCCGGGGAGGCGGTCAGAATGAAGATTCTTGCAGGTACAGAGTTCATTGAATCGCTCCCGGCCTTGAGGAATGGGACTCAGGACCGGTTCGAGGAAGCCGTCCGGCCGATCGTAGAGGGAGTGCGATGCCGTGGTGACGCGGCGGTCGCCGACTTCACCAGGGAGTTCGATGGTGTGGCGCTGTCCCCTGGCCAATTCGAGGTCACGGCGGAGGAAAGGGCGGCCGCCCGCGCCGGCGTGAGCGACGGACTCATCCAAGCCATCACTGAAGCGAGAGACAACGTCACCCGGTTCCACGAGAAAGCGGCCCCGAAATCCTGGTTCACATTCTCCGGCGATGGCACGCTGATGGGTCAGGTCGTGAGACCCCTCGACAGAGTGGGCATATACGCGCCGGGCGGGACTGCCGCCTACCCTTCATCCGTCATCATGGGAGCGGTTCCGGCCAGGGTGGCGGGGGTGCGCGAAACGGTCCTGTGCACCCCGCCTGACATGACGGGAGGGGCCAACCTTCTGGTGCTCGTCGCGGCCGACCTTTGCGGCGTCACCCGCATCTTCAAGGTTGGCGGAGCCCAGGCCGTGGCCTCCATGGCGTTCGGCACCCGGACTATCCCCCGGGTGCGCAAGATAGTGGGCCCTGGAAATGCCTATGTAGCGGCGGCTAAGAAACTTGTCTACGGCAGTGTGGATGTGGATCTTCCGGCGGGACCGAGCGAGGTGATGGTGATCGCAGGTCCAGAGGCAGACCCGGATCTGATCGCGGCGGACCTCCTGGCCCAAGCCGAGCACGATCCCTTCGCCCAGGCTATTCTGGTGACTACATCCGAGCCTCTTGCCGCGCGCGTTCAGGAACGAGTGGCGAGCCGGCTCAAGGACCTTCCCAGGCGGCATATCGCCGGAAAGGCCCTGGACGACGGCGGCCGCATCGTGATCGCGAGGGATCTGGGGGAAGCGGTCCTGATAGCCAATGCCTACGGTCCCGAGCACCTTCAGATCCTGCTGGACAACGGCTTGGAACTCTTGCCCCGGTTGGAGAACGCAGGATGTATCTTCATTGGCCCGTGGTCGCCCGCCGCTGCCGGCGACTATGGGGCCGGGCCGAACCACGTCCTGCCCACGGGAGGGGCAGCCCTGAGTTTTTCGCCGCTATCGACATCCGACTTCGTCAAGGTCTCCAACGTCGCGGCTCTCTCCCAGGCCGGTTTTGAGGCCATCCGGCCCTACGCGACCCTGCTGGCTCGCGCCGAAGGGCTCGCGGGCCATGCCAATTCCCTGCAGGCGAGAGGTGATAAGCCATGAAGGGTTTCATGCGGCCGGGGCTCGAGGAAATCGATCCGGGCGTTCCGGCGGGCCGGCGCCCACCGATACGGCTCGACTGCAATGAGAGTCCGTTCGACCTTCCGCCTTCCCTGAAATGCCTGGCTGCTCAGAAGATCTGCGACCTTTCCCTCAACAGGTACCCGGACGCCGCTGCCCTGGCGGTCAGGGAGCAGATAGCGCGCAACCTGGGCGTGAAACCGGGCGAGATCGTGCTGGGGAACGGGCTCGACGAGGTGATCCTCATGATCGTGCTGGCATTCGGCGCAGGCCGGAGAGTCATCATCCCCGTCCCCGGGTTTTCCGCCTACAAGACGTCGGCGATCCTCGCCGGAGCTACGGTCGTCGAAGTCCCGCTCGCTCCATGGCTCGATCTGGACGTCCAGAAGGTGCTGGAGGAGGCCGCTCGCGAGCCGGGCCTGGTCTTCATCTGCAGCCCTCACAACCCCACCGGGAGGAGCGTCCGGCCCGAAATCGTCGAACGCCTGCTTCGTGAGACCGGGAGCCTTGTTGTCGTGGATGAAGCGTACTGGGAGTTCGCGGGCACAAGTTGCCTCTCCATGCTCCAAGAGTACGACCGCCTGATTGTACTCAGGACCTTCTCCAAAGCCTTCTCTCTTGCGGGTGTGCGGCTCGGGTATGCAGTGCTAAACGAAGACGCTGCATCCTGGCTGACGCGGGCGAAGATGCCCTACAACGTCAGTTCACTGTCCCTTGCTGTTGCCGGCGTTGTGCTGGATGATCCCGTCCACGTGAGAGAGACCGTTTCCCGAGTGGTGGCCGAGAGGGAGAGGGTGTTCAGTGCACTTCTGGCATCCCCGCATGTGGTGCCGCTTCCGTCGTGTGCCAACTTTATCCTGTTCACGACATCCTGCCCTGCCGGGGATGTGTACGAGCGGCTCCGAGAGAGAGGGATAGCAGTGCGCTCCTTCCCGAGAGCCCCGTTCCTCTCAAACTACCTCAGGGTATCCATCGGCAACCCTAGCGATGACGACGCTTTCCTGGACGCGCTAAATCGGCTCCTGGTCAACGAAGAGCAGCGAGCCATGATGAGAGGCGGTTTTCATGCGTAGATCGCAAACCGTGAGGAAGACCCTTGAAACATCCGTGGAACTGGCATTAGACATTGATCAAAGCGGGACCGTCAGTGTAGCCACGTCGTGCGGGTTCCTTGATCACATGTTGACCTCCATGGCAGTACACGGTGGTTTCTCCATAGAGGTCCAGGCCGCCGGGGACGTTCACATGGACTACCACCACCTGGTCGAGGATGTCGGGATATGCCTCGGCGATGCGCTAAATGAATGCCTCGGTGCTAAGGAAGGAATTTCGCGGTACGGCAGCGCGGTCCTTCCGATGGACGAGTCCCTCTGTCTCGTGGCGATTGATCTCTCGGGACGGCCCTGTCTGGCTGTGTCGGGCCTGCCACCAGAGAGGCGGATAGGGGATTTCGATGTTGACCTTGTCCCCGAGTTTCTGAGAGCCTTCGTGAACCACAGCGCGGTGACCCTGCACGTGACATTCCTCAGCTTCGGAAACGCCCACCACGCGGTGGAGGCGATGTACAAGGGCCTTGGCTTGGCTCTCGCGCAGGCCACGCGGCAGGTCCCCGGTGTGCGTGGCGTCAAGAGCGCCAAAGGGAGGCTCTGACCGCAGTGAACACCATCGGAATCGTCGATCTGGGGATAGGCAACATCCGAAGCGTCCAGCAAGCGGTCCGCTTCCTCGGCGGGATCCCCGTCGTGGTGCGCGACCCGGACGAAGTGGCTGTCCACTGCGCGCTCATCCTGCCTGGGGTGGGTTCGTTCGGGGCGGCGTCCTCGGCGATGAGGCGAATTGGTTTCTCCGAAGCCATCGTCGCATCGGTCGAGGCGGGGCATCCCCTCCTGGGGATATGTCTCGGGATGCAACTCCTGGCCACCGAAGGCGAGGAGGGCGGTCCCTCATTGGGATTGGGTCTCATCCCGGGCGTCGTCAAAAGGTTCGCCGAGGGAGTCAGAGTCCCGCACGTCGGGTGGAACAATGTAGCCCCGGTGCCCGGAGCGCGCCTATTCAGGGGAATCCCTCCCGCCGAGCACTTCTACTTCGTGCACTCCTACTACCTGGAGCCCGCCGACCCATCGTGCGTGGCAGCCAGGGCCGACTACTCAGGCCCGTTCCCGGCTGCAGTCTCCCTGGGCAACGTCAGCGGCGTCCAGTTCCATCCCGAGAAGAGCTACCGGGCAGGGCTTCGGTTGATGTCCAACTTCCTTGAGTCCGTTCCCGGCCAGATGACCGCAGGGAGATGAAGGTGTGCTGATCATACCCGCTATCGATTTGAGGGGCGGCAAGTGTGTCCGCCTCTACAGGGGCGATTTCAATCGTGAGACCGTCTTCTCCGACGATCCCGTGGCCACAGCGCAAGGGTGGGTCGACCAAGGTGCCACCACGCTCCACGTGATTGATCTCGACGGGGCCAAACAGGGTGTCCCGCAGAACCTTGGGACAGTCCAGAACATTGTCCACAGGACTGGCGCCAGAGTGCATTTGGGCGGCGGGCTCAGGACCAGGGCGGACGTCGAGAGAGCCTTCGACGCCGGCGCAGTCAAGGTGAACGTGGGTACCGCGCTCCTGGGTGATCCCGGACTCCTGTACTGGTTGGTCGAGGAACATCGAGAGCATGTTCTGGCAGCGCTCGACTGCCGGGACGGGATGGTGTTGGCTCGCGCCTGGCAGCACGACACGGGCGTTCCCCTCATTGAGGCTGCCAACCGGTTGATCGCGGCGGGACTCACTGAGTTTGTGTACACCGATGTCTTCCGCGACGGCACCCTCAGCGGGCCTGATCTCCAGGGCATCAGCCGGTTGCTGGACGTTGGCGCCAAGGTGATCGCGTCAGGGGGAGTATCGCGCCTGGAAGACGTAGCTGCCCTGACCGCCCTGGAAGGGCGCGGACTGCAGGCAATCATCATCGGGCGGGCGCTCTATGCCGGCGCGCTTACGCTCGCCGG
>JBBDIP010000026.1:0-5024 GCA_040880305.1 Bacillota bacterium
TAGCTCCTCGTCGTCGACGAGGTCGACCTTGTTGAGGAACACTACCAAGACAGGGACGCCAACCTGCCTGGCCAGGAGCACGTGCTCTCTGGTCTGGGGCATGGTGCCGTCGGCGGCCGACACGACCAGGATAGCTCCGTCCATCTGGGCGGCGCCTGTGATCATGTTCTTGATGTAATCGGCGTGTCCTGGGCAGTCCACGTGAGCGTAGTGCCTCTTCACGGTCTGGTACTCGACGTGGGAGACCGAGATGGTGATGCCCCTTGCCTTCTCTTCAGGGGCTTTGTCGATCTGGTCGAACGGCGTGAAGTCCGCGAGACCTTTAGTCGACAGGACCCTGGTAATGGCCGCAGTGAGGGTGGTCTTGCCGTGGTCTATGTGACCAATGGTTCCGACGTTTACGTGGGGCTTCGTCCGTTCAAACTTCTTCTTGGCCATAACTTGCTTAATCCTCCTTTTACTATTCCGCTATCCGCCCGAGGTAACGGGCGACTATTTTGTCCGCTTCCGCGGCTGGAACCCTATCGTAGTGCGAGAACTGCATGGTGTAGGTGCCTCGACCTTGGGTCAATGAGCGGAGATCTGTGGCGTAGCTGAACATGGCACCCAGAGGCACCACGCCGTCCACGACCTCGTACGACTCGCGGGAGTCGATCTTCTGGATCTCTCCCCTCCGGGCGCTCAAATTCGCCAGCACATCCCCCAGGTACTCGGTTGGCGTGGCGACCTCGACCTTCATGACGGGCTCGAGCAGTACATTCTTAGCCCTGCCCAGAGCGTCTTTCATGGCCATCGAGCCGGCAACCTTGAACGACAGTTCCGAAGAGTCAACTTCGTGGTAAGACCCATCAAAGAGTGTAACTTTGAGGTCAACCACGGGGTTGCCCGTGAGCATGCCGGTCTGCAGCGCCTCGCGTACGCCGGTTTCGACGGCCGGAATGTACTCAACTGGGATCGCGCCACCCTTGACCTTGTCCTCGAAGACGATCCCGGACCCTCTCTCCAAAGGCTCGACACGGATCTTGGCGTGCCCGTACTGACCGTGCCCTCCGGTCTGCCTCACGTACTTGGCCTCGCCGTCGACAGGAGCGCTGACCGTCTCTTTGTACGCCACTTGCGGACGGCCCACGGTCGCATCGACGCCAAACTCTCTCTTCAGACGATCGCATATGATCTCGAGGTGGAGTTCGCCCATGCCCTCAATGATGGTCTGTCCGGTTTCCTGGTCGGTCTTGAACACGAAGGTCGGGTCCTCTTCGGTGAGTTTCTGCAACGATGTCGACAACTTATCTTGATCATCCCTGGTATTGGGCTCGATGGCGACCGAGATCACCGGCTCAGGGAAGTCTATCGTCTCGAGCACGATGGGGTGCTTCTCGTCGCACATCGTGTCTCCGGTGGTCGTGAACTTAAGGGCGACAGTCGCGGCGATGTCTCCGGTCAGAGCCTCTTCCACATCTTCCCTGTGGTTGGCATGCATGAGGAGGATGCGCTGAATGCGCTCGCTCTTTCCCTTAGCGCTGTTGTACACGTACGAACGCGTTGACATCGAGCCGGAGTATATGCGGAAGTACGTGAGCCTACCGACGTAAGGGTCGGTCATGACTTTGAAGGCCAGCGCGCACAAAGGCTCGTCGTCCAAAGGCTTCCTCTGCTCCCGTCTATCGGTACCGGGGACGAACCCCTCGACGGGCGGTATGTCCGCCGGCGAAGGCAGGAAGTCGATGATTGCATCCAGCAGCTTTTGTACGCCCTTGTTCTTGAAGGACGAACCCGCCACCACGGGCACGATGACATTTTGCATTGTGCCTTTACGCAGCGCCGCACGGAGCACGGCGGCGGCGACTTCTTGACCGCCCAGATACGCCTCGGCCACAGCCCCGTCAAAGTCGGAGGCCGACGAAATCAGCTTCTCGTGGTACTCCTCGACCAGTTCCCGCATGTCGTCGGGCACCGGCTTCTCCTCAACAGTAAGGCCCAGGTCGTCGGGCCAGTAGTAAGCCTTCATCTCGAGGACGTCCACGACCCCGGCCAGCCCCTCCTCCGAACCTATGGGGAGACTCACGACTACAGGGTTGGCCCCGAGTTTCGCCTCTATGGACCTAAGTGTGCGGTAGAAGTCGGCGCCAACGGCGTCCATCTTATTAATGTAAGCAATCCTGGGGATCCCGTAGCGATCGGCTTGACGCCAGACCGTCTCGGACTGAGGCTCGACGCCGCCCTTGGCACAAAAGATAGCGACGGCTCCGTCAAGCACTCTCAGGCTGCGCTCGACTTCGGCCGTGAAGTCAACGTGCCCTGGCGTGTCTATAATGTTTATCCGACAATCCTTCCAGTGACAGGTAGTGGCGGCCGAAGTAATCGTGATCCCCCGCTCCTGCTCCTGGACCATCCAGTCCATCGTCGCAGAACCCTGGTCGACCTCGCCCATGCGGTGCACTTTCCCGGTGTAGAAAAGTATGCGCTCAGTGGTCGTGGTCTTGCCCGCGTCAATGTGCGCCATGATCCCGATATTCCTTACCCTCTCAAGCGGAAACGTCCGCGGCATCGAATCTCCCCCCTTTCCCGTAAGATCACGACTGGATCCCTACCACCTGTAGTGAGCGAAAGCCCTGTTGGCCTCGGCCATACGGTGCATTTCCTCTTTCTTCTTAACGGAGCTCCCGGTATTGCCGGCAGCATCCAAGATCTCCCCTGCGATCCTGTTCTCTATCCCCCGCTCAGACCTGGCGCGGGCGAAGTCCACCATCCATCTAATGGCCAGCGAAAGCCTGCGCTCGGTGCGGACCTCGATGGGGACCTGGTAGGTAGCTCCACCCACTCTCCTCGGGCGGACCTCAAGCAAGGGCATGACGTTCTTCACGGCAGTGTCAAGGACTTCGACCGGGTCCTTGCCGGTCTTCTCCTTGATAAGGTCCATGGCGTTGTACATAACCTTGCGCGCCACGGCCTTCTCGCCAGCTTCCATAATCTTGTTGGTGATCCGGGCTACCAGGACCGAGTTGTACACCGGGTCCGGGGTCCATGATCTGGTTGGCGCTCCAGCACGTCTGGGCATTAAATCATTCCTCCGAAAGGTTTACTTCTTCGGCCGCTTGGCGCCGTAGAGTGATCGACCCTGCTTGCGGTCCTGCACTCCTGCCGCATCCAAGGTGCCCCTGACAATGTGGTACCGGACGCCCGGGAGGTCCCTCACACGTCCCCCTCTAACGAGGACGACCGAGTGCTCCTGCAGGTTATGTCCGACTCCCGGAATGTAGGCGGTGACCTCGATGCCGTTCACAAGGCGCACACGCGCGATCTTCCGGAGTGCCGAGTTGGGTTTCTTTGGCTGAGTAGTCCGGACGACCGTGCAAACACCCCGCTTGAAGGGATTTCCCCTCAGGGCGCGGGATTTGGACTTCTCTTTGACGACCTTGCGTCCTTGCCGGACCAACTGGTTGATCGTCGGCACTTGCTAACCCCCTTTTCCTGCGTAATTCTGCCCTTCGTCTATCTATTCCGGCGGCGACAGCACGGCGCAACACGAGGCGCCGACTCTGAGCCCGCAGGACTCTCCGAGTTCCTTCATGGACGGAACGAAACCGACCTCGACGCCTTTTTCCTTACAGAGCAGGACGATGCGTTTAGTGACTCTCTCCTCGGCATCCTTGGCCACGAGGACCTTTCTGGCTGAAAGCGTTTGGACAGCTCTTTCAGTGGACCTTACCCCGGCCACCCTGTCTTTCCTGGGCACAACCTTCACTCCCCTGACAAGCCCAAAAAGGCACGCCTCAAGAGTTTAACACCCTGCATAAATCGTGTCAACGCACACTGGCGTGTCTGCTCCCCGCCGCGGTTTCGCGACCCACGCAGCGGGCTGCCGCGCGCCGGTCCATCGCGACCATGCCGAACCCCAGGGCTAGGGCCAGTGCCGAGAGGAGCATGGCGGGGCTGGCGAAAGTCTCCTCCACCAGGTATGCCGGGGAAAGCGCCTCCACTTCCACTCCAATTACGGTCTCGCTGATCTTCGCGCTCTGAGGACCTACCAGGAGCCAGGAACACAGCGTGCCAATCCCCAGCACCCCCATGGGCCATGCCATGGACCTGTGAACTTCGTGCGCGTTACTGAGGGCAGGCGAGGTTGCGCCCCCAAACACCCTGAGATAGGCGCGCCATGAGTACGTGAAGGTCAGCGCGGCTCCGGCGACGGCCACCGCAAGCGCTGCGTAAGCGCCCACGTGCATGGCGCCCGAGAACACCATGTCTTTGGAAAAAAAGCCGCTGGTAAGTGGGATGCCCGAAAGCCCCATCACCCCAAGCATGAACATGCGCCCGGTGAGGGGCATCCTCTTGCCGGCGCCAGACATAAGGTCCATCTCACGAGTGCCCGCCTCGTGAACCACGGCCCCTGCGGCCAGAAAGAGCAGGGTCTTGAAAACGGCGTGGGACACCAGGTGGAACTGGCTGGCCAGTACCGAGCCAGTTCCAATGGCCAAGAACATGTATCCCAGTTGGCTCATGGTGGAGTAAGCCAGCATCTTCTTGAGGTCTTTGGCCCCCATGGCAGCCAATGCTCCCCAAAGGAGAGTAATGGCGCCGACCCACGTCACCGAGCCTGCCCACCCGGGAACGGCGTGAAACGCGCCGTAAAGGTGGACCAGAAGGAACACGCCGCCGTTCAGAGTTGCCGCCGCATCGATGAGCGCTGAAGCAGAGCTGGGCGCCTCCATCGCTCCGGGAAGCCAGACGTGCATGGGGACCTGCGCGGACCGCCCCATGGCACCGGCCAGCGCTGCAAAGGCCGCAAACGCAAGACGGTGCGCCGGGATGGCGCCTGACCGGGCTCCCTCAATGACCGCAGCCAGGTCAAAAGTACGGGGATTGGTCGAGAAGTACAGCATGACTATGCCGGCAAGGAGGCACAGGTCACTGATTCGAGTGACAAGATAAGCTCTCCTGGCCGCCATTCTGGCGGTCGCGTCTTCTTGGTGGAAAGCGATCAACGAGAAACTCGCGATTCCGCAGGCTTCCCAGAACAGGAA
>JBBDIP010000027.1:0-31780 GCA_040880305.1 Bacillota bacterium
GAGAAACTCCACTTCATCCCTGGGACGTCTCCAGTTCTCGGTGGAGAACACAAAGAGGCTGCAGTAAGGTACGCCTAACTCAAGAAGGGCCGGAAGGCATCTCTTGATGCTCTCGACTCCGGCCCTGTGACCGTCGCGCCTAGGCAGGCCCCGTCTCTGGGCCCATCTCCCGTTGCCGTCCATGATGATGCCTATGTGGTCTGGCCGTTTGGACTCTCTCGCCCTCTCCAGCCACAAAGACTCCTCGCTCAAACCTCGGTGACTTCCTTTTCCTTGACCGCGGTCAGCTCGTCGATGCTCTTCACATACCTGTCGGTGAGCTTCTGGATCTTGTCCTGGACCCTGCGGGAGTCGTCCTCCGAGATCTCGTGGTCCTTCTCGGCCTTCTTGACCTCTTCTATGTAGTCGCGCCGGATGTTCCTGATGGAGACCTTCTCGGCTTCTGCCTGCTTACGAATGGACTTGACGATCTCTTGCCTGCGCTCTCCGGTGAGGGCCGGGATGGTGAGCCTGACGAGGTTGCCATCGTTCACGGGCATTGCCCCAAGATCGGCCTTCTGGATAGCCTTCTCGATGGGGCCCAGCATCTTTTTATCCCAGGGCTGCATGACAAGCGTCCTTGGGGGCTGGACTCCAATGTTCGCGACCTGGCTCACGGGGGTCGGGACACCGTAGTAGTCGACGACCACCTTCTCAAGCAGCATCGGACTGGCTCTTCCGGCACGGGTCGAGCCCAGCGTCTTCTTGAACGCCTCTGTGACCTTCTTCATCCTATCCTCGGAACCCGCTAGCACCGTACGTTCGTCCATGTCATTCCCTCCCCACGAAAGTTCCAACTTTCTCGCCTAGGACAGCCCTTTCAATATTACCATATACATCCAGGTTGAACACGATAAGCGGGATACGGTTGTCCATGCAAAGGGTAGTTGCGGTGGCGTCCATCACGTGCAGCCGGCGGCTTATGACTTCCATGTAGTCAAGATGCTCAAATTTCCTGGCGCCAGGGTTCTTGTTGGGGTCGCAGTCATAAACGCCGTCGGTCCCCTGCTTGGCCATGAGGATAGCATCGGCGCTTATCTCGGCCGCGCGCAAGGCGGCAGTGGTGTCGGTTGTGAAGTAGGGGTTTCCGTTGCCTGCTCCGAAGATGACCACCCTCCCCTGCTTAAGGTGGTGGATGGCCTTTCTCCTGATGTAGGGTTCGGCGACCTCCCGCATGTCGATGGCGGTCATGAGCCGGGTTTCCATGTCCAGTTTCTCTAGACGGTCCTGAAGCGCCATACAGTTGATGACCGTGGCGAGCATCCCCATGTAGTCCGACGTGGCGCGGTCCATTCCCCAGGCTTCGCCCTTGGTGCCTCGCCAGAAGTTGCCGCCTCCGATTACTATGGCGGTCTCAACGCCCAGTGAGTGCACGCTGTGCACCTGCTTGGCGATAGATTCGGCCACTGAAAGATCCAGGCCGAATCCGGAAGGCCCCGCCATCGCTTCACCCGAGAGTTTCAGCACTATACGGCGATACTTCAGCGCTACGTCCGACACGCCAATCCCTCCGATTCGGCCTGGTATGTTGGTGTTTGGCTTATTGCTCTCCTATCGCCATCCTCGAGAACTTGCCGATAACGATGTTCTCGCCGACCTTAGCGACGACTTCGGTGACGATGTCTTTGACCTTCTTGGAGTCGTCCCTGATGAACGGCTGCTCAAGCAGGCAGACTCTTTCGTAGAACTTGCCCAGACGTCCCTGAACGATCTTCTCTAGGACCGCTTCGGGTTTGCCCTCAGCCTTGGCCCTTTCCTTCTCGACGGCTATCTCGCGTTCCAGCTCCTCCGCGGGCACCTCATCCTTGCTGACGTAGGCGGGATTGGCCCACGCGATATGCATGGCGATCTCGGCGGCCAGCTGCTTGAACTGGTCTGTGCGGGCAACGAAGTCGGTCTCGCACTTGAGCTGCAACAGCACTCCGACCTTGGCGTTATGGTGGATGTACGAGGTGATGACGCCTTCTTCGGCGGCGCGGGTAGACTTCTTGGCGGCCGTCGCTAGGCCCTTCTTGCGAAGGAAATCGATGGCTTTTTCGACGTCCCCGTTGTTCTCTACCAGGGCTTTCTTGCAGTCCATCATGCCTGCCCCGGTTCTTTCGCGGAGCTCTGTGATCATCTTCACGGTAGTCTCGGGCATGTTTTACTCCTCCTGAACTTGGACTCCCTGTCTGCCTTCGAGCACGGCGTCCGCCATCTTGGACGAGATAAGCTTCACCGAACGAATGGCGTCGTCGTTACCGGGTATTATGGTGTCGACCTCATCCGGGTCGCAGTTGGTGTCGACGATGGCGACGATGGGGATGCCCAGGCGCCTGGCCTCGAGCGTGGCGATGCGCTCTTTCCTGGGGTCGACCACGAAGAGGACGTCAGGGATCTTCTGCATGCCCTTGATGCCGAGGAAGTACTTCTCGAGCTTCTCCTTGTCTTTCATGAGGAGCGCGGCTTCCTTCTTAGTTAGCCTCTCAAGGTAACCGCTGGTTTCCCACTCCTCGAGCTCAATAAGCCTTTGGATTCGTTTGCGCATAGTCGTGAAGTTGGTAAGGGTTCCGCCGAGCCAGCGCTGGTTGACGTAGAACTCGCCGGCGCGCTTAGCCTCGGTTTCAACAGCTTCTTGGGCCTGCTTCTTGGTGCCCACAAACAGGACGCGGCCACCCGCCTGGGAAATGCCGCGCATGAAGTCGTAAGCGTCTTCGATCATGCGGACGGTCTTTTGCAGGTCGATGATGTAGATCCCGTTGCGTTCGATGAAAATGTAGGGCTTCATCTTGGGGTTCCAGCGGCGCGTCTGGTGGCCGAAATGCACTCCTGCCTCGAGGAGCTGTTTCATGGAGACTACGGGCAAAGTAACACCTCCGTGGTTTTTCCGCCGCTGCCCTCAAAGGCGCCCGCGACTCCCAAAAGGGAGCACCTGCGGTGCCTCCGGCAGCGTGAGTAGTGTCTTAGACCGGAGGTAGTATATCACGGTTTGCCTCGTCAAGACCCGCGTATGTCCAGAATCTTGCCCTTGGCGGGGTGTCCGTCGGATTGGCTTTCCTTCTCGCCGTCCCGGGAGCGTTTGTCGCCGGGAGCGTCGTAGAAAGCCCCGCCGCCCTCGCCCCCGCCTTCGGCGTCCAACTGGCCGCCTTCAGCCTTCGGCGCTTCATTGACGCTGCTCTGCCTGTCTCTCATCTCTCGGGCGAAGGCAGAGACTTGTCCCTGGGTCTCTATCTCTCCGTGACGACCTTGCGTCGCCAGGAGCCTTGCGACCTCAGCTGACCTAGGCAATCCCGTAACGACGTCAATCGGCTTCACGAGGAACCGCCCCCTTGCTAACCCTATCGATTGGACTCGTGAACTCCATTACATCGGCGCCCATCACCAGTCTTACGCCGGGAAGCACGTGTCTTGCTTCGAAGTAGCCCTTGGGGAGGCGTGAGAGCGTTTCGTTGAACGATTCGAGCCGTCTTGTGAGTAGGGCCTCCTGGTCTTCCCAAAGCCTTCTCATCCGCAGTAGCCGAAGGGCGTCGTAGTTGCCCTCGGCTTGGAGCCGCTTCCCGCCGGTCCTCTCGGCTTCCTCGAGGTCCGCGCGCACTTTCTCCAGTTCCCGCTCCATCCGGGCTTGCTCGTGACGCATCTTCGGGCTGACTCCCACCTCGATCACGGTCGGGATACCCATAGGCGTACCGGCAATCGTGGCGCTTACGCCTTTGGCTGCCCTCACCAGTCCGCCAACGATCTTGCCCTTTTCGCCGACGGTTTCCAGCGAGGCGTCGGTCTCCACTACGCTGTGGATGACCGCCTCTATCACCGTGACCACCCCGGCCGACCTGACCAGCGAGTTCTCGCAGAACCTGCAGGTGACGCCCCCGCCCGACTCAACCACTTCGCCGGGCGCATTGACGCCGCCGGAGACCACGATCCTGCCCCTCGCGGTAGCGGACCCCCATAGGTTGCCGCTGATTAGGATGTCGCCGGTTGCCGAGGCCCTGAACCCTGCCTGAACGTCTCCCTTGATAGAGAGGTCGCCGGGGAACGAGATATCCCCGGTCGCGCTGTCCACATCGCCAATAACCTCGACGTGGTCCATCACGCAGACTCCATCGGCGTCCTGATAGGGGATGCCCGGGCGGGTGGAGATGATTGCGGTGCCGTCTCGCGACAGTTTGGCGTTCTTCCCGGGTTTGATGGATGCGAGGAATTCCACGCACGCTACTTGGTCGCCGGTCACTGTTAGGGCTTTGGGGTACTTGTCGACGTTCCGAACGAAGGCCAAAACGTCGCCCGCGCTCACTGCGCCCCTGTCCCTGAGCTGTTTCCATGCCTTTCGGAACCCTGGGGCGGCTTCCATGATCCCTGCCGGCGGTCCCTGGGAGTCTGGAAATTTGCACATGACCACCGGAGCGCCGGCCTCACCGGCGGACGCCGGTTTCTTGCCCCAGGCTATTTGGTAGAACACGCCTCTCGGCCCGGTGATGGCCCCGCGCAGGGCGACGGGAGAAATGCCCGCCTTCACGCCCTCGCTGAGAAGGCCGTCACGAAGGTCCTGCATCGTGACGTCACGGTCGTGAGGCAAGCGGATGAACGCCGACATCCGGTCCTCAGAAACGCTCACTTTCAGGGCGTCACCCAGTATGGATAGCCTCCCCGGTTGAATTGTCATTAGCGCGCCATGGCGCCGCGCAGGCGGATAACCGCCTTGGTGTGCAACTGAGACACCCTCGAGGGAGAGACCTTAAGAACGTAAGCGATCTCTTTCACGGTAAGGCCCTCGAAATAGTACAAGGTTACGACCAGCTTCTCTCTTTCGGGCAGCCTCTCAATGGATTCGCCAAGCGACTCGCGCCGGGAATTCCACTCGGCCTCATCCAGGGGGTCCACCGCTTTTTCGTCTTTTATCTCCGCCATCCTGGTAGGCGCCTCTCCCTCATCGGGATTGCCCCATACGTCTTCCAGCGACAAGATGGCCGAGCCGGCCATGTCCTGCACCCTTTGGCTGTACTCGGCGGTGGTGATACCCAGTTCCTGGGCTATCTCCTCATCGGTCGCCGAGCGGCCCAACTCGTTTTCGAGATCCTTCACGACCTTCTCCAAGTTGCGGTTGCGGTGGCGCACTGAGACGGGAACCCAATCCATCGAGCGCAGACCATCTATCATCGAGCCCCTGATCCGGGCAATGGCGTAAGTTTCGAACTTGACGCCCCTTCCAGGATCGAAGCGCTCGATGGCATCCATGAGCCCCAGCGTCCCGTACCCGATCAGATCCCCTTCATCGACGCTCTTGGGTAGATTAACCGCCACCCGCCCCGCCACGTACTTGACCAGTGGAGCGTACCGGGTTATGAGGGTGTCCCGGCACTGCCTGTCGTTGCGGAGTTTGTATTCCCGCCAAAGCCCGTCGGTGCTCTTCTTGTCGATTTCTTCTCTCACCATGATCTCTCCAGCCCCTCGTTCAGCACGACTCTGACGATTCTATCTTTGTCCTTGGGAGCGATGGAGACGAACATGACGCCGGCCCAAAGGCAGCCCCGCTCGTCCTGGAAGACCCTAACGACCCTGCCGATGGCGAAGACCGGAGTGGGAGGAAGTATCACTTGTATCTCCAACATATCCCCCGTCCGTCTCTCCAACCTCCCGCCATCGACGAGGTCAAAGGACGAGCCCCCGCCCGATAGATCCCTGGTAGAAGTGCGGGCCCACTCTCCCCCCGGCCCGCCCTCATGAAGGTCGCGGTACCAGATCGGGTAGGAGAGTCCCGATCGGAAGTCACTGCGCTTCTGCGGTTCTTTTGTTTGGTCCATCAATCGTGATCACCCTCGCGGCTTCGACGTTCGCTCTCTCGTCGAGCTCCTCGTATGCGACAACCGATATCTCGGGGACTATCCTTGAGGCGATCTCGTACACCTGGCTCCGTGAAGCGGCAGAAGTCAGGAGCACCGGTTTTCGAGCCTTGGACGCGACCTCGCTCATCCCCTGGGAGATAGCCCTCATCATATCCGACAGCCTGTCCGCGCCGAGGGCGACGTAGGATCCGCGGTCGCCCCGCTTGGTAGCTTCAACAATTTCCCTTTCAAAAGCCGGGTCAAGCGTGGCTACCGGGAACGGACCACGGTCTAGGCCGATTTCCTTTGTAATGAGCCTCGACAGGCCTTCCCTCACGCGCATCGTCAGGTAGTCCACGTCTTTCGACACCCTAGCTGCGTCTGCCAGGTTCTCCATTATCGTTACTAGGTCCCTGATGGGAATACCTTCCCTGACCAGGTTCTGGAGCACCTTCTGGACGTCTCCCACGCTGCACAAGGTGGGGATCGCTTCCTCGATGCATGTGGCGTCATCCTGTTTAGCGAGGTCAAGCAGCCTCTGGGTCTCCTGCCTTGTGAGCAGTAGGTGGGCCTGCTTGCGAAGAACCTCGGTCAGGTGGGTTGCGATGACAGCAGAGGATTCGATGACCGTGTACCCCTTTGTCTCGGCCTCGTCGCGGGCGTCCTTCGGCACCCAAACTACATCCAGGCCGAACGCCGGCTCCTTGCCGGGGATCCCCGAGACCTTCTGGGTGACTCCGGGTCCTTCCATGGCCATCAGCCGGTCAGGGTACACCTCGCCGGATCCGATGTCGACCCCTCGGAGGTTGATACAGTAGCCGTTGGGACCCATGCCCGCGAAGTTGTCGCGCACCCTTACGAACGGGATCAAGATCCCAAGTTCAGATGCGATCTGCCGGCGGACCATCACGATCCTGTCCATAAGGTCGCCGCCCTGTCCGGGGTCCGCCAGCGGCAGCAGCGCCAATCCAAATTCGATTTCGAGCGGGTCAACCCTCACAAGGCTCTGCGCGGCCTCGGGCTTCTTCATGTCCTCGGTCTCGCGCTTGTAGGCCTCCTCCCGCTTCTGGGCCTCCTGTGACGATCTGCTGCGGGCGACGGCCTGCCCGGCCAGTATCCACACCGCGCCAAGCGCGACGAGCGGTAGTTTGGGCATTCCCGGCACCAGAGCCAGCACCACTAGAGCCCCGCCCGTGGTGGTCAGGACTACCGGAGAGGAGCCGAGCTGCCTGCTGACGTCAGTGCCCAAGTTCTCCTTGGTGGCGCTCTTGGTCACGATGATGCCTGTGGCCGCTGATATGATCAGCGCGGGCAGCTGAGACACCAAACCCTGGCCTACCGTGAGCAGCGCGTATTTGTGCCACGCCTCCGCCGCGGGCAGCCCATGCTGGAGCATGCCGATGGCAAATCCGCCGATTAGGTCTAATGCCACCACTATGAGCCCGAACACCGCGTCGCCTTTCACAAACTTTGACGCGCCGTCCATCGCCCCGTAGAAATCGGCTTCATTCTCTATGTCCTTGCGCCGCCTGCGGGCTTCGTCTTCGGAGATGGTGCCGGCGTTGAGGTCGGCGTCAATAGACATCTGCTTGCCGGGCATGGCGTCGAGGGTAAACCTGGCAGCGACCTCGGCCACGCGTTCGGCGCCCTTGGTTATGACCACGAACTGGATGATGATGAGGATCATGAAGACGATGAGACCGACTACCTCGTTGCCCCCGACCACGAACTGCCCAAAAGCCGTTATGATGTCGCCCGGCGCCCCGTTTAGCAGGATTATCCTGGTGGCGGAGATATTCAGGGCCAGTCTGAACAGGGTCATCACCAAGAGGAGCGATGGGAATACCGAGAACTCTAAGGGCTCCTTGGTGTACATGGTGAGAAGCAGCATGCCGATGGTTATGCTGAAGTTCGCGGCCAGCAGCAGGTCCAGGATGATGCCTGGGAGGGGCACCACCATCATGGCGACAATAAGTATGACGAAGATCGGAACCAGTCGCTCGGCTACCTTGCTCAAACTGCCCTTCCCTCCTTGGGCGCCTTGCCCGACACCCTGTACACGTAGGCCAGAACTTCGGCCACGGCCTTATACATGTCCTGCGGCACCATTTCCCCAACCTCAGAGGTCTTGTACAGCGCTCTGGCCAGTGGCGGGTTCTCCACCACTCGGACTTTGGCTTCCTCGGCGATCTTCCTTATCCGAAGAGCCACGTCGTCCAGACCCTTGGCGACTACAACTGGCGCGGGGCTCAGTGATACGTCGTACTTCAGCGCCACCGCGTAGTGAGTCGGGTTGACCACGACCACGTCCGCCTTTGGGACATCCTGCATCATGCGCATCCTGGCCATTTGCCGCTGCCTCGCCCGAATGGCCGATTTTACTTCAGGCTTGATCTCGGCGTCCTTCATCTCGTCCCGCACTTCCCGCTGGCTCATCATGAGGCCCTTCTCGTGCTCCCACCATTGGTACAGGTAGTCGAGAACTCCTAACGCCACCAAGAAGAAGCCGCAGTTGATCATCAGCCTCTCGATCGTCGTCGACGTGATTTCGACCGAATTCGACAAACCGCGGACCAGCAGCGACGAGACCTGAGGCAGCACCGCCTTTAGGGTGTTCCAGGTCAGTATCCCAACCAGCGAAACCTTAAGTAGAGCTCGCAGGCAGTCTGCCAGAGCGCGCCTGGAAAACATCCTGACCAGGCCACGGGTCGGGTTCATCCGGCTCCAGTCAGGCGCGATCAGGTTGGCGTGAAACGAAAGCCCGCCCTGGATCACCGACGCGCCCGTCCCGAACAACAACGCCGCAGCGGCCACAGGAGCCACTGCCAAGCCAGCAGAGGTGAAAACACTCCGGAGCACCGCCATCGCCCACCCGACCGTGGGCTCGCTGGGTACCGACGCCGTAAGGATGGCCTCCGACCTCGCTACAAGAAACCTCGAAACCGGCTGGAAACTGTACCTTAGCGCCAGCACCGCGGCAAGGAATCCTGCCGCCGAGGTGAGGTCCTGACTCACGGATATCTGGCCTTTTTCCCGGGCCATCTGCCGTCGCCTTGGAGTTGCCGGCTCCTTCTTCTCGGTTGAGAATAGCTGAAGATCGATGAACTGGCTCATCTGGAACTGGCTCATCTGGCAAAAACCCCTAAAAGGCTCTCCAATATACTTCTTACCGACAAAGAAATCTCCTTTGTGAAAGTCCCGTAGAACCCCACAGATGCGGATAGCACAGTCAGTCCCACCAGCACCTTCACCGGCATGCCGACCACGAAGATGTTGAGTTGAGGGACACTCCTCGCGAGCACGCCCAGCGCTACGTCGGTTATGAGCATGGAAGCCCAGATAGGACACGAGAGCACGACCGCGACCAGCATCATGTTGCTGGCGGACTTTACAGCTACCTCCGCCCAGGCAATGGGGATCCCGGCGGTACCTGCCGGGAGGACGCGGAAGGACTGCCCCAGCCCCCAAAGGAACAGGTGATGTCCGTCAAGCGCCATGAAAAGTACTGTGATCAGAAGGTACTTGAACGTGCCCATAAGCGGCGACGACGAGCCAAACTCGGGGTCTATCACGTTGGCCATTCCGAAGCCTATCTCGACGTCAACCACGTGGCCCGCCACCTCGACGGCAGCCAGCAGTATAGAGGCGCATGTCCCCATAAACAGTCCGAACAGGACCTCGCCCAGCGCTGCTCCGGCCCAAGCCGCCAGCGTCGACGGCGTCGAGGACACAGCGACCAAGCCCGACAGGAAATAGGCCGTGGCCAGGCTCAGGCCGACCCTGACTTGGACCGGGACAAACCTGGCCCCAAGCACGGGCGCCGTAACGAACAACCCCACGGTGCGCAGGAACACGCAGGCGAATGGGAACAGGGCCGTGAGAAACGGGTCCACGCCGTTCATCTGCGACATCTCCCATCTACGCTCCATAACAATTGGAGGCAGAATGTCTCCCGCAAGGGCTGCGCCCTTGCTTGCGACGCGGCAAAAGCTCCGCTGTCGCTCTGCTTTTGCCTAAGTCAGCCCCGTCAGACCGGCGATGATCCGCTCGGTGAAAGCGGTGAGGGTCCGGAGCATCCAGCTGCCGAATAGGAAAAGGCTCGCCATCACCGCCAGTACCTTCGGAACAAAGGCGAGCGTCTGGTCATGTATCTGGGTCGTCGCCTGGAAAATCGAGATGATGAAGCCGACTGCCATGGATATCCCTAGGCAGGGAGCGGCCACCAGAAGCACGACTGTGAGCGCTTCCCGCCCGTACCCAAGAGCCTGATCTACGGTCACGGTTCAACTACCCCCTCAGCGGAAGCCCGCTACCAGCGACTTGGTTACCAGTCCCCAACCGTCGACGACTATGAACAGGAGCAACTTGAACGGCAGGGATATGAGGACGGGCGGCAGCATCATCATGCCCATGGACATGAGCGTGGACGCCACCACCATGTCGACTACCAGGAAAGGCAGGTAGAGCATGAAGCCCATCTCGAATGCCGTGCGGAGCTCGGATATGCAGAAAGCCGGCGCAACCTGAAACAATGTCATTTCTTCAGGCGAGTTGGGAGGAGCTTGGTCCTGTATCGTGGCGAACACACCGAGGTCGTTATCGCGGGTCTCCTTCAGCATAAACGCCTTTAGCGGCACTGAAGCCCTCTCGAGGGCTGTGGCGGTATCGATGGAGCCCGCTATGTATGGAGCTACCGCCGTCTCGTAGGCCGCGTTCCAGGTCGGAGTCATGATGAAGAACGTAAGCATAAGCGCGAGGCCGACCAGCACCTGGTTCGGAGGGGCTTGCTGTGTGCCCAGACCTGACCGCAGGAAAGAGAACACGATTATAATGCGCGTAAAGGAAGTGGTCAAAATGAGGATTGCGGGCGCAAGGGTCAGCACGGTGAGCATGCCGAGGATTCCGAGCGACGTCCCGAGGCCGCCTCCCGCCTGTTGCCCGTCGATGTTGACCGTGATGTCCGGCATAGGGACCTGGGACGGTGCGGCGTAGATTGAGCCGCACAAGGCGAATGAGGACAAAGCGGTCAGAGTCACCGCAATGCCCAGTATTAGCATGAACTCTTTGCCCGAGAGACGTTTTCTTGCCTTCTTGTACTCGTCCGAGAGGAATTGCCCAAAACTCTGATCCCTGAGTGCCGGGACGGCCGTCTGGCCTGCGTCAGGCATTTCCTCTTCCTTGTAGTCCTTGACGAGGTTCACGTTCTGGTCGGTCACTCCGACCAGAACATGGGACTTGCCCAGCTTCACCAGGCAAAGCAGTCTGTTCCCGCCGAGCGCCAAAGAATCCACAACTTCGAGACGGGCGCCTCGGTGCTGCAGACCCCTCTTGCCCCTTGTCTTCATGACCAGGGCGCAGCCGAATATGAGAAGACCCAAGAAACCCAGTACCTTGACTATTTCCGCGCCTAAAGAAACGTCACCCATGGTGATGGCCGGAAAACCCGGCGGGCACCCCCCTTATCTATGCTCCCGCTTGCTTTTCCGATCTTGTCTATTCAGTTGTTGCCGCCTATCTAGTGGCGGTGCACGATCTCCTGTATCCGGACGCCGAAGTTCTCATCGATGACGACCACCTCACCGCGGGCAAACAGCTTGCCGTTGACAAGGATGTCAACCGTATCCCCCGCCGCCTTATCGAGCTCGACCACCGAGCCCGACGACAGGCTGATTAGGTCTTTCACGTAGCACCTGGCCCTGCCAAGTTCAACGCTGATCGCCAGCGGCACGTCGAGCAGTACTTCTATTCCGGCCACCGGCACCTCCACCGGCGAAGTGGCAGAAAGTTCGTCGTAGACCACCGGACGGATATTTGGCGCCTTACCCTTGGAAGGGATGGCGACATCATCTGCTCCCGCAGACGGCTTCCTTAGCGGCTGCACCGCGGCAAGCGGTTTGTCAAAGGGTTCTTCATCAGCCTTTTGGCCCTTCAACAGGGCATCTATTTCTTCTTGGCTCAGGTTTTCGCTCATCTAGACCGGATCCTCCTCTCCGTCCTCTGCCAGCGAGAGTATCCGAGCCGCAAGACGGTTCTCGACGGTGCCCACCTTGACGCTGAACTTCGGCTTTCCGAAGACATACAGCGTCGCTGGGCCGCTCTTGGAGACGTTCAGTTCAAGCACGTCCCCTTTCTCCAAAGACAGCACGTCCTTCATCGAAAGCACTGTGCCTCCGAGACGGCACGATAGCGGCACTTCAATATCCTCTATCGCGCTGGAGACCACTGCTTTGGACGGCCCGTTTGAGAGGGCTTCATCCCCCCGAGACAACCAGCGGTTCGCAGACAACGCGGGAAGCACCGGTTCTAGAAGCACGTAGGGAAGGCAGAACTCGACCGTCCCTGTCTGGGCTCCGAACTTGACGGCAACGCTTACCGACAGCACCATGTCGTTCGGCGGTAGCGCCTGTTGGATGAACAGCGGGTTCACTTCCAGCGAGGGCACCGTGATCTCCCCGCCCTGGATATGAAACTCTCTTAGGCTGTCGCGCAGCAATTCCGCCATGTTCTGCACCGTCCGGCGAGTCATTGCCATCTCTATCTCTGTAAGGGTCCGGGAAATGCCAGGCGGGTTTCCGCCTCCACCGCAGAGCCTGTCCAACATGGGCAGGGCTACCTTGAGTGACATGTTGACCAGCATGTTGGATGGCAGTTTGCCCCAGTTCACTATGCCGACGCAGCACGGGCTGGACAGCCCCCTCGCGAACTCCTGATAAGTGACTTGGTCGATCGAGTTCACGTTCGCGTGGATGGCCATCCGAAACAGACCCGAGAAGTACGACGTCAGCTGCCTCGAGAAGTTGTCAAACAGAAGCTGCGCTCCCCGGAGCTGGTCCTTCGAGAACTTATCAGGCCTCCGGAAATCGTACACGCGCAACCTGGGCTTTGCGACTTGCGGTTTGGCCTCCGCGTCGCTCTTCTTGATGACTGAGTTGATCAGTTCTTCTATGTCTTTCTGAGACAGCGCCAAGTTGCTTCCCCCCTTTCTACGTTCGCAACTAATTACTGGACGATGAACTCCGAGAAAAACACGTTCCTGACAGCGTTCGCGAGCTTCTCGTCGAACCGGGCCTTTATCTGTGCCTGCAGGGTCCTGAGCCCGTCTTCGCCGGACAGCTCCTTGAAACTCTTGGTGCGAAGGAGCGCGTACACGTCAGTCTTCAGTTCGCTGGTCCTGTCGGTGACATCCTGACTCTTGCTGGAGTCTATCTCCAGGTCGACTGTCACCCTGATGTACCTGCTGTTGTCGGACAGGTTCGTCATGAACTGCCCCAGCGAGATCATTGCCGACTTTGCCACCGGCTCCTTCTTGGGTTCCTTAGCGCCACCGCCGAATGTGGGGAACCCCCACACCTTGGACGCCGCAAAGTACCCTAACCCTGCGAAGATAACTACCGCCAAGACGATTACGATCAACCTCTTCGTTGCGACCACCTCCGCCCGACCGGGGATTATTCCCCCCCGACTCTCAGCGAGGCGCCATGTCCGGTGCGACCTGCAGATCAGCCTTGGGTTCGGCTTCTCCAAGCGAGGGACGGAGCAGCACCACGTCGACCCTGCGGTTCCGCTGCCGGCCTTGCGCCGTGGCATTGGAGGCTATCGGCCTCTCCTGCCCGTACCCTGCCGCCTCAAGTTTCTTCGGGCTGAATCCCAGGTTCTCTATGAAAAACCGGACTACGCTTGCGGCGCGTCCCGTTGAAAGCTCCCAGTTAGACGGAAACCTCAAGGTGGAGATCGGCCAGTCGTCGGTATGTCCTTCGATCCTGACGTCATACTCCACCGTGGCAATGAGCTTGCCTACCTTATCCAGCACAGCCCTTGCGTCGGAACGGATATCGGCGCTACCCAGGTCAAAGAGGGCCGAGTCCGCGAAGCGAAAGATGAGTCCCCGCGGGTCCATTTCTATGGACACCTTGTCGGCCAAGCCCGCGTTCTCTATCTCCTCTTGGAACTTCAGCCCTACCATCTCCATCTGCGCCAGTTCTCTGGCGATGAGACTGAGCTGGGGGGCGGTTGATCCTCCATCCGTGATGCTCGGACTACCGTCGAGCATGCCGAACGCGCTCTGCAGCGAACCAAGGCCGGCGTCGAATTTCTTGGCGTTGATCACCGAGAGCGCGAACAAGAGGATGAAGAAGGTCCAGAGCAGCGTCACCAGGTCGGCGTAGCTGTTCAGCCAGGGCATACTCCTCGGCACGTCTTCTTCGTGCCTAAGTCTCGCCACCGCTCTGCACCTCCTTCCCCTTGCCCGGCATGGCAACTTTGTCCCTTTCTTTGGGCGACAGGAAGGACTTGAGCTTCTCCTGTACCACCCTGGGGTTGTCGCCGGCTTGTATCGAGAGCACCCCTTCGATGACAGCCTCCTTGGTGAAGACCTCTCTTTGGTTCCTGTTCTTCAACTTGGTGGCTATCGGGAGGGCGAACATGTTGGCTATGACCGAGCCGTAGAACGTGGTGACCAGGGCCACGGCCATACCAGGGCCGATCTCTTCGGGTTTGTCAAGTTTCAGGAGCATCTGGACCAGGCCTATCAAGGTCCCCAACATCCCGAACGCGGGTGCCATGGCTCCTATTGTCTCAAACACGGCTTGTCCGGTCTTGTGGCGGTCGGACACGAACGCCACCTCGGTCTCCAATATGTTGCGGACCAATTCCTGCGTGGTCCCGTCCACGACCAGCCTCACGCCCTTTTGAAGGAACGGGTCGGTGAGGTTGTTGGCGTCATCGTCCAAAGCGAGCAGCCCTTCCCGGCGGGCCTTGTCAGCAAAGCGCACTATGGTGTTGATGGTCTCGCCGATGTCAGTCTCTTTGCTGAAGAAGGCCTGCTTCGCGATCCTAAATGTGTCGAGAAACGTCTGCATGGAGTAGCTCATCATGACCGAGCACATGGTCCCGCCAAGAGTGATGAACAGTGACGGGGGGTCCCAGAAGGGCTTCAGGCTGCCGCCAATAGCCATTCCGACTATGACCACGACAAAGACTGCGACTGTCCCTATTAGGGTTGCTAGGTCCACTTTGAGCACCCCGCTCCGTTAGCCCGGCGAGCCGCCTACCCTTGGCGGGCGAACCCGCCGGGCTTTCTTACGCTGCGAAACTACCTCTTAAGGCTGACAAGCTCCTGAAGCAGCTCGTCGGAAACCGTGATGATCCTTGAGTTGGCCTGAAAGCCTCTTTGGGTGATGATCATCTGGGTGAACTCTTCGGCAAGGTCCACGTTTGACATTTCCAAGGAGCTAGGCGCCACGGTACCGCGCCCGGACATCCCCGCCTCGCCGATATCGGCGTCACCTGAGTTGTTGGACTCGACGTACAGACTCTTGCCCTTCTTCTGAAGACCGCTCGGGTTGGCGAAGTTCGCCACGGAGATCTGCCCCAAGATCTTGGTCTGTCCGTTTGAGAAGAACCCCGAGATGATGCCCTTGGAGTCGAACGTGTATGACTCTAGCGTGCCGGTCGGGTGACCGTTTACGGACGCAGTGTCGGCGGTGGAAGGGCCGGCGACCTGGGTCATGCCGGCGAAGTTCATGACGACGTTCATGTTGCTGACTCCGGGATGCGTCATCGGGATGGCTGAAATTGCCGGGTTCGTAGCGCTGAACGAGCCATCGGCGTTGAAGGTCAGCACACCTTCAGTACCCGCAGGGATGGTCAGGTCAGCCTCGGCGGTGGTTGCCTCCCAGGCCCATGTGTTGGGCGGGACGACCGGCGGGCCGGCGTCAGGACCAATCTTCGTGAAGGTCAACGTCACCGAGTGCGGCGCGCCCTGCGAGTCGTACGTTGTAACTGGAACGGTCTTGGTGGCCCCCAAGGCGGCCTGTGAGTCCAGGTTCTTCTGCCACACGATGCGGTTCGTCGCCGACGCCGACATGTTGGAACCGATGGCGATCCTGATCGGGTTCAGCAGCGTCTCGGTCTTGTCAGTGGGCAGATTGCCCGTCAGCGGGTCGAGGACCCAACCGAGCACCTTGCGGCCCTCGGAGTCGACCAGGATGCCGTCGCCGTCGGTGTCGAACGCCCCGACCCTGGTGTAGGCGTGGGTCGAGCCGTCCTGGACTACGAAGAATCCCTTGCCCTCAATGGCCACGTCAGCCATCCTGGACGTCGGCTGCAGGTTGCCCGACACGTGGTTGGTGTCAATGCTTCCGGTCGTCACTCCAAGCCCGACTTGGAGCGGGTTCATGCCGCCGCGCTCGGTCATGCTCATGTCCGAGGGCGAACTGGCGCCACGGAGGGTCTGGCTGAAGACCTCCTGGAACGTGACCCTGCTGGACTTGTAGCCCGGGGTGTTCACGTTCGCCACGTTATTTCCTATCACGTCCATGCGCGTCTGGTGGGCCCGAAGACCCGACACGGCGCTGAACAGTGAACGCATCATCTTGTTTCATTAACCCCTTTCGTTTGTAGGGTTCCGGCGCTCCGTCAGTCTGTCGGGAGCGCCTGGCCTCCCCGTGGGGTCCGGCCCGGAACCGTAACTTTGAGACTTAACAATCGGAAGGCGGATGTCTCTCGCAACAGCTTCGCTGTTGCTTGCGACGCGGCAAAGGCTCCGCTGACGCTCTGCCTTTGCCTTACTTGTCGACTACTACCGCGCTGTCTATCGCGGTGAACACGTTTTCCTTCATCCGTTCTTCGGGTATCACCGTAACGACCGTCCTAGTCTGGGGGGCTACAACCAGCGCCATCCCCTTCATGAGGACCAGCGTGGAACGGGCTCCCTTGGACGACGCCACGTCCATCGCATTCTCGAGCTGGGCCATGCGGCTCTCGTCCATCACCTGTCCAGAGGACTGGAGGCGCTCCTCGGCATGCTTTGAGAAGCTGACCCTCTTTTGCTCCTGCCCTAAGACCTCGGCGAAGTTCGGGCCTTTTGCCTGGCCCTGGCGGAGAGGCTGCCGTAGCGCCGCAGGCGCTTGCGGTCCTCGTATCGCCGTGTTCTTGTCGATCACCCTAACTTGCATCAGCGGCCACCCCTATTGCGAG
Source organism: Bacillota bacterium (assembly GCA_040880305.1). Lineage (GTDB taxonomy): Bacteria > Bacillota > Sulfobacillia > Fermentithermobacillales > Fermentithermobacillaceae > JBBDIP01. The sequence goes on from JBBDIP010000027.1 coordinate 16,818, forward strand.
CAGGTCCTCTACCGGCACCAGCATGTCGCCGGACTTCACGTGAACCCTGCCGTCGCAGAGCGTCACGGCTTCGACAACGCCTTCCACAAGACCCTTGTCCGTTACGGCTGTGAACGAGTTGCCGATGAGTTTTGCCGCTGACAGCAGACTCTGGCTCACCTGCGACTGCCCCATGCTCGCGAGCAGCAGGTCCATCTTGGTGTTCAGATTCCCCATCTCCGTGGCAGCGGTGAACTGCGCCATCTGCCCGAAGAAGTCTTTCTCTTCCATCGGCGCCATCGGGTCCTGGTACTGGAGCTGGGTAAGCAGGATTTTCATGAACTGGTCCTGCAGTGCGCCCACCGTGCCCGCAGTCTGGGTCTTCTGGCTACCCCCCGTAGCTTGGGGACTCCCGACGCCACCAACCGAGTCTATCGCCAAACCGTTCGCCTCCTTTCCCCTTTTCCTAGGCCAGCCAGTTGAAGGAACCGGCAGGCTGCCCGTACTGCCCTACGGAACCAACCGCGCCAAGACGCGTCGCGCTGTGATATCTGCGCGTCGCGGGCTTGTCCGCATCCCCCCTGCGGTTCTGACCATCGTTGCCCGGGTTTCCGGGGTCGACTGAGAAGCCGGCTAGTGACAGTCCTTTATCCGAAAGAGCCCTGCCGAGGTCATCGGTGGCGCTTTGCAGCATCCTCTGCGCCTCTACGTTCCCCGCGACGAACTTGACGGTCACGTCCTGGCCCCTTTGGGATAGGAGCACGGTGACGTTTCCCAGTTCAGGAGGGTCGAGGCGAATCTCCACGCTCCTGGGAAGCTTCTTCTGGGATTCCTGAAGAAGCGTCTCGGATATGGCTCGGGCGTCCAGCACTGACAGTCTCTCTTGGGAGCAGTTGTCGTCTGATTCGTGGTCCACGGACGCCGCCTCCCCAGTCCTCTCAACAGCGGCGAAGCCGGCATCCGACGTGCGCGCTCCCGGGGTGTCGGTATCCACAAGGAAGCCTGTCCTAGAGGGCTTCGTCGTCCGTCCTGCCGCGACAGCCTCGGTAGCGCTGTCCTTTGAGCTGGGCCGGTCTTCACCTGCGCCGTTCCGGTCCTCTCTACGCGCCGCCGCAACTGGACTGCCAGCCGTCGCTGCTCTTGCGGTCTCGGCGAACTCGACTGCGGGCTCTGTCGCCGGTAGAACCGACTCTGCAGCCGAGCGGACCGGTAGATGTGACCCCGCTTCAGCAAGCGGCGCATCAACTGTGTAAGACGTCGTCACGGCAGCGTCGCCGGCCTTTTTGTTGGCCGGTAGCACTACCGGGGCAGTCTTGGGCGCGACGGGCGCCTTGTAAGCCGGGGCGACTGCCGCCTCCGTTGTCGTCCGGATGGCCACGACCGCGATAGGCAAAGTCTCGAGCGTCGCCGCGGCAGCCATTTCAGCCTCGTTTGAACCTGAGGCGCCGAACGCATCTACTGCTGGTCCGGCCATCTCTGCGGCCGGCGCAGCCGGGAGTTGCTCCCCGGCGCGGGTGACCATCACCGGTTCCGCCGGGACGTAGCCTGTGACAAATCGGACCGTGTCCGACACCTGCGTCTTGACGTTGCCCCCGGTTTCGGCCTGCTGCTCTGCCGCGGCGTCCTCCCATAAGGAGAACTCGCCCGGCATTTGGGCTGAGGCTTCGACCGGTCCAGCAGCGTTCAGTGAACCCTGCGGCGCCTGTGTTGCTTGAGTGTCCATCTGTACTTGCGCCCCTCCGCCGAAGAACGCTGAAAGGGCGAGAGACATGAGGGCCTCAAAGGCGCAGTCCGTCTCGACGCTCCGGTTCTTCGACTGGCTCCCTTGAGCCAAGGTCCGTGATGCAGTTCCACTGTTTACGAAGAGCATTTCGAAAGCCACGATTTTCTACGTTTCACCTCCCCTTTCCGCGTGTGTGCCGTTGAGAACCTATCTCGTCCAGCGCCTTCCCCTGTTCCCACCAGTAGAGCGACTGGTATTCCGCAAGACGGTTCTCCTTGTGTTTCTCGAGGGTGCGTTCCTCCTGGGTTCTGGCGACCACCACATCCCTGGCCTCTTCAGTCACGCCTTCCCTCTTCACCAGGTCAGTCTTCTGCCTCCAGATCTCATCCTCGATTGAGGATTCGTAGCGCAGGAGGTGTCGCATCTCCCCTGGGTCGACCCTTCCCCCCATCAAAGCGCGAAGATCCTCAAAGCACTGATCCCGCAGCCCGTTGGCCTTATCCAGCCTTAGGCGGGTGCGGCTCTCTTCGCGCTGGGCCTCTCCCAGCTTCTCTTCGGCCAGGAGTTTCTTGATTTGCCGAATCTCCAGGGCCTTTTCCAGTGGGAAAGCGAACCTTTTCAAGGATTACCCCTCAACTCCTTATCGTCACTTAAAGCGCTTGCGAACACCCTCGTCACGCGAACACCGATCGGAGCCGGGAGACCGTGTCGGCAAACGTGAACCTCTCTGAAACAGACTGCCGGAGGAACTGGTTGACGTTCTCGATGTGCGAGAGGGATTCGTCTATCCTGGGGTTTGAGCCGTGCACGTATGCCCCGATGTTTATGAGATCCTCAGCCTTGCGGTAGGTGGCAAGCACGTTGCGCATCTTCTGCGCGGCCTCTATCTGCTCTCTGCTTGTGACCGAGGTCATGAGCCTGGAGACCGAAGACAGCACGTCCACCGCGGGGTAATGGCTCAGGTGAGCCAGTTCGCGGGAGAGCACGATGTGTCCGTCCAGAATGCCTCGGGCGGCGTCGGCTATGGGTTCGTCCATGTCATCGCCTTCTACCAGCACAGTGTAGATGCCGGTGATGCTGCCCTTCGCGCTCTTCCCCGCTCTCTCGAGCAACCGGGGCATGTTTGCGAACACCGATGGGGTGTATCCCCTGGTGGTGGGCGGTTCTCCGGTAGCCAAACCCACCTCCCGAAGCGCCATGCACCACCTTGTGACTGAATCCATCATCAAAAGGACGGAGAGTCCCTGGTCCCTGAAGTACTCAGCTATGGCGGTGGCCACCCAGGCGGCCTTAATGCGCATGAGTGCGGGCTCGTCCGAAGTCGCCACAACCACGACGGATCTCCGGAGCCCCTCCTCGCCCAGGTCCTTTTCGATGAACTCCTTGACTTCGCGGCCGCGCTCCCCGATCAGGGCGATGACATTGACTTCGCCGGACGTGTTGCGGGCGATCATGCCCATTAGGGTGGACTTCCCCACTCCGGATCCCGAGAAGATGCCTATCCTTTGGCCTTCGCCCAGCGTCAGCAGCCCGTCAATTGACCGGACCCCGGTAGCCAGGGGAGATTCAATCCTGCCTCTTTCTAGCGGCGCCGGTGGCTTCTCCAAAGTCGGGTAGTACCTTTCAACGGGCCAGAAGGGTTTGCGGTCCATGGGGAACCCCAGGGCGTCCACTACCCTGCCCAGCATCTCGTCGCCGGCTGCCACCCGTAGTTCTTTGCCTGTGCCCTCGACGACCGAGCCGGGCGCTATACCGTCCAGATCCCCGTAGGGCATGAGCAGCACCCGACCGTCTTTGAAGCCCACGGCCTCTCCCAGAATCGCGACTCCCGACGGCGGGATCAGCCGGCATATCTCACCCATGCGGACCTTGGGACCTGAGGACTCAATGAGCAATCCGACAATGTCGACCACCGATCCGCCGTAGGTCAGGGTGCGAGTGGTCTTCACTGTGTCCCGGTATGTTTCAAAGGCCGTCTCTTTCATTGTTCCTCCCCCACCGCCCGCTTCCGGGCCTCTGCCAGGGCTACGGCGACATTTCTGATCTGCGAGGCGATGGTCAGGTCCACGAACCCGTGTGGCGTGTGTATCAGCGCCCCATCGGTTGCCGCAGCATCCGGCACTACCTCCACCGAGCGGGCGCCAAATTCTCTGCCAAGGTCGTCCCTGGCGCCTTCCAGGATCGACACCAGATGCGGGTCAACGCGCAGCGAGAACTCCTTCTCATCTTTCAGCGCCGCCATGCCCTTCCGGACCAAGTCCAGGAGCACCTGCGGGTCGGACTGAAGCGAGTCTGCCGCAATACGTTTCGCTATGCAAAGCGCAAGGGCAATGACCCTTGGTTCAGACTCCTTCTGCATCGCGGCGAAAGCGTCTGTCGCCAGGTCCAGCGCCGATTGAGCTTCGGTCAGGAGGTCCGAGACCTGCGCAAATACGGCTTCATGACCCTTCACGAAGCCGTCCTTGTAGCCGTCGACCGACGCCCGCTCCCGGATGGACTCGCTCTCGGAGGTCGCCGCCTCAACTAGCGAGGCTGCCTCCTCGCGCGCCGTAGACAGCGCCTCCGCGGCCTTGCGGTTCGCATCCGCCAGCACCTGTTCCGGGTTTGCCAGCATTTGCGCTGCCGCACGGGACTGGGCGACCTGTACCGTCCGGGGAGCCCTGTTCTGCGCCCTGAAGACCCTAGACAATGACCTCGTCTCCTCCTCCGCGGCCGACCACGATCTCGCCCTGGTCCTCCAGCCGGCGGATTATGGCGACGATGCGCTGCTGGGCTTCCTCCACGTCTCTCATGCGCACGGGCCCAAGGTAGTCGATGCTCTCCTTCAGGGTCTCGACTGCACGGGCCGAAAGGTTCCTGAAGACCTTCTGTTTGACGTCGTCTGACGCGGCCTTGAGTCCCAGCGGGAGGTCTCTCGACATATCGACCTCGCGCATGAAGCGCTGCACAGCCCGGTCGTCAAGGTAGAGGATGTCTTCGAACAGGAACATCCGCTTCTTAATCTCTTCCGAGAGCTCGGGCGCCTCAACGTCCAACGCGTTTAGGATGGTTTTCTCGGTCTGCCTGTCGACGTTGTTGAGGATGTCGACGATAGACTCGACTCCACCGGTCCGGGTGTAGTCCTGGCCCGCGACCGATACGATCTTGCGTTCCAAAATACGCTCGATTTCTTTGATGACTTCGGGGGTTGTCCCCTCCATCGATGCGATGCGCCTCGCGACTTCCACCTGCAAGTCTGGTCCCAGAGACGCCAGGATGCTGCCGGACTGGTTGGGAGCCAGGTAGCTTAGCACTAGCGCAATGGTCTGGGGCGCCTCGGTCTCCAGGAAGTTTAGCAGTTGAGCGGGCTCAGCCTTGCGGGCGAAGTCGAATGGGCGGACCTGCAGCGACGCCGTAAGGCGTCCCAGCACATCTACGGCCTTGTCCTTGCCTAGGGCCTTCTCAAGCAGTACCTTGGCGTACTCGATGCCGCCTTCGTTGATATACTGCTGGGCCAAGAACATGTCGGTGAACTCACGCATGACCACTTCGCCGGCCTCGGTCTCCACCCGCCTTGTGCCGGCGATCTCCAGTGTGAGAACATCGATGTCTTCTTCCTTCAGATGCTTCATGACCTGAGCCGACAGGTCAGGTCCCAAAGAGATTAGGAGGATAGCCGCCTTTTCTTTTCCTGACATTCCCTTATGCTGAACGGCCATTATCGCTCATCCTCCAGTAGCCAGGTCTTGACAAGGGTGGCCACAGACTCCGGATTGGCGCGGGCCAACTTCTCGACAGACTCCCTCATGCGCTGTTTAGACAGCACTTCCGGGGATACCGTCGGCCCCTCCGGCAGCGCCGACGGCGAGGGGCGGTCCTCGTCCATACCCGGCGCGGACTTCTTCCGGCGCCGGAGCAAGAGCAGGATCAAGGTCCCTACCACAAGCGCACCCGCGACCGCTGCCGCATAGACGTATACCCTGTTCAAAGGCGTCTTCACAGGGGTCATCGATTTCTGCAGCTCATCAGCGAGGCTGGTATCAAATTTGAGTCCGGTGATGCTGATCTTGTCTTGCCGGAGAGGGTCAAGGCCCAATGCTGCAGAGACGCTCTGGGTTATTACGGTCTTTTGGTCGTCGTCCAGTTCCTTGTTCACCATGACGGCAACCGATAGGTTCTTGACCGTCCCCGGGTTCACCAGAGTCTCAGTGGTTCTGCGGGTGACTTCGTAGTTCTGGGTGGTCTCGGTCCTTTGGTAGCTGGATTCGCCCGAGCCGCCAGTCGCGTATGACGGGACGTCAAGCCCGCCCGCGGTGCCGCCGGCCGGCGTGCCGGTGCCGGTGTAGGACTCCTTGACCTCCTGGGTGCTACGCAGTATGCCCTGGGGGTTCTCCGGGTCGGTCACGAACGCGTCTTCTGTGGTCTTGCTCTGGTCCAAATTCAGGTTAGCCCTCACCTGGCAGACGACGTTGCCGGGTCCGAGCACCGGAGTCAGCATTGAGATCAGACGCCTCTCCAGGTCACGTTCGACCTTGGAGGTAAGTTCATAGGCCGCAGTGGAGGCGCCGCCCAGCGGTCCCTCGGACGCATATTCCAAGGACAGCAGCCTGCCGCTGGTATCCATCACGGTCACTTCGCTGGGGAGAAGGCCCTCAACCGAGCGGGCGACCAAGTTCACGATGCCTTTGACAGCGGAGCTATTTAGTTCTTGCATAGGGCGAAGTTTGAGGAGGACTGCGGCGGTGGCGGGGATCCTGTCTGCCGCGAAGACCGTCTGCTCGGGCAGCACAATGTGGACTCTGGCGTCTTCGACCCCGGAAATGGACTTTACAGTGCGGGTGAGTTCGCCGGACAGTGCCCTTACGTACTGGATCTTCCGTTCGAAGTCAGTTGCCCATATGGAGTTGCCGCTTATGCTCTCGAACCCGACGATGCCCGACGAGGGCAGGCCCTGCGACGCCAATGAAAGGCGAGTGCGGTAGACCTTGTCGGTAGGCACCTGCACGGTCCGCCCGCCGTCGACCAGCTTGTAGGGAACCGCCTGCCTCTCCAGCTCTGTGACGATGTCCCCGGCATCCTGCGGGTCAAGGTTGGACCACAGGGTCTCGTAACTGGGGCCTCGTGAGTTCAGACCAAACACTACTGAAGACAACAGGAAGACCGCGGCTATGGTGCCCACGACCACGATCCTTTGGGTCTTCCCGAGTTTCGCCCACGTATCCGAAACGCCTTTGGTGAGCGACGTCACTGTCGTGCCCATTTGCTTCACCTCAACCCTGCTGATTTAGCCATAGGCCTCTAGACGGGCATCCGCATGATTTCCTGATAGGCCTCAATGGCCTTGTTGCGCACAGAAACCACGAGGTCGAGCGCAAGGCTCGCCTTTTCCGCCGACAGAGTTGCGGTGTGGAGATCCCGGGCGTTTCCCGAGACCAGGTCCATTTGGGCCTGCGCGGCTTCCCTGTCAAGCTGATCAAGGGCGCTGGAGGCCTTCTGCAGGACGCTTGTGAACGACGATTTGGGGTCCGACGCTGCTTGCGGTTTGGCTACAGGTCTTTCAAAGATGGAGCCCATACTGGGCATGGAAATAGCTCTTAAGAACATGTACGGTTCCTCCCCCCGGTTAGACCCCGCTCTTGCGGGTGTCTGCGGAACACGAGACTAGGAGCGCAATAGGTCCAGCGCCCTTTGAGCCATAGTCTTGGCGGCTTCGATGGCTGTGACGTTGGCCTCATAGGCCCTAGTCGCCGCCATCATGTCCACCATTTCTGTAGTGATATCCACGTTTGGATATGTGACGTATCCTTCCTTGTCGGCCTCCGGATGCCCCGGCATGTAGACCCTCTTGAACGGGCTCTGGTCCTCACGCACCCCGGTGACCTGGACGCCTTGTGGCGCAGATGAGAAACTCGACGAGAAGATGTCGCGGAACGAGTACCTGGCTCCCCTTGGCTGAAAGATGGCGACCTTGCGCCTGTAAGGCCCCCCGGCTTCGGTCCTTGTGCTCTCTGCGTTGGCCAGGTTGGACGCGATGAGGTCGAGGCGCATCCTCTCAGCGGTGAGTCCCGATGCGCTGGTCTCGATCGCCGAAAACAACTTCACGCTCATCGTCTCCCTTCGGTGATGGCTTTACGGAGGAGTCCAAGATAGGATGAGAGTTGCTTCGACACTGCGGCGTAGTAGAGCGCGTTGGTCGAGACCTCTCCCATCTCTTTGTCGATGTCCACGCTATTGCCGTCGGGAGTGATGCTCGAGAGGTCCTGCTCGGTGAACAGTCTCACGTTGTCAGAAGCGGAAAGATGCCGGGGATCGGTAATAGAAGGAGTCGCGACTGCGCCCAGAGCCTTCTGTAATTGGCCTCGGAAGTCCAAATCAAGCCTCTTGTAGCCTGGAGTCTCGGCGTTCGCTACGTTGTTAGCCAAGATCTCCTGGCGCGCCCACGCTCCATCGAGCGCGCCCTGCATAATCGCCCCGATATCCTTCATTGTCTACCCCCCTCTTAAAATGAAGAACGCCTTCCGGCACCAAACCCGGAAGGCAGAAAATAAAGCCGCCCTCTTCGGCAACCCGGCTGTCATGGCGCTTTCGCGCTTTAGACCCGCAGCTTTGCGTCACTGCCTTTCGACAGTTTTGCCATTATCGGTACGCGGTACTGGTCTCTATTAAGTTGTGGACTCCTACTCTTCTACACGCCTTGGCAAATTCCTCCTTTGGAGGATCAAATTTCGCGAAAAATCTCAGAAAAACAAACGGTGGGGCTTTTGGCCCCACCCAACAGGCAACATTGCGGTTCATGAGCGCTTTGGTCTCACCGGAGTTTCTTCAATTCCTCTAGAAGTCTCGTGTTGAGGACCCGGATGAAGGTGCCCTTCATCCCCAAAGACCTGGACTCTATAACGCCGGCCGACTCGAATTTCCTTAGAGCGTTCACGATGACCGATCTGGTAATGCCAACTCTGTCCGCGACCCTCGAAGCCACCAGGAAGCCCTCCGTGCCGCCCAGTTCCTCGAAGATGTGGCGCATCGCGTTTAGCTCCGAAAACGACAGGGTGCCCAGGGCAACCTGCACGGCTGTGCGCTGGCGCGTCTCCTCTCCGACCGTCTCCTGGTTGTGCCGCATTATCTCCATTGCGGTGACCGTCACCGCATGCTCCGCCAAGATGAGGTCCCCTTCGTCAAACAGCTTGCCCGAGCGGGCCAGGACCAGGGTGCCGAGCCTCTCGCCGCCGCCCATGATCGGGAGTATGGTCGTAAGCTTATCCTGATAGATGCACGGCTGACCGTCCTTGAACACGCAGACCCCTGCCTGTTTCAGGTTCGCAGCTGTCTCCCTATAAATGAACAGGCGCTCGTTATACGAAGACGGGAACTCGCTTCGCGCCAGCACCTCGTCTTTCATGACCTTGCAGTCGAAGTCGTCCATGAGGGCGTAGCCCAGGACGCGACCCATCTTGTCGAGGACATAAGCGTTGCATTCAATCGAATCCCTAATGACCCTCGCGCTTGCCTGAAAGTCAACTTCAGTGGCGGCGCGAGACAGTAGCTGGTTCATTCGGCGTGTTTTGTCTAATAGCGTCTGCATCGGTTTCTCCTCCGTTCTGTCTAAAGGATGTACCTGGATACATCCTTATTAGCCACCAGGTCCTCCATCCTCCCTCTCACATACTGCGCATCAACCGTGACTTTGCGCTCCACTACGTCAGGCGCCTCGAACAGCACGTCCTCCAGGAGCTTCTCCATCACGGTGTGCAAGCGGCGTGCCCCGATGTTCTCGGAGTCACCGTTGACTCGGAAAGCCATGTCGGCAAGTTCCCTGACGCCCTCGTCTGTGAACTCCACCGTCACCCCGTCAGTCGCCAAAAGTGCCACGTACTGCTTGGTGAGCGAGTTCTCCGGCTCGGTCAGGATTCGCACGAAGTCCTCCTTCGTGAGCGGCTCCAACTCGACTCTTATCGGGAAGCGGCCCTGCAGCTCCGGAATCAGGTCAGACGGCTTGGCGACGTGAAAAGCTCCGGCGCCAATGAACAGGATGTGGTCGGTCTTGACCGGTCCGTACTTGGTGACCACTGTGGTGCCTTCGACTATCGGCAAAAGGTCCCTCTGAACGCCCTCCCGGGACACGTCGGGCCCAGCGCCACTCTCGCGACCCGCCACCTTATCAAGCTCGTCTAGAAAGACGATCCCAAGCCTCTCGACCCTTCGCACGGCCTCAGAGACTATCGAGTCCTGATCCACCAGTTTCGACGACTCCTCTTGGGAAAGAACCTTCCTGGCCTCTCTAACCGGGAGGCGCCTCTTCTTCCTCTTTTTGGGGAGCATGCCGCCCAAGAGGTCCTGCATGTTCAGCCCCATCTCCTGCATCGAGTTCCCGTCGAAGATCTCTAGAGTTGGGACTGCGTTGTCCTCGATCTCTATCTCGACTTCCTCGTCTTCCATCTCGAAGCGCGTGAGGCGGTCTCGAACCAGCTTTCTGTCTGCCCTGGTCCTTCTCACCTTGTCATCGAAGTCATCTTCGGGCTCGGGGTCTTCCCTTTGCCCCGGGTTGAACAACATCTCGAAAGGGTTGCGCTGGGTTTCGCGCCGCTTGGGCAGAGGGTACAGGATGTCGACCAACCTGTCCTGCGCGAGCAGGTCCGCCTTGACTTTGACCTCTTCGAAACCCTCGTTGCGCACCGTCCTTACGGCGGACTCCACCAAGTCCCTTATGATCGAGTCGACGTCTCGGCCGACATACCCGACTTCGGTGAACTTTGAGGCTTCAACCTTGGTGAACGGCGCGTTCACCAGTTTGGCGAGCCTCCTGCATATCTCGGTCTTTCCAACGCCCGTAGGGCCGATCATGAGGATGTTCTTGGGGACAATATCGTCTTGAAGATCCCCTTGGACCCTTTGCCGTCGCAGCCTATTGCGTATTGCCACAGCAACGGCCTTCTTGGCCTTATCCTGGCCCACAATGAACTTATCGAGTTCGGAAACGATTTGTTTGGGCGTGAGATCCGGCATACTACTCCTCCTACAATACCATGAATCCCGGTTACCCCAGCTCTTCTACCACAATATTCTCATTTGTATAGATGCAAATGGAAGCTGCTATCTTGAGCGCTTCCCGAGCGATTGTCGCGGCGTCAAGGTCGGTGAACTTCACCAGCGCCTTCGCCGCAGCCATGGCGTATGGTCCTCCTGAGCCGATGGCCAGTATTTCGTCGTCGGGCTCGATGACCTCTCCGGTCCCGCTCACCAGCAGGATCTTTGACCGGTCGACGCAAAGCAACATGGCCTGGAGTTGCCGCAGTGCTCTATCGGTCCGCCACTCCTTGGCGAGGTTCACCGCGGCCCGTTGAAGGTCTCCCCTGGTCTCTTCAAGGTGGCCCTCCAACTTATCGAACAACGTGAGCGCGTCGCCAACGGAACCCGCAAAGCCGGCCACTATCTGGTTTTTATAGATCTTCCGGACTTTCCGCGCCCCGGCTTTCAGCACCGTGTGGCTCGACTCCAAGGTGACCTGACCGTCGCCGGCCATCGCCGACTTGCCGTTGCGCCGGACGGCCAGGACGGTCGTGCTCAGGAACTGGGGGCTCTCGTTGTTGTTCACTTCTTCTTCCCTTCCTGCGCCCTCGGATGGGCGCGCCGGTAGACTTCCCGAAGATGGTCGGGCATGACATGGGTGTATATCTGGGTCGTGCGGACGCTGACGTGGCCCAGCATGTCCTGCACCGAACGGAGGTCCGCTCCTCCTGACAGGAGGTGGGTTGCAAATGAGTGCCGCAGCGTATGGGGGGAGGCCCTGGACGGATCCAGCCCTGCCTGCAACAGGTACCCCTCTAAGATGCGTCCGACAGATCTGGCCGATAACCTCTTGCCAGATCTGTTTAGGAATAGAGGCTTTCGCACCGTCATGGCCGAACCCTTGCCGATCGAGGCTTGCGGCCCTCGGCCCTGCTCAAGAACCGGCCGGCCCGTCTCAAGGTAGTCGCCCAGCGCCTGCAGGGACAAGGACCCTACCGGGACCAGCCTCTGCTTGCCACCCTTGCCAAGCACCTCTACAAACCCCAAGGAGTAGTCGACATCCCCGATGTCAAGCCTGCAGAGTTCACTCACCCGCAGTCCCGAGCCGTAGAGTACCTCAAGCATCGCGCGGTCTCTTTTGCCCGCAGGAGTCCCAACGTCCGGCGCCCTCAAGAGCGCCCCCATCTCCTCTTCGGTTAGTACCTTTGGGAGGGTGGATTTAAGCTTACGCGGGACGACCTGCTTCACGCTTTCGCCGTTGACTACGCCCCTGCGCGAAAGAAAGCGAACAAAGCTGCGGATGCAGGACGTCTTTCTTGCTACTGAGGTGGACTCGTAGCCCCGCTTGCCGAGGTGCTGTATGAACGCCCGGATGTTCTCGCCCGACAAGTCTTGCGGGACGATACAGGCGGCGTTTTCGACCCCTCTCTCGGCAAGAAAGGTGATGAACTGGCGGAGGTCGTTGGCGTAAGCGTTCTGGGTGCTCGGGCTCTGAGTCTTGGACACTCCGACTTCCGTAAGGAAGTCTTCTTGCCAATCCAAAAGCGAACGCTTCAAAGGAACACCTTCTCCTCGCCCGGGCGTTTGCCCAGAATAATAGCGACAATTTCGGAAGTCATACTATCATTCAATCTACCCGGGGGCAACGTTATTTCTCAATATTCGCGAGGTTTTGTGTATGGAATTGGCAACCCGGTTTGGAGCACCGGTATGTCTTCACCTTGCCTCCCGCTTCCACCAGGAAACTACCGCATGATGGGCACTTGGCGTCCGGCACGGGCCGGTCCCACGAGAGAAAGTCGCATGTCGGGTAGTTGGCACATCCGTAGAAGGTCCTGCCGCGCTTGGTCCGCCTGGCCACTATGTCGCCGCCGCACTTGGGGCACAGCGCTCCCGTCTTCGCAAGGAGCGGTTTGGTAGTCTTGCACTCGGGGTAGCCGGAGCAGGCGATGAACCGCCCAAAGCGTCCGTGCTTTATGACCATCGGGCGCCCGCACTTGGGGCACGTCTCGCCCGCGGGTTCATCCTCGACCTTGAGCCGCCCCACCTGTTTTTCGGCTTTCTCCACCTGGTCCTTGAAGGGTTCCCAGAACTCCCTTATGACCGTGACCCAGTTCTCCTCGCCCTCTTCCACCGAGTCCAGTCTCTTCTCCATCCCGGCGGTGAACCGTAGATCCACCACCGAGGGGAAGTACTCGGTGAGGAGCGTGTCAACCAGCACTCCGAGGTCGGTAGGAAAGAGCCGGCGGGTCTCGCGGCCGATGTACTCCCTATCGAACAGGGTGGCGATGATGGGCGCGTAAGTCGAGGGCCGTCCTATGCCGTTCTCCTCCAGGGCTTTCACCAGTGAAGCCTCGGTGTAGCGCGGAGGGGGTTCGGTGAAATGCTGCAGGGGGTCGGTTCTAAGCAGTCTGAGTTGCTCCCCCGGCACCAGCGGGATGATCTCTTTATCTTCCTCAGAGGGGCTGTCCTGTCCCTCCTCGTACAACTTTGTGAATCCTGCGAACTTCAGTCTGGAGCCCGTGGCCCGGAACAGGTGCTTTCCACACTCCACGTCGCAGGTCACGGTGTCGTAGACCGCGGGGGCCATCTGGCTCGAGACGAACCGCTCCCAGATGAGTTTATAGAGTTTGAACTGGTCGGGCTTCACGTACTTTTTGACCTGGTCAGGCGACTTCCAAACGCTGGTCGGACGCACGGCTTCATGCGCGTCTTGCTGCCCCGGTCTCGCCTTATCTTTGCGTGCCGCCCCCACGTAATCCGGCCCGTAAGCGCTCACTATGAACTCACGAGCTTCCGCAACCGCGACCGGCGAGACTCTGGTGGAGTCCGTCCTCATGTAGGTGATGAGACCTGTGTACCCTTCTTCCCCAAGTTCGACGCCCTCATACAGCGTTTGTGCAACCGCCATGGTCTTGCTGACCGGAAAGCCCAGCTTGCGGGACGCCTCCTGCTGCAGCGTGGACGTGGTGAATGGGAAGGATGGCGACTTGCGTCTTTCTTTCGGGGTGACCGAAAGAACCCTGAAGGGCATCTCCCTTACATCGGCGAGGATCGCGGCGACCTGGTCTTCGGTCCGAAGGTCAATCTTCTTCCTGCCTTCTCCATAGTAGCGCGCCCTCACGTCTCCGTTCCTTCCCTGGAGGTACGCGTCAAGCGTCCAATACTCTTCCGGCTTGAACGCGTTGAGTTCGTTTTCGCGAGCGACCACGAGCCGCAGGGCCGGAGACTGAACCCTGCCGGCCGACAGGCCCGGTCGTATCTTGTGCCATAGAAGCGGGCTCAGGCTATACCCCACCAGCCTGTCAAGCACGCGCCTGGCCTGCTGCGCGTCGATGAGCTTTAGGTTCAGCGGCAAGGGGTGGGCGAACGCTTCTTTGACCGCCTTTTCAGTGATCTCGTGGAATGTGACGCGCTGGGCTTGGGTTGGGTCAATGCCCAGGATGGCGCATAGATGCCAGGAGATAGCCTCACCCTCGCGATCGGGGTCAGTGGCCAGGTAGACCTTCGACGCTCCTTTTGCGGCTTCCTTGAGTTCCTTTATGATGTCGCCCTTGCCGCGGATGTTTATGTACTCGGGCTCGAAGTCGTGGCCGACATCCACGCCAAGTTTGGATCTGGGCAGATCTCTAACGTGGCCCAAGGAGGCCTTGACCTGATACCTGGACTTCATGAAGCGCGAAATCGTCTTTGCTTTGGTGGGTGACTCCACGATTATGAGAGGACGCTTGGATACCGACACCATACCGACCTGCCTTCCAAGCCTATGTTTTTGCCAGGTATTTTCCCCCGGCGGCCTTCTCCACAATACCTTTAACCTCAAGCGACGAGAGGAGCGAGACAACCTTGCCCGGCGAGAACCCATTGAGCCGGTCCACTATCTGGTCGGCGCTGAGCGCCCCTTTTTGCACCTCACGTAGGACGGCCCCCTCTTCGAAAGTGAGGGCGCGTCCTCGAGGGACGCCGTCTTCTCGGCACTCGGGTACATACTCGCCTTCTTGCCCGAGAAAGGATAGCACATCTCTCCGGGCTTTTGAAATGAGTTCTCCTGAGTTGGGGTAAGTGCCTCTACGGTTGGCTTCTTCTCAGAGGCTTTATAGCGGAGTTCACCCCTGATCGCCTCACTTTGGACGAGTTGGCACACAAAGAGGCACACAAAAAGGTCCGTGAAAAACCACGTTGGGAGGCGAGGATGATGGCAAGAAGCTTTGGGGGCATAGGCGGAAAAGGCAAAGGCAGCGACGGGGTGCTGGCAAGGAAAGTCAAGAAGGCGACA
>JBBDIP010000028.1:0-5172 GCA_040880305.1 Bacillota bacterium
ATGGTCCCACCTTAAATTCTAAGAAACCGTGTCTTGACAAAGGGGTCCACCCCAGACTCTGCCATGGGGTCTTCCCACACCGCGAGAATCAGTTCACGGTCCCTCGTCATGCTCCTTGTCGCCTTGCTGATTATCGGCCTAGCGGCTTGCTTGGCTGCACCGAAGGAGACAGCCTCCACCACACCCTCCGCGCAGACCCAGCAGGCGCCTTCCTCGCCACCCGCGGCATCGCCAGCAGTTGCGACCCCAAGCTCAACTACCACCCCGGAGCCGACGTCGATCACCGTCTATGTGACCAAGACGGGGGAGAAGTACCACCGGGACGGGTGCAGATACCTAAGCCAATCAAAGATTCAGATCAGCCTCAAGGACGCCAAAGCGAGAGGGTATGATCCTTGCAGCGTATGTAAGCCGCAGACGTAGCCGCGCGGCACCAATGTGCTCTGTCGGCTACAACTGCATATTCGGCCTGATTCCACCGACCCGAGATACATAGAAACTTGATAATCATAATATCAGTGATATCATTGTGCAAAGAAACAGGTATAAATGATTGCCTATGTGCGTAACAATAGGAGTGAGATCTATGTCGGTCGCGGAGCGAAGAAATATGGATAGGAAGATCATAAGTGTCTCGCGCAAACGGCAGATTACGATACCACTTAAGTTCTACGAGCAGGTCAATCTCGGCAACGAGGTTGAGTGCTACGCTGAAAACGGTGCTATTGTCATCCGTCCGCTGTCTTCAGATACAGGAGAGTTCTCCGTTGAAATCCTGAAGGATCTCGTAGCCCAAGGGTATTCGGGAACTGAACTCGTGAGTAAGTTTGCCGAGCAGAGAGGGAATCTCAAGAAAGCTATTGGCCGGATGGTTGATGAGGCCGATGAGATTGCCTCTGGGAAGCGCAAAGGTGCTTCGATGTCTGACGTGTTTGGTAAAGAGTGATTTATGTACGAGGTGCGGTTTTCACCCTCCGCAGAGCGGTATCTTAAGAAACTGAAAGAAAAAGGACTTAAGGACGCGTACCGCGTTGCACTAGATAGGCTTAGCGAGAATCCGTATATCGGACAGGAAAAGCACGGTGACCTTTCTGGGTTCTACGGGTACGATGTCCGCTATGCAGGTGGCAGCTATGAGATCGCTTACGTTGTCTATGAGGAAGGCACCAGGCTCATTGTTGTCGTACTCGCCGGGTCGAGAGAGAACTTCTATGAGCAATTGAAACGGTACATCGACTAGCTGATGGTTACCGCTAGGCGCGCACAGGAGACGCCAGCCGTCACAGGTATGTAGACTCCAACCCCGTGGTCCCTCAAGGAACGCACAGACCGCCTGACCGCTCTTGCCTCCGCCGTGCAGCTCAAATGTGGTGAGAACGGCCCCTCCTCCCAGCATTCAATGAACCTCTCCTTTGCATTGCTGTGCTAAGGAAAGGTTTCTCGGGCGGGGAACTTCTGCCAGTGTTGCTTGAGGCAAAATCAGCCCTCGACTCCATAGGATGAGCAGGAGACGGTAGTACACCCGTCGAATACCGCTTCCATACAACGTGTATACAAGCAACCACGTCAGCCGCCTGTGTCGGCGCTCTTTGGTGTCGAATGGGGCGGCTGTCCGGAAGGAGTAGTGGTCGATGGCTGTTAAGGCCGGCTCAATGACGGATGCGGTCTACTCGAAGTTGAAGGGAAGCATTGTCACCGGGGCCATGGAACCGGGCATGATCCTCAGCGAGAACGAAGTCGCCGCTGAGTTCGGCTGCAGTCGGACACCAGCTAGAGAGGCGCTCCAGAAACTTTCTCTGGAAGGTTATGTCGCTGTCATCCCGAAGCGGGGCTACGTCATCACGACTCCAAGCGTGCGCGACACTTCGGAAGGCTATCAACTGCGTGAGATCCTGGAGGGCGAATCGGCTTTCCACGCCGCCTCCAAGATCACCCCGGAACTTCTTGCCCAGCTTGAGGAGTGCACGCTGGCTGACGAAGGCAGTCTTTCGCCGGCCAATTACCGCTTCCATTCCGTTATCGCTGAAGCCGCGGGGAACCGCAGGTTGAAGAGGCTCATCAACCGGTTAATAGAAGAGATGAACAGGGTTGAGGAACTCGACCCAGGGATGCAGACGCCCGGGTACATGGACGAACACTGGGCCATCATCAACGCCTTGAAGGCACGGGACGGCGCGGCGGCCAAGGAAGCAATGGTCAAGCACATCCGGGTGAGCAGGGACAGGGTGATGAAAAGGATCTGATTGGCATTGGCAACCAGGACGGAAGGAGACGGTGTTGCGTGAGCGATGGCGGAAGCTACGACATTCTGGTGGTGGGCAGCGGCGGGGCCGGACTGAGGGCTGCGATTCGCGCCGCCGAGTCCGGGTGCAAGACGCTCATTTTGAGCAAGGGCAAGGTGAATAGGAGTGGGGCTACCCTGCTTGCGGGCGCCAACATCTCGGCTGACGTCGAGTGCGACGGGAACAGCCTCTTCAACATGGGGTTCGCCGAAGCGGGCAAGGACGACAGCAAGGATGCCTGGTTCAGCGAGATTGTCGAGCAGGGCATGTTCTTGAATAATCAGAAGCTTGTAGAGACCTATGTGGACGACGCCCCCGACCGCGTGCGCGAACTAATCGACTGGGGCGTGAAGGTGTACAGGTTGGAGAGCGAGCGCGGGATAAGCGTCTCCAGCAGGGAATTGCTTGACGTGCTGATGAAGAGACTGGTTGCAAGCGGTGCGCAGCACCAAAGCGACGTTCAAGCGCTTGAACTGCTGGTGACTAACGGGCGAGTATCAGGCGTCCTCGGCTTTAGCGTTTTCACGGGCGAGTACGTCACCTATTCCGCCAAGGCAGTCATACTGGCCACCGGCGGGTGGCATGGGCTGTACCCCTTCAACGCAGGCGGGACCGATCTCACGGGCGACGGTCAGGCAATGGCCTTCCGCGCGGGCGCAGACATGATCAACATGGAAATGGTGACTTTTTGCCCAAATACGGTGCTCACCCCGCGCAGGTATCGCGGCAGCATCGTGCCTTACATCTTCACCGCTTCCGGCTACGGTCACCTGCTGAACCGCAAGGGCGAGGAATTCCTCGGCAAGTACTTCAAGCCGGAAATGATGGATCTGGCTCTGCACACCGAGTGGAACAAGCTCCTGCTCTCGTTCGCCGAGTTCCGCGAGATCGAGCACGAGGGCACGCCCGGCGGAGGGGTCTACTTCTCGATGAAGCACTGCCCCAACGAGGTTTTTGAGACCATCCAGGACCACATCCCCGGGCTTCGCGATGCTTACCCCGACATGATTGCTCGGCTGGCAAGCGGCTACTCTCTTGAGATAGCGCCCAGCGCCGAGTATTTCGAGGGCGGCATCTGGGTCAACGAACGGTACGAGACCTCCATCCCGGGCCTCTTCGCGGCGGGCGAGTGCACCGGTGGGACTTTCGGTTCCAACAGGGTTTCGGCAGCCACCACCCAGATGCTGGTTCAGGGTTACGAGGCTGCCGGCTTTGCCTCGCAATACGCCAATGAGTCGGACCACGCGAGAGTCGACGGGTCCCAGGTGAGATACCTGGAAGAGGTGCTTGAGAAGCCGTTCGCTTCCAGCGCCGCGTGCGGCGCCAACGCTGCCGGCGGCAGCGCGACTCCCACCGGGGTGAAGAAGACTGTAGGCGACCTGGCCATCCGGCACATGTCGATGATCCGGGACGGGGAGGGGCTTGAACTCGTCGCAGCGGGCGTCGATTCCGCGAGGGAAGCGCTGAACGGCGGGGTGACCATATCGAATGCGTCTCGAGCCTATAACCCCGAATGGCTGGATTATATAACCGCCCGCAACTTCGTCGACGTCCTCCAGATGTCGGCAGGGGCGGCCATGATCCGGACAGAGAGCAGGGGAGTTCACTATAGGGACGACCACCCGTACACGGACAACGACAACTGGCTGAAAACCATCGTCGTCCACAAGGGTAGTGACGGTGGAGCGATGGAGTTCCGATCTGAGCCGGTCGTCACCACGCGAAGCGCGCTCCCCGGGGGACGCGACGACTACCAGGCCTATATCGCGAGCCTTGCGGAAAAGTACGTCTAGTCTGGAGGACGACCCGACATGAATAGGACCATCAAGGTAAGGTGTTACAGGTCGGAAGGCCCCGGGGACAGTGGGTGCTTTCAGGAGTACGAAGTCCCCATTGAAGAGGAGACCTCAGTGCAGGAAGTGCTGCTGTACATCGGCGAGAACCTGGATCCGACTCTGACGTTCTTCAAGCACGCCGCATGTAAGCAGGGCTTGTGCGCTCGCTGCACCATAAGGTTCGACGGTAAGGTGTGCCTGGCATGCACGACCCCAATTCCCGGGTCGGCCGAGTCCATCACACTTGAACCGGTCTTCAAAGACAAGGTCTTGAGGGATCTGCTGAGCGGGGTGGCGAGCATCTAATGGCTGGCGACGCGAACATCGGCAAGGATTCAGCTAAGGACCCGACTGTGGCGATGGCCGAGCTTTTCGCCACCTTTTATCACTTCATCACGAAGGAGATAGTCGATAGCCTGGGCGAGGAGAAAGGCAAGGAACTTGTCCGCCGGGCCGTCCATAAGTTTGGGCTACACAGCCCCGGGCAGAACATCGACTTCCAGTCTCCGCTCACCGCTATGGCGGCCGCGAAGCCTGACCTGTACTACTTCGGCGCCGAGTACAACGACGCCGCCATGATCGTCAAGCAGGCCCGCGAGATGGGCATCAAGGAGACTATCTCCTGCAGCGGCCTCGAGTACGCGAACGAGTTCATCAACCTAGGTGGAGCCGCGATCGAGGGAGTTTACCTGAATACGCTGTTCTTCCCGAACTCCCCGGATCCTAAGGACAAGGCCTTCGTCGATGCTTTCAACAAGAAATTCAGCAAACTGCCCACAATCAACGCATCGGAGAGCTACGAGGCAGCCAAAGTCCTCTTTGAGGCAATCAGGATCGGCGGAACCGACCGTGCAAAGGTACGGGACGCACTGGAGAATATGAACGGCTTTGTCGCATTCAACAGGCCGGTCACCTTCAGCAAGACGAATCACAACTCGTTCAACTCACACTACATCATCCTGCAGGTGAAGGATGGGAAGTTTACGCCCGTGCAGTAGCAGACACGAGCACGTGCGATAGTTCGGTAGAAGGCGCGGAGTTCAGCGGCCCGGGGG
>JBBDIP010000028.1:5182-31479 GCA_040880305.1 Bacillota bacterium
CGGTTGAGGTTTGTCTCAGCAACCGCCGCCGGGTCCGTCAGCCGAGTAACCAGTAGGAGGTTCGTCGACTTGAACTCGAAGAGATTCCCCCTTTCAGATGATCCCTGGGAACAGGATGTGTGGCTCATCTCCAGGCGAATGGCCCTGATGTACTACTACATGGCCAAAGCCATCGTGAACCGTCTGGGCGAAGTAGAGGGCAAGAAGCTAATCCGCCAGGCTATCTGGGAGTACGGGGAGGCGTGCGGCGAACGCGTCAGGGAAGAGGCCCAAGCCAAGGGACTTCCTCTCGCCGCCGACAACTACGGCTTGATCCCCGATCTGCCGTCGAAGGGCTGGCACGGCAAGGATGTAGTACTTCCGACAGGCGAAAAGAAACATGCATCCACGTTCTGCCCCCTCGCCCAGACGTGGAAAGAGCTTGAGGCCGATCATCCGGGCGCGGAAGCCTTAGGCCGGATCTACTGTGTGGTAGATGAGGCTAAGTATCATGCGTTCAACAACGATCTTCGCGGCTCGCATTTGAAGAACGTCCTGGATGGGGATGACTGCTGCATCATCGAGGTAGAGAAAACGAAATAGTAGCAGCGCTCAAACACGGAGCAGTGGTAGGAATGGTGGTGGCATGGGCGGGTCCAGTTTGGACCTGCCCCGTACCCAAGGGTAGGCCTAATCTCAAGGGGATTGACGGTTCTCAGGGATGCCGCGATACTCCGATATCATACGAACTCGGTCCGAATGCCCCCGCAGTGCCGCCGCGAGCCTCTTATCCGCCGTGTAGAAAATGCAGTGGTGGTCTTCTGCCAGGGCCACGTAGGAGGCATCATACGCTGTGACTCCCGGGAGGAGAGACAGCCTGAGGATGGACGGACCGTATCCCCCCGGGTTGCTGAACAGCATGCCGAGGCCGGAGAAAGCCTGCCACGCAAGAAGAGCATCCTCGTCCGGAATCCTACGTCTCTTGACGGCCACTGACAGGGTGTTGGTGAGTTCATGCACTAGAAGCGGCGGCTCCAGAAGCGTTACGTGCCTTGAGCCGACGTCCGTCATTAGCCTCTCGGTGCCAGGGCAGGTTTCCTCGTCAGGTAGGAACCACTGGGCCAGTACGCTGGCATCCGCAATTACCAGAACAGGCCTATTTGCTCTCATGGTCAGCGCTTCCCCTCGCGAGCAAATCCCTGCGTGATTCCTGGACTAGTGCCAATACGCCGCCTTTGCGGGCCCTCGCCCGTATGGCGCGAAGGGTTTCAACGGCCTGCTGGCGAGCGTCAGTATTGTCAGTGACAACGTCCTTCCGGTTCGCTGTATAGGCTAGTGAATCTGCCGCCGCCAGTGACGCACGATCCCTAGCCACGAAACCGTCGGCAGGAGAAGGTTGCTGCCGCTTCGCCAGCACCCATTCCTCCAGGTCGGGTCGGGAGAACCTCCACGCTCGCCCAATCTTGTGAGCGGGTATGAGGCCCTGCCTCGCATACGCTCGAACGGTATACGCGGACAGGTTCAGCATCTTCGCGGCCTGTTCAGGGTCAAGGAAGACCTCGTTCACCCCTGCGCCTCCTCGGCCAGATCATATCCCATCTGCCAACGCTAAACAACAGAAACTAACATACACCAACAAGGTTTGAGGCGTCGGAGTAGTGGGCTGGAGGTCAACCTGGCATAGTCTGATGCTCCGAGCATCAGCCTCCGCCCAACGGTGATGCTCAGAACATCAGCTGTCGCCGCAGGGTGATGCTGACAGCAGCAGCACCCTCCAAGGCAGGGAACACCCGGGTCGAGAGCCAACACACGGAAGGCAAGGCAAGGTAAGGCTAGACCGCCGCCTTCTTCCAGTGCCCCCTTCTGAACCATTGCCACCCTACGATGCCTTTGACGAGGCCGTCCGCCGCCATACCCCACCATGCCCCTGTTACGCCCATCCCTACGACCTCGATCAGCAGGTAGGTTGTGCCCAACCTGAGGAACCAGGAGCAGAAAGCGGTTAGCAACATGACGAACTTGGTGTCGCCGGCCCCGCGTATGGCGCCCAGGAACACAAACCCGAAGGCCTGGTGTATCTGGCAGAAACCCATCATGCGCAGGTAAATTGATGAGAGCCGGATGACCTCAGGGTCGGGTGAGTACAGACGGATGAGGGTACCGGGGAACAGGAGGAAGCAGACGCCCACAGCGCCAACCAGCGCACAGGCCATGGATAGCGCCTGGTAAGTGCTCCTTTCGGCGAGGTCCGGGCGGTCGGCGCCGAGGTTCTGTCCGACGAGCGTCGTGGCTGCAATGGCGAACGCGTTGCCCGGCATGTACGAGATGGATTCCGCATTGATCCCTATGGTGTGGGCCGCATACGAGACCGAACCGAGACCGGCCACCATCCTTGCGTAGAACAGTCCGCTGGCGCTTATCATCAGGCGTTCCGCTGTGCCCGGTACACCGACTCTGAGCACTCTCGCCATGAGGGATTTGTCCCACTTGAAGTCGGAGGGGAAGCGGCAAGGGAGCGTCAGCCTGCCTGCAAGGTAGGGGACTAGCAGGAGAAGGCCGCCGGCGACACGAGCGATGGATGTGGCGAGTCCCGCACCCAGCACCCCAAGGGCCGGGAATCCGAACAGGCCGTACACCAGCACGATGTTGCCCGCGAAACTGAGAAGGCTGATAGTCATGTTGATCTTCATGGGCGTTTTGTTGTCCCCGGCGCCCCGGAGCGCGCCGGTGATCACTGCGGATATCCAGAGGAAGAACAGGCCCGGCGTCATTACGAGGAGGTACTGAGTTGCCTGCCGCACGACGTCTGGCCCGGCGCCCATCCAGACGACCACCGCCCGCGCCTTCGTCAGCATGAGCGCTGACGCGGCCAAGGCTACAATTGTCGCCAGCGTGACGCCCTGTGCGGCTGCTCGCGACGCGTCTTCCTTCCGTCCCGCTCCTATTGAGCGGGCGACCAGGGCGGTAACCGCAACCGCAATCCCTTGGAACACTCCCATCAGCATGTTGAGCGGTTGGGTGGAGATCCCGATGGAGGTCACCGCGCCGGCTCCCAGATGGCCTACCAGGATCATGCTGACTATCTGGGTGACCGTCTGCAGGAACATTTCGGCCATGGCCGGCCACGCAAGCCGTAGTACCTGGAGCCTTACGCTCTTGGTGTCCGGGGCGGACAACGTACGTGCTGCGACTGGTGCCTCAAGCATGGTCTTCTCCTGGCGTGCCAGTCTGCGCTGCGAGTGTGTCTTGTAAGCGACAGCTGGCCCCAAGTATCAATTCTACCACACCCGAAAGATGCTGAGACTACTTCGTCGAAGGACGTTCGACCCGGGCGTCGAACGCTTCCAATGAAGGACGGGAGGTGGGAGTGGTGAGCATCCAGGATTGGTCAGAAGTCCAGGACCGCGTTTTCACCCTCTATGGAGAAGGCAAGCTCAAAGAGGCTCTGGCGGAAGCGGACCGCGCCGCACGAGATTTCCCTGACGGGCTCACCAGGACTTCTTACTGGCGGGCGTGCCTTCACAGTCTCCTCGGCGAGAAGGGCGAAGCCCTCGGCATCCTCCAAAACGCGGTGGACCGCGGCGTTTGGTGGTCTGAGGCCACCCTGAAGAGTGAGGAGGACCTCGCGCCTTTGCGGGACCTCCCCGGGTTCCAGGCCATCCTGCGCGTGTTTGCGGATCTGAGCGCGGCCGCGGCAGGCAAGGCGCGCCTTGAGCTGGTGACCGTCCAGCCAAAGGGGACGGGCAGCGCATCGTTCCCTCCGCTCCTCCTGGCCCTTCACTCTCGTGGAGCGACCGCTCCAGCCTTCACCCGCAACTGGGAGTCAGCTGCGGACGGAGGGGTGGTTGTCGCGGTCCCACAGTCCTCACAGATGTGCGCGTCCGACCAGTACTGTTGGGACGACGAGGTCAAGGCCGCCGCCGAGGTGGAGCAGGCGTATGCAAGAGTGGCTGAGGAGTGCAGGTTTGACCCGGACCGCGTCATCCTGACCGGCGCTTCTCAGGGGGGAAGGCTGGCCATCAAGGCAGCGCTGAAGGGCGAGCCATTCCGTAGCAGGGGATTCATCGTCGTGGTTCCGGCGCTCCGCGACATCTCCGAGTTCACGGTTCACCTCAGTGCCGCATCCTCCCGGGGAGTCAGGGGATACATGGTCGTCGGCGACAAGGACCGGTTCTACAAGGGAGTTTGCGACCTGCGTGACGCCATGCAGGTCAACGGCCTCGCCTGCGCCATGGACGTCCGCCCGGGTATGGGCCACAGCTTCCCGAAGGACTTCGGTGAGACCCTGCCCCGGGCGCTGGAATTCGTGCTAGGTCCATATAGGCCGTGACCAGACACGCTGCGGAAGGCGGGGCGCGCTCCGTTATGCAGGAGTAGGCCGGCGTCTGGAGAAAGCCAGAGTACAGAGGCACTGGGCGACATGGGACAGCATTGGGGGAGGAGACTGTGCCTGAGCGAGTAGTGGTTCGGGGAAGGCTCTTCGCGGACGGCATGTGGCTCACGCACCTGCTGTGGGGTGTCTTTACCCTCCCGTTCATGGCGGCGGGGCTCTGGGCCTGCTGGATGTCGACAACAGGCGCCAAAGCCGCCGGCGCCCTCGTCTTTCTCGGAGTGCTGTTCACGTTGACGGCCCTGATCATGGGGGCTGTCTGGAAAACGGCCTCCTATGCCATCGTCCTAAGATCTGACGGTCTGTGGTGCCGTCCGGGCCTCATCAGGAGTGTCTTCATCCCGTACGGCGACATGGTCTTCCTGGGAGCGACCAAACTTGGCTTTGTGCTGGCCTACGAGAAACAACAGCGCGACCGCCGCCTCTCCACTAGACTGTCCCTGCCGCCCTGGGCGCTGAGTAGCCGTCTTCTTCGGGAGGAGCTCCGGCGGCGAGCCCCTCAAATCAAGATGACTGATGAAGCCGAAAATCGTCTCTGGGCCTTCAAGAGCCGCATGGGTGGTCTTGCGGCCCTCTGGGTCTTCATGGTGATACCGCTGGTGGTCCTCGCGTTGATGTTGCGCCCGGAAGCCTCACCAGTCTCGAAGGACACGCTCATATCGGCCGGGGTACTGTGGGTGGCCGTGATGGTGGGCCTGTTCGTATGGCAGGCGATAGGAGAGCGCCGGATTACCAAGTAGTCCGGGCCAGGACCACGGTCCGAATGCCGGCCTTGGGATAGACCGCCGACGAGAAACTCACGCCCGGGTCCTCGCCCACCACGGAGAACCTGCGGACTCCGGATGTTTCGCCTGCTTCCTGCGTGCCGATCCAGACTCCATATCCATAGCTGACCTCTTCGTTGACCTTGACATGAGGCGTTAGCAAGTCAGCAGTCCCCTCGGCGCTCAGAAGGCGGTGGTCGAAAAGCGCCGTCCAGAACCTCAGCATGTCTTCCGCCGTCACAAACGTCCCACCATCGCCCCCGCCGATGAAGGGAAGGGAGTATATGTTGGACTTCCAGGTCCCGTTGGGCCCGTCTGTGTACCCCAGAGCGCTCCTTTGCGGCAGGCAGTCCAGGCGGAAGTAGCCCGAGTCAACCATGCCGGCTCTCAGGAGGACGTCCTGTCACCGACTCAAGGACCATCCCCAACACCACGAACCCCGAATTGCTGTACTTGAACCGGTCTCCCGGATGGAAGCACATCTCCTTGGCGGAAAAGAGCGGCAAGAAGTCCTTGGGAGAGCGCAGCGTGTAGACGGGCTTTTCGTCCCATATGGACGAGTAGTCGTCCATGTTCTCTTCGTCGAAGTAGTCGGGAATCCCCGAGGTATGGGTCAGGAGCTGCGCGACCGTAACCGCTGGATCGATACGCCCAAGGGGGATGTCCAGAATCTCGCCGATCGTGGCCCCCAGACGGAGGATGCCCTGCTCAATTAGCTGATAGATTGACACTGCCGTGGATATCTTGCCGCCAGACGCGATCCCGAATCGGGTACCCATCTCGTTGGGTATGAGGTCGCTCCGGTTGGCGTGGCCGCGCGCCTCGCGGATGACCGGGGCGCCGTCATGCTCCACCAGCACCACGCCCGAGAACCGGGTCTTGGCCATCTCCTGGTCCACGGCTTCACGCATAAGGTTTCACCGCCGTCTTGACCCTTGCGACCATCCTAGCCGGCACGCTCTCGATTCCAGTAGCTCAGGCCGCCACACTCTGGCAGGCAAGGCGGGCACCGCAACGTTGAGCCACACCTATGTGGACAACGGTACCTACCTGGTTGCCCTTAGCCTAATCGACGCGGACGGCTACGCATACGGGGATAGTTTCGCGGTGACGGTCTCGAATGTCGCGCCCACCGTGAAGCTGAGCAAGAGCTGGATCAACTCTCGTGGCTGGGTCGGGGTAACCGGGTCGTTCACAGACCCCGGGGAAGACACGTGGACGGCAACGATCGACTTCGGCGATGGTAGCGGCCCGCTGTCTCTGACTCTCAAGGACTCTTGCTCGATGGGGGAGCTATTGCCCTCTATGATGATATTAGGATGCGCCCCGCCCGCACTGGTCTTTGAGCGGGCGCATACCCCGACAATCGAGAGATACTGATCCGTGTGACAGCCGAGGACGGAACAACCACAACCTACAGGATAATCTCACCGATCTAGGCCGTGAGGTAATAGCACAAGGGCTGGCGCGCTCCAGGCTTCAGTCGCCTGGAACCGCCGGCCTTCGCTACGCATGAGGCATCGTACGCTTGTCATCCGCTCGACATCAGGCTCGGGCCCTCAGTACCTTCCCGGCCCTTTGCCGCTTGGGTTGTCCGTCCTCAACGAGCATCTTGCCGTTGACAAGGACGTAGCCGATGCCGGTGGGGAACTGGATGGGGTCGGCGTAGGTGGCCCTATCCAGGATGCTGTCCGGGTCGAAGACCACAACGTCCGCGGCGTTGCCTTCCTTGATGATGCCCCTGTCTCTCAGTCCTAGCAGCGATGCGGGCTTACCGGTCATCTTGTATACTGCAGTCTCCAGGCTTAGAGAGCCCTGCTCACGGACATATCTGCCAAGGACCCTAGGGAAGGTCCCGTACAGCCTCGGGTGCGGCTTTGTGCCCATAATGCCATCGGAGCACACGTTCTGCTCAGGCCGCTGCATTATGCTGACGACATGCTCTTCGAGGCATTGGAAGATGACCATCCCCGCGGTGTTCTCTTCCTCCAGGAGGAGGTCAAGCGTGGCATCGAGCGGGTCTTTCCCTCTGAGTTCACCCAGCTCTGACAGATTCTTGCCAACCGCATCCTGGTTCTTGGCGGTCTTGACGAACGTGACGTAGATGCCTTTGAAACCTGCTCTCTGGACGTAGTTGTCCCAGCCGGGAATGCCACCCATGATGTCTTTCTTCATCCTCTCACGCTGGCCCCGGTCGCGGAGCCTCCCCAGGAGCCGTTCGGTGCCCCCGTCCTGAGTCCAGGGCGGCAGGATGACCCCGAGCATGGTGCTGCCGGCCAGGTAGGGATACTGGTCAAAGGAGACGCGGAGACCTTCCACCCGAGCGCCGTCTAGAAGGCCCAACGCCCGGTCATGTTTGTCCCAGTTCTGCTTTCCAGCCACCTTGAAGTGGGAGATATGCAGCCGGCAGCCCGATCCCCGGCCTATGTCGAAGATCTCCTCGATGGACTCAAGGACAGCGTCCGACGCGTTGCGCTTGTGTGTCACGAACAAGGCGTCACGCTTCGCCAGGACCTTACACAGCTCCACGAACTCTGCGGTATCGGCGTAGCAGCAAGGAGGGTAGACCATCCCGGTGGACATCCCAAACGCGCCCTGATCCAGACATTCTCGGAGAAGATCCTGCATCTCGGCCATTTCGTTCGGGGTGGCGAGCCTATTCTTCAGACCCATGACCTTCATCCGGATGTTCCCGTGAGGGGCGAGGAAAGCGAAGTTTGGCCCAAGTTCCATGGCCTCAATCTTGTCGAGGTACCCGCCCACATCACGCCAGTCCCAGTCCACCTCGTAGTCGCCTTCAAGCCCGGCCATGGCCTTTTTCCAGGCAGGGATGTACTCGTCTCGCAGTGGAGCCAAAGACATCCCGTCCTGGCCGATGAGCTCGGTGGTTACTCCCTGCATCACTTTCGGGCTGATGAACGGCTCCTTCAACACCAAGAGGTCGCTGTGGCTGTGGGTGTCGATGAACCCCGGGCACACAACCTTGCCTACAGCGTCAATTGTGGTTTTGGCGGAGGTGCTGCATAGTTGCCCCGGGGCTGCGACAGCCGCTATGAGGCCTGCCGCTATCCCCACGTCGGCTCGCCAGCCTGGCGAACCGCTACCGTCCACCACGGTCCCGTCCGCGATAAGGATGTCATACTGCGCCACAGTGTTCCTCCTCCGATCTGGACCAAGTCTGATGTTCCCCTATAGATGCTTCCAGATTGAGTGGGTACCTTCCTTCAGTGAACGCGCCCGAATACCGGTTGCCGATGTGACAGATACGAGTGTAATTGGTGGCCCAATGATTGAGCAAAGCCCCAAAACCACACAGCAGGATCCCTCGCGTCCAAAAGAGGAATAGGTCGACCCTCGGCAATCACTCGATGAACACTGCCGAATACCAGTTGGGTGTCTCGTCCTCTCTCTTCAGAGTGTCGATGGGCAACCCGAACTTGCGGACGGTCTTGAACACGTCAATGCCCATGCTGTGAAATGCGGGTCGAGCCGTTTTGGGGTGCACGCACTGCGGTGATGCTCAGAGCAGCAGGTCCGGCGTTGAGGCGATGCTGAGAGCAGCAGGTCCGGCGTTGAGGCGATGCTGAGAGCAGCAGGCCTTACGCGACAACCTGCCGAATATGCCCAGTCGCAGTCCTGGCGGGTCTTGGCAAATATCCCCCGAGAGGGTAACCTGTTACCTGAACAACACGCTCCAAGAGCGCTTAGGAGGCATGTGTCATGGGCAAACACCTAACTGGAAAGGTGACATGGGTTGGCAAGGTGGACTGGGAACTCAAGCGGTTCCACGGGGACGAGTACTCGACGTGGAAAGGTTCGTCCTACAACTCTTATCTCGTGCGCGATCAGAAGAAGGTCCTCATCGACACCGTTTGGCAGCCCTTCGACGAGGAGTTTCTATCCAACCTCAAGCAGGAGATTGACCTCCACGAGATCGATTACATAGTCGCCAATCACAGCGAGTCCGATCATAGCGGCGCCCTTCCGTTGCTGATGCGGGAGATCCCCGACACGCCCATCTACTGCACGGCGAACGGGGCCAGGCTGCTCAAGGGGCACTATCACCAAGATTGGAACTTCGTGACCGTTAGGACGGGGGACACCCTCGACGTCGGCGAGGGCAAACTGGTCTTCGTGGAGGCTCCGATGCTCCACTGGCCCGACACCATGTTCACGTACTTGACCGGGGAGAACATCCTGTTCTCCAACGACGCCTTCGGCCAGCATTACGCCACGGAGTCCCTGTACAACGACAAGGTGGATCGGGCTGAACTGTACGCAGAAGCCGTGAAGTACTACGCCAACATCCTCACGCCGTTCTCTCCGCTGGTCACACGCAAGATCCAGGAGGTGCTAGGCCTCTCCTTGCCGGTGGACATGATCTGCCCCAGCCACGGCGTGATCTGGAAGGACAACCCCATGCAGATCGTTGAGCAGTACCTGAAGTGGGCGAACGCGTACCAGGAGAACCAGGTCACCCTCGTCTACGACACCATGTGGAACTCAACCCGCAAGATGGCGGAGGCAATCGCGGCGGGCATCCGGCTGCAGGACCCCGACGTGAAAGTGAAACTGATGAACGCGGCCAAGGACGACAAAAACGACGTCATCACCGAGGTGTTTCGCTCCAAGACCGTCCTTGTCGGCTCTCCCACCATCAACAACCGGTACCTACATTCCATCGGCGGCATGCTGGAGATGATCCGCGGGCTCAAGTTCAAGGGCAAGAGCGCAGCGTCCTTCGGCAGCTACGGATGGAGCGGCGAGTCAATCGGCCTCATCGCAAAGCAGATGGAGGAGTCGGGGTTCACCCTGCTAAACAGCGGGTTGAAAGCGCTCTGGGTACCCGACGAGGACACCGTAGCCCGGTGCGTGGAATTCGGGAAGTCCATCGTCGCGCCGAAGTAAGAGCGTGTGCAGATCAAGTATTCGGAAGGGCCGGCTGCGAGCCGGCCCTCTACATTGTGCGATGCGTCGACGGATGACCGAAGAATTAGGCGATGCGTCGAGAGATGACAGGTAGTCGTGCCTCCCCGCCGAAGTATCCCCAAACGCTATTTGGGGGAGTCGCCATGAGCAGCGGGGCAGTACGGGGTAGGGGCAACCCCCTCGCGCACGACCTAGAACTCCACTCTTGTCCCGAGCCCTTTCTCCAGCGCCTTTTCGTACGCCATTCGGCCCGCAAGAAGGTCCAGCGTGGCCATGCCGACAGCTTTGTACACGGTGATTTCATCTCTACGTTCGCGTCCAGGCTTCCGGCCTAACAGGATCTCGCCGACTTCTCCGTGGATCCGGTCCTCCGAGAACGCTCCGTTCCTAATCGGGATGATGAAGTCACCGGCTTCACTGAGCACTGCTCCGATGTCGTCAACAACGACCTTATCGGCTCGCAGTAGCAGGCCTTCGCTTAGTTCGCGCCGGTCGGGAGTGTAAGAGCCGATGGCGTTGATGTGAGCTCCAGGCTTGACCAGGTCCCCCGAGAACAGGGGAATTGGGGAAGTGGTAGCGCAGGCAATGAGGTCGGACCGCGAGACCGCTCCTGCTATATCCGTGGTGGGTGTGACAGAAATGGACGGAAAAGATTCCCGCAGGCAACCCTCCATCTCGCCGGCGAAGGCCGCAGCCCTTGCGGCGTCGATGTCGCAGACGAAGACCTCTTGAAGCGGTCTCACGCAGGCCATAGCCTCCAACTGCGTCCTCGCCTGGGCACCCGCGCCGAATATCGTGGCCACGCTGGCGTCGGGATTGGCCAGGAGTTTTGTGGCGGCGCCGCTGCCCGCGCCGGTCCTCAGGGCGGTCAGAGTCCCGGCCTCCATCACCGCAAGGACCTCGCCCGTATCCGGACTGAGCAGGACCAGCACAGCTTGGACGGTGGTCAACCCCCGAAGGGGGTTCCTCTCGAAAATGGAGATTATCTTGGCGCCTAGGGTGCCGGTCCTGCCGCTCGACCCTGCGCCTGGCATCCCGGATGCCTCGCCGCGCACGTAACCGGGCATGAAAAGCGCGATGCCGGGGCCGTCAGGGGAGTGGACCGGAGTCCTCAACGGGATGTCGGCCTCCTTGCCGCTTCCCTTGCGGTAGGCTTCCTCGACTGCGCTGATGGCATCTCGCATGCTAAGGGCAGATCGAACATCGTGCTTATTGAGGATGAGCACGGCAATCCCACTTCCTTCCCGGACCAGTGTTCCAATCCTTCAGCGTCTCCGCGGACTTATCCTGCGCGGACGGGCCACCAAATCTGGTCGTGGTACGTTTTCCGGGCCAGCAGGGGTCCTGGAACGCCGTCACGCCTAAAGGGACTTACATCGAGATAGAAGGCCGCGTCCGCGTCACTGGCCAGTGGTCGGAATGGCTATCGTGGGGTAGTTGGAGCACATCCTCATTCGTCAATAAGCAGGGGGAGACGGTTCTGCCAGGCTCCGCGCCTCCCGCTAAGAGGGAGGACGCTCTTGCGAAGGTCGACCCGGATGAGCTCAAGGTTAAAGGAAGTCCCGCTCGGGCGGCGGACAGGTTCCAGTACCGCTTGACCCTCCATCGCGCGGGCGCTCGGAACAGCAATCTTCCCAAAGAAGGCGTCTCCGACCTCAGCCGCCTCGACCTGGACCTCGACGTCCCGGCATACTCCCAGTACCAGCAAGACCCGAAAATCGCCCATTCCATCTGCAGTCCTACCAGCATGGCGATGGTCATGAGCTACCACGGTGTCCATGTCTTCCCGGAGCACGCGGCGCGCGGCGTGCTGGGCCACACTGTCCCCATGTTCGGCAACTGGCCCTTCAACACCGCATTTGTGGGGAGCCGCGGGTTCGCGTCGTACGTCGACTATATGGCACTTGGTGGTCGTCCGCGGCTTTACCTGGCAGGACGGCGTTGAATACGTCATCGTCAACGACCTGGCCGGAGCCACCAACGACGAAGTACGGCGACTCTACCGCGCGGACCAGTTCTTCAGCGCGTGGTTGAAGAAGGTGGCGTATGTAGTCCATAAGGTCTAGCAGGGAATCCCCCTGTCCTTCGCCAACTTCCCAATCACTAGGCTTTCATGGGAGGCGCGTGAACCGTGTCCGAAAAGCTGCCAGATCACCTGCTAAACCACCTGTTAGAGGAATCAAGCAAAGTTGGGCCCAGTGTCGTGGGCTGGCGCCGGGATTTCCACAAGCACGCCGAGGTCGCCTGGACTGAACTGCGGAACGGGTCCTTGATCGTTCGTCGTCTCCTTGAGATTGGCAAATGGGATGTCAAATACGGCTCCGAGCTGTACGACAAGAGCCTCATGATGGGGATGCCGTCGCATGAGGTGATGGAGCAGCACTACAAGCGGGCATTGGCCCAAGGCGCCGACCCCGAGATCGTTGAACGCATGCGCGGCGGGTACACCGGCGCCCTGGCCACGCTCGTTACGGGGGACGGCAACGGCCCCACTATCTGCTTCCGGTTCGACATCGACGCAAACGATCTCATCGAGGCGGAGGATCCTGTCCACAGGCCGTTCAGCGAGGGTTTTGCCTCTGTGAACAGGGGCGCTATGCACGGGTGCGGCCACGACTGCCACGCCGCCATCGGCTTGGGACTGGCCACAGTCCTGGCGGAGTCCACGGACCTTCTCCCGTCCGGCAAAGTGAAACTCATCTTCCAGACAGCCGAGGAGGGCGGGCGCGGCGGCAAGCCCATGGCCGCGACAGGTATGGCGGACGACGCCGACTTCTCGCGTCGATCCACGTGGGGGTGGACATGCCCACCGGCGAGATCGCCTGCGGTGTCACCGACCTCATCTGCACCACCAAAATGGACGCAACGTTCGAGGGAGTCAGCGCCCACGCCGGCGGATCGCCCGACTCAGGCAAGAATGCCCTGCTTGCGGCCTGCAACGCGGCCATCAACCTTTACGCCATCACCAGGCACAGCGGGGGCGCGACCAGGGTCAATGTGGGTGTCCTCCAGGCCGGGGTGGGTAGGAACGTCATCGCTCCCAACGCCTTCATGAAGTTCGAGGTGCGCGGGAGCACGCCCGAGATCAACGAGTTCATGGTGGACAGGGCGATGAAGGTGGTTGAGGGCGCGGCAGCTATGAACGACGTCAAGGTCGGCGTTGGGACGGCCGGGGAGTGCATAGCGGTGGACGTGGACCCTGAGATGATCGCGCTGGTGCGGGAGGCGACAGGCCTTGTTCCAGCGGTTACGTCGGTCAGGGATACAGTCAGCATGACCGGCGGGGCCGAGGACTGCACGTTCTTCATGAAGAGGGTCCAGGCGAACGGCGGAAAGGTAACCATCATCATCCTGGGCACCAGCGGAAAGTCGGTACCCCACAACTCATACTTCGATGTGGATGAGACGGCGCTCCCCATCGCCGTCCAGCTGCTGTCGGCGGTGACGGTGAAGGCGCTTAGCAGGGATGCCGGGTGCCTAGTGTGATTGACGTTCTGAGATCAGTCCCTCTCCACCCGGCCATTGCGGGCCTGTTGGCAGGCTTCGCCGGGCTCGCGGCCATCAAGGTACTTGAGATTGCTCGCAGTGTGGAGAAACCCAAATCGGTCCGCACCTCATTGCTCTGGATCGCTGGGGTCCTTACGGCCCTGCTTGCCCTTGCATCTCTGGCCGTGGCGCTCCTGCGTTCCGAGTTTGAGACCATGCGCAAAGTGCTCGTCAGCCTCGGGCAGGTCATCGGCCTTGGCGCCATCGCCCCAAAAGCAGTGGACTGGTTCTTCAACTACTTCAAGAAGCGGTTCTTCGGCGGCCCCGAGCCAAGCGACGCCCGCGCGTCAGGGGCATCCCTCGACATCAACAAGCCCTCAAGCAGGCTTGAACCCAAAGACTTTCGCATCGAACGCTACAACTCCGAGTACATCCGCCGACCCGGAAACGACCTGGCCGACGCGGCGCTGGCCGGCGGGCAGTGGGTCCTTTTCACCGGCAAACCCATGGCGGGGAAGACCCGCGCAGCGTATGAGGCAGCCCGGCAGGTGAAGAGCAGGTTGGTGGTTTCGCCCAAGCCGGAAGGTCTCGCGGCGCTCGCTCTCTGCAAGCCGCAGCGGGGCGGCGGGATCCTCCTATTCCTCGACGACCTGCAGCGTTATGCGGGCTCGGACCTCGAGCGGGCGATCGAGCGTCTGAGCGACAGGTGCAAGGACCTCGTCGTCCTGGCGACCTGCCGGACGGGGGACGAGATGGAGGAGGTCCGCGAAGGCCTGCTCTCTCTCTACCGGCGCTTCCGCGTGGTGTCGATGGACGACATCACTCGCGAGCAGGGAGTCTCCCTGGCCAGGGAGACCGGCGGGACCCTGGTACGGTTCGACGGCACTCCTGGTTCGGTCATCCTTGACCTGGAGGACATGCGACAGAAGTACAGGAGGCTCGGCGAGCAGGGAAAGGCCGTCATGCGGACGCTGAAACTCCTCCAAATGGCCGGTCTTTACGGCCTTGCGGAGTCGCAGGTGCGGAGCGTCGGGTCCGCCGCGCTCGACCTGACGCTTGAGAAGTTCCAGTGGGATGGGTTGGTGGCGTCGCTCTCCGCCAACGGATTCGTGCGGCTGGACGCCGGCTTCATTCAAGTAACCCAGGACGTCTACCTGGACTTCTGCGTGGACGACTACGATCCAGCCAGGGACATGGCCGACCTATTGGACTGGCTCCTCAAGCAGTCTGACCACAGGGCTCTGGCCACGTTGGGCGGTTCCCTGGTCCGCAGAAGGGACTTCAGGCTGGGGAGAAGATGCTTTGAGGCCGCGCTGGAATTGGCGCCGAGCGACTCCATCATCCTCAACGGCTACGGGTACGCGTTGGAGAAGGCGGGGGAGGCTGAGGAGGCGAGGGGGAGGTTCCCTGAAGCCGACCGGCTGTACAAAGAGGCCCATTCCCAGCATCGCGCGGCTCTTGGGGCGTCCGGCTCATCGCGGAGGGCATTGGCGGTGAACCACCACTACCTGGGGTATGTCCTTAGTAGGATCGCGGATTTGAACGCGCTCCAAGGACGCGGGGCGGAGTCCTCTGAGGCCTTCAAGCAGGCCGAGCAGCAGATCCGGTCTGCCGTCGCCGCGCAGCCCGACTTCCCCCAGGCTCACAGGACCTTATCCTATGTTTTGTCCAAGATGGGAGACAAGGACGGCGCCGAGCAGGAGATCCGCCGGTCTTTGGAGATGGACCCGTCCTCCAGCGCCGCTCACAACCAGTACGGTTTTCTCCTCGCCGCCACAGGCAGGTTCCAGGAGGCCGAGAGCGAGTACCGCAAGACGCTGGAGCTGAAGCCCGATACGCCGAGCGCGCTCTCGAACTTGGCCCATCTCCTCACCAGGATGGGGAGGGCCGGCGAAGCTGTGGAATTGTACAACAAAGCGATCGGCATGTCCCCCGAGTTCCTGGTGGCCCGCCTCAACCTGGGGCGGACGCTGGTGGGGTTGGGAAGGGTCCCGGAAGCCGTCGAGCATTTCCGGTTCGTGCTTAGCGTGAGCCCTCAGTACGCGGAGGCGCGGACGGCCCTGGGCTACGCGCTGAGCCAGTCCGGCGATTTGGCGGGCGCGGAGGAGGCTTACCGCAAGGCCATCGCTGCCAAGCCCGAGCTGGCCGAGGCGCGCCGCAATCTGGCCTGGGTGCTGGCAAGGACCGGGCGGTTCGATGAAGCGCGGGTTCACTATGAGAAGGCGCGGGAGCTGAATCCCGAGGACCGCGGCGTCCTCGCCGGGCTTGCCCTTGTCCTCGAGAAACTGGGGGAGATCGACCAAGCGGAGCGCCTGCACGAGTCTCTTTGCGCCAAATACCCTGGGGACGACGACATCCTCAAAGCCTACTCATTCTTCCTGCTCCACTACCGGAAGGACAGCGCGGTGGAGAGATTCGACCGGGCAGTGGTGAGTCCGGCGGGGGCTGCTGTCCCTCTCATCACACAGATCGCTCGCGTCAGGCTGCTAACTAAAGCGGGCAGGTCCGCAGAGGCGGTGGAGGAGGCCAAGCGGTTGTCCGGCGTCTATCCTGCTGAGGCCTCGGTCTGGCGGACCTACGGGATGGCCCTCGAGGAGGCCGGCGATGGTGAGTCCAAAGTCTCCGAGAAGCGCAGGCTCTACACTGAAGCGGAGCAGCGCTACCGCCGGGCTCTTTCCATCCGCCAAGACTACCCTGCGGCGCAGCGGGGGCTAGCAGGAATTATGTCGAAGAAGAATTAGGTAAGTGTATAGGTAGGGGTACGGACTAGCGGTGGGGGGGTACCGGTGGATGGCTGGTGACGCAAGCAGGGTGAGCAGCGAGGATGTCGAGCGGCTTCGCCGTTCGTTCATGCCACTGAGAGTAAGGGTCCTATTCATCGGGGAATCCCCGCCGGCAGGCGGGACCTTTTTCTGTTGAGGGGCTGGTTGAGTGTGCGCGGAGATTGCGGTCTGCGGGGATACTGCCGTGAGATCTTCTTCGTGGCCCGGCCCCCGCCGCGTACGTGTACCTACCCGTACTTCCTCATCACCCTCAGAGCCCTCAGCGTGTTCCACCTGCTGGGGCAGCCGGTCTCTTCCATGTCGAAGTGAACCTGGCCTGGATGCTTGGCCTGAAGAGGCCAGGTCCCGTCCGCCCGCCGCTTTTTCACGAGGACCGATAGCGCCGGGGCCATCCGCTCATCGTACGCGACGCCGGCTGACTGGAAGTAGTCCAGCGCCCTCAGGATGTCGTAGTGCCACCGGGATGGATAGGAAAGCATCAGGAACTGGGGTTTGATGACCTCGCCGGTGTGGTCCGACATGAATAGCTGATGCCTCAGGATGAACTCCATGGCCCGTGCTTCGGCCCGTTGGATCACGTCCTCCCGGCGGCTGTCTTTCGGATTTCCATCCGTCGCGCCCACGTATCCTGCCGCCCTGTACTCTAATAGTCCCTCGAGCACGGATATGGTTGTGTGGACAGACGCGTGTGTCGCCGCGCGGGCATACTCGCAGTTCCAGCCGCCGTCCTCCATCTGCACTCGGAGCAGGTAGTCAACGATCCTGTGCAGTCGCGGGTCCGTGGAACCGAAGTAGGCACCGTAACCCAGCGCCATGCCGTTGATGCAGACGTCGCTAGGCAGGTTTGTGGTTGCGAAGTTGATGCTCCCGTCCGGCGTAACCGATGTGTCGAACGCCATCTGGACGGCGCGCCCGGCGACGCTGCAGCGGAGCCAGGACAGTCTCATCGGCCGCAAGCAGGTCAGCGGACGGTGGATGAGTTCTCCGTCGTTGCGACAGCGCCTTCCTGCCGGGGTGCCAGCCTGACAGGCTTCTCGCAGAAAGGATGCCAATTTGGCAGGTGTCCTCAGGGATAGGTGTCCTGCTTGGCAGTCCTGGGATGAGTGGCCAGATCGCGACAAGATCGCTACTCATCAACAAAGCCGCTATTCGGCATGCATTCAGAATTCCGGTTGAATATGCCCCTGAGCAACAGGAACCGATGGCGACAGCAGCGAAATCCTAAATGGGTCGATATCTGAGCTGCTGTAGTTATCCAAAGATTCAAGGAGGTGCGAAGGGTGTGTTGATACAGGGCCGAATCGCTGGGCTCGTGTTCTTGATCGTCACAGTCGGTACCATGCTGTACGGCATGAGCAAGGCCAAGGCGAGACTCCCGGAGGTACGGAGGATCGCGGGCCTGGAGGCAATCACTGAGGCCGTAGGCCGTGCGACCGAGATGGGCAAGGCGGTGTTCTGCAGTCCTGGTTGGGCGGATGTCACGACCGGCAGCGCCGGCGCGACGTTCGCTGCGCTGGACATTATTGCCCACGTCGCCAGGCTCACTGCCAAGTACGACACTCGGCTCATCGTAGCAGTTGCCTATCCTAACGTGTACCCGTTGGCCGAACAGACCGTGCAACAGGCATATCTTTCAGAGGGCAAGAAGGAGTCGTACGACCCGGACATGGTCCGTTTCACCTCGCCGGAGCAGTACGCCTATGCTGCTGCTTGCCTCGGCATGATCCAGAGGGAAAAGGTGGCCACAGCGATTTTTGTGGGCCAGTTCGCCTCTGAGGCCATTAACTTCGCGGAGGCCGCGACAGCGGTCAACGCCATCTCCATTGCGGGCACGACCAGCACCTACCAGCTCCCGTTCTTCACCGCTGCCTGTGACTACACCCTTATCGGCGAGGAGTTGTTGGCCGCCGGGGCCTACATCTCGAAAGACGCCGCTAGGCTGGGCAGTATCCAGGGCCAGGACTACGCTAAGATGATAGCCCTCGCCGTCGTGTTGCTGGGCGCGATTTTGAAGACGGCCAAGAGCGACTTGGTCACGAACCTTCTCAAACGCTGACATTCGGGGGGAGTGAGAGAGTTGAAGCGCGAGTTACCGCTCCTTCTGGCGGGCATTATGGGGCTCCTTATGATCGTGGAGTACTTCTTTAAGGCTCCGGCCGTAACCACGGTGGCGAGTGAGATGCAGAACTGGGTTATCATCGTGGCAGCATTCGCCCTAGCCCTTGCCGCCATCAACCTGGCTATTAGCCATACCCGCAACATCGCCCTCAAGAGACCCGGATCCGTGCACAGCGTGTTCCTTCTGGTCACCATGGCATTCACCGCTGGCTCCGGGATCTTCCTCGGAACTGGTTCCGGGGGTTTCAAGTTCGTCTTTGACACCATCATAGTTCCTGCGGCATCGGCTTTCTACGCTATGGCGTGCTTCCATGTGGCATCGGCCGCGTACCGCGCCTTCCGGGCGCAGAACGCTCACGCGCTGGCTCTGCTGCTCACCGGCGTCCTACTGATGCTGGGGCGCGCGCCCCTCGGCGAGGCCATGTTCCCTTGGCTGCCGAAAATCAACAACTGGATCATGCAAGTTGTCAATCTTGCCGGCATGCGTGGGATCATGATTAGTTCTGCCATCGGTATGGTCTGCGTGAGCGCGCGGATCCTGCTCGGCATCGACCGGTCCCACCTTGGCCTGGGAAAGGATTGAGGTGAAACCCGATGGACCTACTCCGTAAATTGGGTGAAGTCGACAGTAGGGTATTATATGTCCTGCTAGTCTTGGCCCTCTTGATCCCGATGATCAAACCGTTGGGCCTGCCGCTGAACGTCAGCGACTCAACCAGGATTTCCTTCGAGATCCTGGATAAGCTGGGACCCGGCGACAAGGTGGTTTTCGACTTCGGTTACTACGTTGACGGCGCTCCGGACGTCGAGCCCCAGGCAGTGGCCTTGTTTGACCACTTGTTAGGCAAGGGCGTCAAGATTATCTGCGTCTCCCTCAAAAGCCACGGTCCGATAATCGTCGACAGGCTGGTCGCCCCTTATGAGGCTGCAGGCAAGATGTACGGGGTGGACTTCGCCAATCTGGGATATGTGGCCGGTGGTGAGACCGCGCTCGCCGCGTACTCGGCGGACATGAAGAAGACGTTCCCCAAAGACTGGCGCGGCAACGACACCTCGACGCTCCCGATTCTCGAGGGAGTCACCAGTATGTCGGACGTGGACCTCTTCGTCTTCTACACCGACGACAGTGCTGAGGTGTGGGTACGGCAGGTCTCCCAGTACAAGGTCCCGATAATAGCGGGTCTGATCACCGTGACGGCTCCGCAGGCGGAGCCCTTCCTTCAGAGTGGTCAGCTGGCCGGCATCCTTGTCGGCCTCAGGGGAGCGGCGGAGTACGAGCTGCTGATGAAGAAGCCTGGTTCCGCGGCTGCCGGTATGGACGCACAGAGCATGGGGCACTTCCTAATCGTTCTGTTCATCCTGCTCGGCAACGCTTCCTACTTCATTAGGCGCCGGCAGGGCCTCTCCGGGAAGGGGGCAGGGCAGTGAGCACTAGTCTAGTAGTCTGGATAGGAGCGCTCGTGACTCTTGGGGCCTTCTCCTATCTCTTTAAGGAGAACTTCGTCTACCGGGCTGTTGAGCACATCTACGTTGGTGCCTCGGCAGGCTATGCCATCACGATGGGGTATAACAACCTCGTCCTCAAGGCATGGGAGCCCACTGTGGAGAAGGGCCAGTACCAGCTGATAGTGCCCGTTCTCCTGGGCCTCATGCTGTTCGCGCCGTACATGGGAAGCGGTTTGGCCTGGATGAGGCGCTACCCGCTCTCATTCATCATCGGTATTGGCGCCGGCATCACCATCCGCAGCGCCATCATCGAGCAGTTCGTGAAGCAGATCGCTGCTACTGCACTGCCGTTGAACTCAGTGAACAACATCGTCATAGTCATCGGCGTGGTGACGGTCCTGAGCTACTTCTTCTTCACACTTCGCCGCACGCCGCTGCTCAACGGGTCATCCGAGCTTGGAAAGTGGATTATCATGGTGACCTTCGGGGCGGCCTTCGGAAATGCTGTCATGGGACGGATTTCCCTGCTGATAGGCCGCGTCCAGTTCCTCTTCAGGGACTGGATCCACCTAATCAAGTCTTAGGCAAAAGCAGAGCGATGCACGAAGCTTGCTTAGTGCATGCTTCCGATTGTTAAGTGGGGCCGGCGCCTGCGGGCGCCGGCTTCGTTGCGAGATCCGCTTCTAGACGTGGCGCAGGACCGTCCCAGGCTTCCGCCCGGTATGCGCGCCGTCGACCACGACCCTAACGCCGTTCACTATCACTTGCTCGATGCCCGACGGGTACCTCTTGGGGTCCTCGAACGTCGCTTCATCATTGATGGTCTTGGGGTTGAAGACGACCACGTCGGCCCTCATCCCGACCTTGAGCAGGCCACGGTCCGTCAAGCCGAGCCGGTTTGCCGGCAGAGACGTCATCTTCCTGACGGCATCCTCCAGGCGAAGCACGCCATCACGTAGGGCGTACTTGGCCAGGACCCGGACGAAGGAACCGAAGCTCCTCGGGTGGGGCTGGCCTTGCCCGAGCGGGCCTGAGTCCGCCAGCGCCCAGCCGTCGGAGCCGGTCATCACCCAGGGTGCTTGCATTATCATCCGGACGTCGTTCTCGTCCATCACAAACGAGACGAACGGGGCGTCCGATTCTTCCAACAGCGTGAGCGCGGCTTCCGCCGGATCCATCTTCATCCTTGAGGCGGCATCTGCCAGGCTGAGGCCATTCATCGATGGGTCAGGCAGGTAGATCGTCATCTTGAGCCGGTCGGCGCCGCCACGTCTTACGAGGTTCTGCTCGACCTCGCGTTTCATCTTTGCCCTGATTGCGGGGTCCTTCAGCCGCGCCACCATGTCAGAGTGCGTGCCTTCCTGCGCCCACCTCGGGATAAGCGCACCGGTTATGCTGGAGCCCGAGGCGACGTAGGGGTACTGGTCGGCGGTCACGTCCAGCCCTTCCGAGCGGGCCGCCTCAACCTTGGCCAGCACCTCGCCTGACTTGCCCCACATCCTGGGCCCCAGGCACTTCAGGTGGGATATCTCGGTCTTCACGCCGGACTGCCGGCCGATGTCGATGACCTCGTCCAGAGCGGCCATGAGGCCGATGTTGTAGTCTGACTCGTCGCGGATATGTGAGGTGTGGATGCCGTCGTATGAGCGGACGATCTCACACAGCCTCACGATTTCCTCTTTGGTCGCGTAACTGCCGGGAGCGTAGTAAAGCCCGGTGGACATCCCAACCGCGCCCTGCTCCATGGCCTCAGCCAGATACCCCTCGCAGCCCTGCATCTCGTCTTCGGTGAGAGGGCGGTCGGAAAACCCGGACACCGCGGCGCGGATGGACCCGTGGCCTACCAGCACCGCGACGTTCATCGAGACGCCCTGGGATTGGAGGACGTCCATGTACTCGGAAACCGTTGTCCAGGGAAGCGTCCCTTTGAACCCGTACCGGTTGGCCTCCCGCTCAGCGTGGACCCGGGCCTCTCCGTGAAGCGGGCAAGACCAGCCGCCGCAATTGCCCACGACCTGCGTGGTGACGCCTTGGCGGACGTAGCTCTGCGCGGTCCCGTCCACAAACAGCGGGAGGTCCGAGTGACTGTGGATATCTATGAAGCCGGGGGTGACGTAGCGGCCGCGAGCGTCGATGACGTCGATCTCGCCTGCGCTGACCTTGCCGGTCAAGTCAAGCTCGGGCCTTGCGACCTGGTCGGCCCGCGACAGAAGGCTTGCCCCGATGAGTGAGACCCTGCCGTTCTCGATGAGGACATCGGCGTTGTACCAGGGATTGCCTGTGCCGTCGATGACATTGCCATTGGTGACGAGGATGGGTTTTCTGGAGCCGGACATCGCTTCACTCTCCTTTCGCCTAGTGATCATTCGGGGACGGGGGATCGGATATCCTCCCTCAACCCGTGGGTGCCGCGTCAAAGTGTAGTCCGCGAGGCCACGAATGTGCCAAAACAGGCAGGAATTAACATGAATAGGTGGTAATAAGGACTCTGAAGGGAGGGGAGTTCTGCGTGAAAGACGATCTGGTGCGAGAGGCAAAGGCTTTGAAGTTCGTGGCCATCCTTGGTGTCATCTGCATGCTGGCGCTCGTGTTTCCGTTGTACTCGGTCGCCAACCGGGCGGATCCGTTCGTGTTGGGACTGCCGTTCTCCATGTTCTGGATCGTCCTTGTGATCGCCGTCGAGTTTGTCGGGTTCATCGCGGCCTACAGATGGGAATACAAGGGGAGGTGAGACTGTGGAACGCTGGATGGCTGCCCTAATAATGATGGGCTTGTACCTGGTTTGCGCGCTGGCCATCGGGATCCTGGCGGGGTACAAGCGGGAGTTCTTCTCAGTCTCTGAGTTCACCGTGGCGCACCGCAATATGGCGCTCTTCCTCATGTGGTTCATGATGGGAGGGACCATCTTCAGCGCTTTCGCGTTCATGGGAGGCCCCGGATGGGCATTCTCCAGAGGCGCCGCATCCTTCTACATCCTGGGATACTGCGCCATGGGGCTCCTGCCCTGGTATGTGATCGGCCCCAAACTCTCCAGGCTTGGTGAGAAGAAGAACTTCACCTGCATGGGGGATTTCTCGCAGAGCCGGTACGGTTCTCGTACTCTCACGGTCGCAATCGGGCTCGTCGCCACCTTTGCATTCATCCAGTATATCTGCCTGCAGATCAAAGGCAGCGCGTTTATCTTCAACATTCTGACTGAGGGGCACATCAGCTACAACCTGGCGGCGGTGCTTGCCTACGGAATCGTGATCATCTACGTGGCCAGCGGTGGAGTCAGGGCGGCGGCATGGAGCGACGTCCTGCAGAGCGCCCTTATGATCATCGTCGCCTGGGGCGTCGGCTTCTCACTGGCAGGGCGACTCCACGGCGGCGTTGGTCCGATGTTCACCAAGATCGCCGCTACGCAGCCGGGGTTCCTGCAAATTGGCGTGGCTGGGTCGAAGATGTCGCCGGCCGCGTATTCCACAGCCATCCTGGTCTCGGTGTTGGGGTTCATC
This sequence comes from Bacillota bacterium, assembly GCA_040880305.1. Classification (GTDB taxonomy): domain Bacteria; phylum Bacillota; class Sulfobacillia; order Fermentithermobacillales; family Fermentithermobacillaceae; genus JBBDIP01. The sequence continues at coordinate 28,575 of JBBDIP010000028.1, forward strand.
ATGTGGCCCCACTTGTTCGCCAAGTCCTTCGTGACCACCCCCAAGAGGATCAAGCAGACGGTCATGGCGTATCCGCTGTTCGCCGTGATAATGGTTCCCGTGCTTATCATGGGTTTCGCGGCTGTGGGTCAGGTTGATCCGAAGGCGCTCAAGACCACGGACGAAGTCGTCCCGTATCTCATCACACACGTTCTTGGTGCTAGCGGATGGTTCTACGGTCTGATCGGCGCAGGGGCTCTGGCTGCGGCCATGTCGTCTGCGGACGCCATAACTCACGGCGCGGCCGTCGAGTTTGTGCAGGATATCTACAAGCAGTTCAAACCCAAAGCATCAGAGCGCGAGACCGTGATAGCGATGCGAATCGCCGTCGTGGTCATTGGGACCGTGGGGCTGTACATCGCCCTATACGGCGCGGCCGGGTTGATCCAGCTGCTGCTGGGGGCTTACGGTTCGGTCGTTCAGTTCGCCCCGTTGGTCTACGGCGCCCTTTATTGGAGACGATCCTCCAAAGAAGGCGCCATCGTAGGACTGGTTGCCGGCGTTGCGATCAACACTTACTACCAGGTGATCGTGGGTAAGGGTCCCCTGGATATCCACCCCGGAATCTGGGGGCTTGTCGTGAACCTGGTGCTGTTCGTGGCGATCAGCCTCATGTTCAAGCCATCCGACGCTGAAACGGCTGAGGAGTTCATCAAGGCATGAGAAGGCTAAGGACGAGGGCCGGCGAGGGATTGCGGGCCCGTGGCAGGAGCGCGGCGGGGGGCGCTGCCGACGCCCGCGACATCCAGGACCAGTTGGTCGCATGGCGCAGGCACTTCCACGAGAACCCGGAGGTGGGCACGGAGACTCCGGAGACAGCCGCTTATGTGGCCGGGATATTGACGGACCTAGGGTTTGAGGTGCGCACGGGGGTCGGCGGGCACGGCGTGGTGGGAGTGCTGCGGGGAGGGGCGGCCGGCGCAGCGGGGGCCGGCGTCACCTTCGCCATTCGCTCCGACATGGACGCGCTTAACATCAGCGAGGACACCGGACTGCCCTTCGCGTCCAATCGTCCAGGGAAGATGCACGCGTGCGGCCACGACGCTCACATGGCTATGGCTTTGGGGGCCGCGACGGTCCTTTCACGGATCAGGGAATCGCTCCCCGGCAACGTGAAGTTCATCTTCCAGCCCGCCGAGGAGGGACCTGGCGGCGCCAAGGCCATGCTCGAGGACGGCGCGCTGGAGGAACCAAAGGTGGACGCCATCGTAGGCCTCCACATCGGGTGCTTGTGGGATGTCCCATCGGGATCCGTGGGAGTCATGCCCGGTCCGATGATGGCGGCGATGGACCGCTTCGAGATCGTGGTGAAAGGAAAGGGCGGCCACGCGGCGATGCCGCACCAAGCGGTCGATTCGGTGGTCGTGGGATCGCATGTCGTGACTGCCCTTCAGACAGTCGTCTCGCGCAAGGTCAGCCCGCTGGCGCCCGCAGTGGTGACCGTCGGGCGATTCCAGGCAGGCACGGCCCACAACATAATCGCCGCTACCGCCGCGCTCGAGGGGACCGCCAGGTGCCTAAACGAGGACCTGCGGGGGAAAATGCCGGGGTACATCGAGCAGGTGGCCAAGGGCGTCTGCCAGGGACTCGGTGCCGATTGCGACGTGACTTACTATCTCGGGTACCCGGTGGTCGTGAACGACCCCGAGTTCACGGCGTTCTTCGAGGGCGTCGCCCGGGAGATCCTGGGGGAGGACCGCGTCACTCGCTTGTCTGAGCCCACTATGGGAGGCGAGGACATGGCCTTCTACCTCCAGAAGGTGCCCGGTACCTTCTTCTTCCTGGGGAGCACTCCATCGTCCGGTCAGATATTCCCGCACCATAACCCCAGGTTTGACATAGATGAGGCGACCCTGCCGGTCGGCGCGACGCTGTTGGCGGAGACGGCTAAACGGTGGTTGGAGGACCAAGCAGCGAGACTGAGGTAACCTCGTATGGCAGGGACGTAATTGGAATAGAGGAGGGCCGGTCACGTGACCGGCCCTCCTTACCGAAGATAGACCGACACGCTACAACCGTGCCACGATCTGATCCCTGAAGAGCAGTAGGTCTTGCGGCATCTTTCTTAGCAGGGCGAAGACGATAGCGGGGTCCACGCGGGTATACTCGTGAACCAGGATATTGCGGAAACTCGCCATCTTGAGGAAACTGCCGAGAAGCGTGCCTGGCAGTACCTCATGCTCGGCCAAGACCTGAAAGACATCGCGATTGGATTCGGGAGCTCGCCACTGGTTCTGCGCGATCACCATGTTGCCAACGTCCAAAGCGCATTCGGCGGCAACCTGAAGCGTTCTCTCGATCCCGCGCCTGAGCATGACATTGGTTTGAAAATCCGTCCAACTCAGGGTCTGCAACCTCAAGAGGTCGTCAATGTACGAAGTCAGCTCAACCAGCTTCTCTCGGATCCGCTGTTCACTGGTCAAGACCAAGGACCTCCTTCCTGTAGTATCTGAGCCTGGGAAGGAAATCGAAGTACTCGGACCTGCGACGCGCCTCCACCTCGACGCGTCTGTCCTCGTCGGCCTGAGCGATTAGCACACCGGTCTTCAACACCTCGTGGGCGCTGCGGCTAGGGATTCTCTCGACGTCCAGCACATCTACCTTGACAGGTCGAAAAACAGACTCAAGAGCATCCTTTATGGCGGCGCACTCCCAGAAAGCATCCTCGATATGCATGCCTTTTGGCAGGACCACGGCGACGTCGATGTCGCTTTCTGCGGTGTAGCCACCGGAACCGCGCGAACCGAAGATGTAGGCAGCTGGCACAGGCTTTACACGGGTAAAGTAGTCTTGCAGGCGCGTGAACGTAGCGACGTCGAGCTCCAATCCTTGCTCCACCGCGCGCGCCTCCCATCACAGATATGGC
>JBBDIP010000029.1:0-28111 GCA_040880305.1 Bacillota bacterium
ATAGCTGTCCCCATAACGCCGATAGGGCCGCACCCCAGCAGCAAGACGTCTTTGCCGCCCAGGTTGCCGGCAGCCTCTACGCCGTGCATGGCCACGCCCATGGGCTCGAGGAAAGCGCCCTGCTCGAAGGAGATTTCATCCGACAGCGGCCATGCGCATGCCTGGGGGATAGCGATGTACTCAGCGAAGGCGCCAGGGACGTGAACGCCAATTATCTTCATGCTCTCGCAAATGTGGGCATTGCCGGTGAGACACTGGCGGCAGGAACCGCAGGGTATGTGCGTCTCGCCGGCAACCCTGTCGCCGATCTTGAAGCGCCTGACCGCAGCTCCGGCGGCGACGACCTCACCCGCGAACTCGTGGCCGAACACCATGGGAGGTAGAACCCGCTTCTGCGCCCACGGGGTCCAGTGAATGATGTGCAGGTCGGTGCCGCAGATGGCCGCGGCTCTGACCTTGACCAGCAAGTCTTCTTCGCCGATGGCCGGGACCGGGACGTCCTGGAAGACGGCACCGGGAGCCGCGGCTGGCTTGACTATGGCCTTCATGATTGGGCCTTGGCCTTCCTTGACCGCGCCATGGTGGCCGCGATCTTGAGGGACTCCAGCATGCTCTCGGCGTTGGCGGTTCCCTTGCCCGCCTTGCCGAAAGCGGTACCGTGGTCCACCGAAATCCTGATGATAGGCAATCCCAGCGTCATGTTGACGCCCTTCACCGAGGCCCACTTCCCGGTCACGGGGTCCAGGTCGAACCCGGCCACCTTGACGGGGATATGCCCCTGGTCGTGGTACATGGCCACGACGGCGTCATACTGGCCGCCCCGTGCCTTGACGAAAACTGTGTCGGGTGCAACCGGACCTTCGATGTTGAGCCCCATTGCGCGGGCTTCCGCTATCGCAGGGATGATCTCCTTGATCTCCTCGTCCCCAAAAAGCCCGTCCTCCCCGGCGTGGGGATTGAGGCCGGCCACGGCTATCTTTGGTTTGACGAGGCCCATCTCCAAGAGCGCGTCATTGGTCAGGACGATGGTCTCCAGCACCCTGTCCTTCTTGCACAAGTCACAGGCGCGCCGCAGAGAGACGTGAGTGCACACGTGAGAGACCCTGAGGTTCCCGTGGGTAAGCATCATGGCGTACTTGTTGACGCCGGTCCGGGCGGCGAAGATCTCGGTGTGTCCGGGGTGGGGGCAACCCGCCAGGTGAATGGCCTCTTTGTGGATCGGCCCGGTAACGGTCGCCTGGGCCTTGCCCTCCAGCGCCAGGTCGATGGCCTTGTTGATGTAGGCTACGCTGGCTTCCCCGCCCTCCCTGCTCACCTGCCCAAACGCGACCGGCTTGACCGGCAGTCCGCATTCGATCACGTATACGGCCGGCTCTACGGGCGCGTCGCCGGCGCATTTCAGGGGGATGTCGTCCACCGCAATCACGGGGAGCGTCGAACCAACCACTTTGGATATGTGGCGAAGGGCCTCTACGTTGCCGGCCACAACCGGGATGCACAACTCCCAGACACTGGGGTCCATCAGCGCTTTCACCGTAATCTCGGGGCCTATCCCGGCAGGGTCCCCCGTGCTTATCGCAACGTAAGGTCGCGAGTCAGGCATCCTTTGAGACATAGAACTTCTCCTCTCGACTTTCACCGATCCAAAAAGGTGAGAATCCTCTTGAGCGCCCCCGCGTCGCCAAAGCCGCCGGCCTTGGTGACGATGCCCATCCCCGCCGCCTGGCCCCCTATTACGGAGCCGAAGGCGACCCCTGGGAGGATCTCCTGGCGGATGCTGATGGCAGACGCGCCGAGTTTGCCAAGGACCGCGAATGCGACGTCGCCGCCGGAGATGACCAAGTTGTCGAACGCACGACCCTGGACTGCCCGCTCGGCAACCTCGCCGAAGAAGGCTTTGACCAGATGGGATCTATCGGCGGTAGACGAATTGTTTGCGCAGTGCTTGAGGCGGTGTGACGCTATAACGACTGCCTTTTCGGGAGCCTCAACGGCGCCTGCCAGCGCCTTTGGCAGTCCGGTCGTCGACTCGGGCAGTATGACCCGGCAGCCGTCCATATCCGACAGGGCCTCTACCTGGGCAATCGCCGCGGGGTTGAGGCTTCCGAACAAAACGAGAGTCCTGCCCCCGCCCTCACGCGGGTCTGGGGCAACTGCTTGTTCATCTGAGGCGCCGGGCGGAAGCGAAAGCGCGTCGGGCGAGAGCGAGAGCGCCAGCGCGTTGGCCAGCCCGGCGGATCCGACCCACAAGATGCTGCCGCGAGCGGGAGACGGGTACGACGCAACCAAGGACACCAGGTCAGACTGGTCGGAAGCATCGGCTACGCGAAGGCTCAGATAGTCCCTCGCTGCCAGGCTGCCGAAGTAATCAGGGACGTAAGATGATTGAACCGGCGCCAGCACGTCATGCGCCGCGTAAGTTTCCGATAAGGGTTTGCCGTCTACCAGCAGGTATCCCCCTCGAACGGTCCTGCCGTTGGAGGGATAAGCCGGGGCGACGACTACCGCAACTTTCTCTCCCGCCCTTTTTCGTCGCGCGAGGATGTCCGCAACCGCCTCTACCTCCGCGCCAGCGTTGCCCCTTAAGGTGGAGTCAATCTTTTTGAATGTTACGTCGGGCTTGAAACCTGCAAGGACCAGCGGGACCAGGCGCTCGATGCGCCCGACCGCCGTGGCCGCGGAAACGTTACGGGATTCGGTGCTGATTGCCAGCACCTCTACATCGTCCAGGTCGGACAGGAGACCTCCGACGAACCCGTCTCCGTCCGTCAGCAGTGTAGCAGCCTTAAACCCGCGCGCGGCAAACTGCACCGCCGAGTCGTTTGCGCCTGTTAGGTCGTCCGCTACGATGAGAACCTTGGGCACTTCCAACCCTCCCTGGAGGTTTGGTGTGAGCCGTGATGCAAATGGAGTACGAATGGCCCACGCCCTAACTATAAAGCAAGGACCGTGCCAACGGAGGATTACCTGCATCTACCAGGCAACATCACGACGGACGGGCCCAGGTCCGTTTGACCGTGGAGACGATGGGTTGCTTGCAACGCCGGTGTTGCAACGTGTGAGACGGGGGAACAAACTTGGCGTAACCGCGGTGAGGACTTGGGGCTGGGTGATCAAGGCGCCCTCCGTCTGGAGGGCGCCAACATACCAGCATAATGCTCTGCGAGCTGATTCGTAATGCTCCGCGAGATGATTCCTACGCGAACTTGCCTCTTCCTGCGACCCGCCAGACATCCTCCACTTTGCCGTCCCTGACGGCGTAGATGACGTCGTGCAGGTTGACGGTAGTACAGCAGTGACTGGGGATGAGCAGCACCTTGTCGCCTATTTTGAGAGGCTTGCGGGCTTTTTTGGCGTACTTCTCATCCAGGTCCTTGAAGCCGGGCAACTGGTCGGGGCTGTCGGTGGGAACAAAACTGATGTGCTCCTCCGACATGTGGTCGACCTTGAGCCCGTAAGACGGCAGGGTCGAGACCATGCCGAACTCCTTGGTCATGGACTTGATGCCTGCGTCGCAGATATAGAGGTCGGGCTCGGGGTGGCTGGCGATGGTAGCGACCACGGCCAGCGAGTGCCTGAAGTCGACCCCGGCGGTGGCGCCGTAGCGGACGTCCATGAAGATGTAGGAGCCGGCCTCAATGTCGGTGAGTCCCTCGCGTTTGCCGGCGAACATATAGGTCCCTGAACCGGCGGCGCTCACGATGCCTGAGTCCAGCCCCGCCTGCTGCTTGACCGCGTCGCGGACACCCAGGAGGATGTCGTATGACTTGGCTGCGGCGGCCTTCCTGGACTCGAAGTCGGGCATGAATACTGCGTGGCCTTCGTAACCCATGACTCCGGCGTACCAGACACCGGGCAGCGTCGAGGCCAATTTGGCTATCTCGACCGCTTGCTCGTTGGTGCGTATTCCGCCGCGCTTGTTGCCGACCTCAACCTCGATGACAATGCCAACCTTGCCGCCCTGCTTGGCCAACTCTTTGGAGATGTCCGTGAGGTTCTCCTTGGTGTCGACGGCGACCTTCAGGTCGGTCTTCTTGGATAGCGCGGCTAGTCTTTGCAGCTTCCGCTCACCGATGACCTGATTTGCGATCAGGATGTCGGGCAATCCACCCTCGGCCATGGCTTCGGCTTCGCCCAGTTTGGCGCAGCAGATACCCAGTGCGCCTTTAGCCATCTGAAGTAGCGCGATCTGGGGAGTCTTGTGGCTCTTGGCGTGGGGCCTAATGCCCACTCCCGCGCCGCATTCCTTGAGAAACGCCATCATCTTGTCCATGTTGGCTTCCATGATGTCCAGATCGACCATGAGAGCGGGGGTTTCGATCTCGCTAATGGGCTTGCCTATCACGTCACAAGAACATCCACCGCAACAGCACTGCTCTTCTTTCGCCACTTGTCCATCCTCCAATCCAACTTCTTCGACTTGCGCAAACCTGTCAGCGCCGGCTAAACGGCACTGTTGAACCGCCGTAGGGCATGACCAGGACTGACGCATCCTCGCCATACTTCCGGAAGGCCTCGTCGACCGCCTCCTGCGCCGACGCGAACGGGGTCATCTTGCAGGCCCTTACCAGCGCTGGGTCAACGGAAGACGCTAGATAGATACCCGCCTTCTTCAGCGTCCTGGCAATCGCGGCCGCCTTATGGGCGCCCAGCACGAAACGGGCGCGGACTCTCTCGATGATCTCGTCCAAGGGATAGGCGGTCATGTACTCTTCAAAGTTTCTCTCGCCCAGGCCCTCCGGGCACTCGGCCGCCAGGACGATTACCCCTCCCTCGCGCACCGCGCGCGTCGCGTTTTCCAGCGCCTTTTGAGCCTGGTAGACGTTCATATCCTTGGGCCGGCCTCCCGCCGAAACCAGGACAATGTCCGCTGTCTTCTCGATGGAGATGCCGTACAGGTCGTCGACGACCTTGCGGCCGACTGCGAGCGCCGCCACCGGGTCGCCTGCCACGGCTTTCACGATGTTCTTTTTCTCGTCAAGCACCACGTTGAGGATAAAGTCGACGCCGATGACCTTGCCCGCTTCCTCCATGTCCTGGCGGACCGGGTTGTGATCATACGATCCGAGTTCAGCGCCGGGCAAGAGCTGCATGGCGTGGTTGGCCTCAACTGTCCGCTGGTTGCAGGCACCGGGCAGGACGGCCTTCGCACCTCCCGAGTACCCCGCGAAGTAGTGATACTCGATATTGCCCGTGCATATGAGAAGGTCGCAGCGAGCCACGTCGGGACAGACCTCGATTGGCGTGCCCCTGGAGGTCTGACCGAGCGAGACGTATTCCCCGCTCTCGGTGCTCTCAACGCAACGGTACCTCGCGAAGACGTCCACGCCGACCAGGGCGCGCTTCTCATCGCCGGTCATGTGCCGGTGGATACCCATCCCGAACACCATGGTGACGTCCGCATCCGGGACTCCGGCTGCCTCAAGCCGGGAAAGCAGGGGCGGCAGCAGCTTGTAGGACGGCGACGGCCTGGTCATGTCGCTGACCATGATCACCGTTTTGGCGCCCGGCCTGGCCATCTCCTCGACCCGCCTGGAACCTATGGGTTCGTTCAGCGCCCTGTCGAGTTCGGATGGTTCGTCGGCGGGAAGCTGGGGTTCCCTCGGCAAGAGCACTCCTTGAACGTTGCGTTCCGGGACGTCAACTTGCACAGTGGACTTCCCGTACTTCAGGTGAAAACTTGTCATTATTCTCTCCCCTGGTAGAACCAGCTTTCCGCCACGTCGGTCTCGTAGGTCTGAAAGCCTTTGTCGCGCAGGGCCTTGACGCCGCGAGCGGTGGTGATGATGTGGGGCTGCTTCTTCATGACCACGCCGTCCACCATCACGGGGTCGCCCTCCACGAAGGACATGAGCGGCCGCCGCCCCTCAAGGTCCACCACCGTGATGTCGGCGTCGAACCCGGGGGTGAGGGACCCCTTCTTTTTGAGGCCCAGCACCTGCGCCGGGAAATATGACGTCTTTGCGGTGTACTCTTGCAGCGTCATGGCGTCCATGTGCACCAGGCACAGGCCCTTACTCAAGATGAAATTGCGGGGGATTGCCCCTCCGTCGGTCGATATGGCGTCCACGACAAACCTGCCCGCTTTGTCCTTGGCGGTGGCCAGCAGGAACCTGGTGGAGCCGGGAGTAACCGGGAACGTGCAGGTCGTGTCGGTGCCTGCGGCGCGCCAGTAGTCGTGAGCCTCCTGGCCCTTCAGCACCACGTTGTCATCTCCTCGCGCCGCCACCACGCCGGCAAAGCCTTCAAGGATAGCTCTGGACATCTCGGACTCGCTGCCGCCGTATCCGGCCATCGATAACGAGTTCTTGGGGCCAAGCGACTCCAATTCGCCATTCAAGATCTTGCCCGGAGAACCGCTGAATATGGAGAGGTAGGCCTCGCCCACAATGTTGCGGTTGCCGTTCAAGGAGGCGATGACCTCGTTGGTCTCAGCCACAGCGTCCCCCAGGACCTGCCCGCGGCAATAGGAGTTCACGTGGGCCAGATGCAGGTGGTTCTTACCGACCAGCTCCATGGCCTCGCGGAAGCTCCTGAGGGTGCCTGCTCCTGTCTTCTTGGTGCCAATGTGGAAGCAAACGTAGGCTTTCTCCTGGTTGCACGCCTCTATGGCGCGCGCGGTGGCTTCGGGGGTCAGGGGGTAATGGCCTCCAAGCAGCTTCAGGCCGAGAGCGCCCTCGTCGACCCAACGGTTCAACACCTGCTTGAACTCCCCAAGAATCGGGTCGTCGCAAGTGACCGTCGAGCCCGGCTTTATCTGTTGGATCGTAGCTGCGTTGATGCCGGTCTCCTGCTTTTGGGCCTGCTCCAAGAAGTCATGAAGTGGCCCGCCGCAGTCCAGCGCCGTGGTCACGCCCGCCCTTGCAAGCATCCGAAAGCCGTTGGGATCGGATATGTGGGTGTGCATGTCAACAATGCCTGGAAGCACCGTCTTTCCGGCCAGGTAAACAACCTTTTCGGCCCCGCCAGCAGGGATCTCCGCTTCGACCGCGGCGATCTTGCCCCCGGCAACGCCAACGTCATAGATACCATCTATGCCCAGGAGGAAGTCGGCCACTCTGGCGCATTTTAGCAGCAAATCGTACTTAGGCATCGGTTTCCCCTCTCTCAAGTCGTCGGCGGACGTAGTTCACCAGCCCGCCGCATTCCAAAAGCTCAAGGACGCGGGCCGACAGCCTTTCACCCTGCAGGACAGATGGCTTACCGGTAAGAATCACGGTGCCCTCTCTCGGGTCCAGGATAAGCGTCTCGCCCTCTGCAACCTGCGATGAGACGCCCTTGCAGAGGATGAGCGGCAAGCCCACGTTGATGGCGTTTCTATAGAAGATGCGGCCAAACGACTCCGCCACGACGCACGAAACCCCGGCCGCTTTGAGGCCGATCGGGGCATGCTCACGGGACGAGCCGCATCCAAAATTCTTACCTGCTACGATGACTGATCCACGGACGAACCGCCCGACGAAGCCCGGGTCAGCGCCCTCCATGACGTGGAGCGCGATATCCTCCGGCTTGACCAGAGCCAGGTATCTGCCGGGGACGATCTGGTCCGTGTCCACGTCGTCGCCGAATCGGTACGCCTTGCCTTCAATCGACATGAGCCCCACCCCCGTCACCTGACCTTCCTGGGATCGGCGATGCGTCCCGCGATGGCCGAGGCCGCGACCGTGGCGGGCGACGCGACGAATATTTCGGCCTCAGGGCTGCCCATACGCCCAGGAAAGTTCCTGCTGGACGCGGTGATGCACCTCTCGCCCGGCGCGAGGACGCCCTGGTGTGCGCCAAGACACGGGCCGCACCCAGCCGGGACGACCGTAGCCCCGGCATCCAACAGCGTCTGGATATAGCCCAAGTCGATGGCCTTCCTAAGGATTTCTGCGGACGCCGGGGCGATGATCAGCCGGCAACTGGGACTGACGCGCTTCCCGGCGAGCAAGCGGGCCGCAACTCCGATGTCCTCCAGCCTGCCTCCTGTACACGTCCCGATCACGGCCTGGTCCACCCTCTCGCCGGCGACCTCCGACACCCCGTGGACGTTGTCCACTCGAGACGGGCACGCTACCTGGGGTTCCATGTCTTCGACCCAGACCCGGTACTCTGCGTGGTACTCATAACCCGGGTCGGTCTGGACTGGACGAGTCTCCTCGCCGGACCTCTGGCGCACATAATCCAGCACGTCTGGGGTGGGTTCTATGTACGACGTCTTGGCGCCCATCTCGACCGCCATGTTGCACAATGCCATCTTGTTGGCCAGAGAAAGGCCTGAAACCGCCTCCCCTGCGTACTCAATGCCTTTGTAGCCGGCCACTTCCGTGCCGAACTCCCCTATAGTGCGCAGGGCCAGGTCCTTGCCCATGATGTCTTCCGGGAGGCGTCCCTCGTAGTTCACCCGGATTATCTCGGGGACCCTCATCCACATCTCTCCGGTGGCCAGGATAGCCGCCATATCTGTCGCGCCGCAGCCGGTTCCAAACGCGCCCAGCGCGCCCAATGTAGTGGTGTGGGAATCGGTCTCGACCACGAGCATGCCCGGCTTTACCAGACCTGCTTCGACCATGACCTGGTGGCAGATGCCGGAGTTCACGTCAAATAGGTACTTTACATGGTGGGCGGCGCAAAAGTCTCTCATCTTCTTCTGATTCGTGGCGGCGAGGATCGTGGGGGCGGGAGCGTAGTGGTCCAGGACGAAGACTACCCTTGACGGGTCCCAAACCGATCTGGCCTTCATTTCCTCGAATGAGACCAGGACCTGCAGGTAAAGGTCGTTCACCTCGGCCAGTTCAACCCGGGCGTTTACGATCTGCCCGGCTTCCACCGCCACTTCGCCTGACACGCGAGCCAAGATCTTCTCAAGTGCGTGCATGGGTCGACAGCCTCCATTGGTTGGTCCTTTGCCGCCAGTAAGTCTTACTGCAATAACCATGCCACCGTGGAGACTACGTAGGAGAAGGCCGAAATCCCTGCAGGCTGGCGAAACTGGGGAAGTAGAAATCTGAAGCGGCCTTTGGCTCAGTGTCGCAGGCTACACGTGAGACAACGCGTGCAACATTGCGACACCTCCTGCGTCATCTTGGCTTCAGGTACCTCCAAAGCGTGGAGCGATGGACTCCCAGGGCGCTTGCGGCCTTGCCGACGGAACCGCCCGCGGCCGCGATGGCGGCGTCTATCTCGTCTGTCGTTAGGGGTCGGCCCTGCCTCCTCTTGGCCTGACGGCCCGGACCGGCTTCTTCTGCAACCGGCGCCGGGGCACCCGCTTCGACGGTCACCGCCGGCTCTGCCTTTCTCGCCTGGGGGGACAGGACGGTCTGCAGCTTCTCGGCGGTTATGACCTGCCCTGCAAAGAGCGCGAGGCACCTTTGGACAACATTCTGCACCTCTCTGGCGTTCCCTGGCCACGAATATCGGGTGAGCATGGACTCAGCGCAGCCGGCGAGCGTGACCGGAGACAGGCTCAATTCCTGCGAGAACCGCTTCACGAAGAACGAGAATAGCAAAATCACGTCGTCGAGCCGCTCACGCAGGGGGGGAAGGTACAGGCGGAGCACATCGAGGCGGAAGAAGAGGTCCTCGCGGAATTCGTGCTTCTCCATCATGCCCACCAGATCCCGGTTTGTGCAGGCGATGACCCGCACGTCTACGGGAATAACGCGGTCGCCTCCCACTCTGCGGACCACCCGTTCTTGCAAGACGCGGAGAAGCTTGCCCTGCAGGCTCGGCGAAAGCTCGTTCACCTCGTCAAGCAGGAGCGTGCCCTTGTGTGCCAGTTCAAACAGCCCGGGTTTCCCCTCGCGGGTTGCCCCGGTGAAAGCCCCGGGAGCGTAGCCGAAAAGCTCGCTTTCCAGAAGGGACTCGGGCAGAGCCGCGCAGTTGACTGCCACGTAGGGCCCGTTCCTCCTGCTAGATACATTGTGCATCGCCTGGGCATACAGTTCCTTGCCCGTCCCGGATTCACCCAGGATAAGCACTGTCGCATCCACCGCGGCAAAGGCCTGGGCAGCTGACATGGTCTTTTTCAGGATCTCTGACTGGCCGATCACGTCGCCAAACCGGCGCTTGGCAACCAGCCCGCGGGAGTGGACCTCTCCGCGGACCTTCTGCTCCAGCGCCTCCACTCTGACGGCGTCGCGAAGGCTTAATACAGCCCCTCCTGAATTATTGCCGGCGAGCGGCGAACTGACCGACGCCACTATGTTGGCACCCGACCCGGTCCTGACGACCGCGTCGCCTGACTGCCCGTCCCGCACCAACCGCCGCAACCCTTCATCCGACATAAACGCGCGGAAAGTCTCGCTGGAGGATAGGTCCTCGCTGCCGAACACCAGAGATGCCTTGGAGTTCCACAGTTCCGGACGGCAGTCCGAGTCCACCACCACAACTCCGTCTTCGATGGAGTCGAGGGCGCTCCGAAGGATGACCCGCTTCTGCTCCTCCGCCCGGCGGACCTTAACTATCCTGCTCGCCTCATGTATCGCCCCGGACACGGCCTCTTTGCCTGAACGGATGAGGACGTTCGCGTAGCCACTGAAATGGGCGATCTCACACGTAATGGCACCCCCTACGAAGCAGGTCTCGCCCTTTGCCGCCCATTCCTTCATAGTGTCGGATATGTTCATGCCCTCTTTGAGGGTGACCAAGCTTGTGTCGTCGCCTATCAGTTGCAGGACTTCATCCAGACCTCCGATCATGCTTTCAAAAGCCAGGATGCAGATGCGCCCGGCTTTTTTCCTGGCCTCGGCCACGGAACGGAGGACGTCGTAGGCGGTTATGGGTATGTTCACTATGGGGATGTCGATTCCCGCGCTCCGGAGGGCGTCCGAAGTCCCGCCCCTGGCCACAAGCACGACGGCGCCGGCCCTTATGAGCTCCTTGGCGACGATGACGCCGTCGACTACCCTGGCGTTGGCGACCTTGATGGTCTCCCTGACGTCAACCCGGATGTCATCGACAATCTTCTCTATCTCCTGGTACGGCGCAAGAACTCCGATCAAGTCAAGTCCCCCTCTTGTTGAAGGTTCAAGTTCGCGACCTCGGACTCCTGCACGCGATGAGGATGCAACACAGACTGTAGCAGGAACTCTTGGACGTTTCATCCAACTGGGAACTCAATACCGCTGGAGCCGATGGATACTTGAACAGTTGAACAACCATTCAACTAGGCTCGCCGACCTCACCTCAGCGAGCGTCTGGCGCGCGGTTCTCACATAAAAGAGAGGCACTGAAAATGGCCACAACGCTCGTACTTCACGGAGGCGTAGTCTGCGATTCGTTCTACCAGACGCTTCGCCGCGTCACGGACGGAGAAAGGCCCAGAGTGGCAGTCATCCTGAGCGCCAGTTCCTCCAGGACAAGCGTCCGGGCGAGCTTCTTTGGGACGTACTGCGAGAGGTTCACTCACTGGGGCTTTGAGCCCGTCTTCGTCCCCCTCGCCATAGACAATTATCATGCAATCGCCAACGATGCGCATTATGTAAACTTGGTCGATAGCTGTCAGGCGGTTTTCCTGGGAGGAGGATCCCAGGCCAGCCACGCGCGGAGCCTGCTCGACGACGACGGGGCGTACAGCCCGTTAGCCGAGGCAGTGCGGCGGGTGATGGACCGCGGCGGAGTGGTCGCCGGAAACAGCGCCGGCACTCACGTCATCAGCAATCCCATGTACTCGGGCGGTTCCAGTTATGAGGCGCTGCGGGCAAACGGGCTCGAGCCCAAGAGCATCACCGACGTCCCCCTCAATGAGAGCGCCTCGTCTCCACACAACAGCGTCAGCCTGCCGGGGCTGGGACTCATCGACAAGGACGTCCTGCTCTGCACTCACCACGACGCTCGCGGCCGGCTGGGCCGGCTGATTGTGGGAGTGAGGGACCTGGGCACGAGGTATGGTGTCGGCATCGATGAGGAGACCACGCTGGTCCTTCGAGGTCGGTTCGGCGAAGTATCCGGACACTGCGGGGTATTCATCGTGGAGGTCATTGAGGATACACGCTTCTCCTCTGCCAGAGCATCTTCGCGTGAAGGCAACCCCGCCGTTTTCAGCGTCAGCAACCTCCGCCTGCACTACCTGACCGCAGGCGACAAGTTCACCTTCACCGCCGGGCGCGTGATGCCAGGGCCAGGTAAACGCCCTGCCACCCAGCCCCCTATCACGCCTTCCGTCGCCACCCCTTGTCCTGTCGCGCCTTCCCCTGTCACCCCTTTCCCTGTCACCCCTTTCCCTGTCACCCCTTCCCTCGTCACCTCTTCCCCCGAAGCCCAGGCGTTCGCCACCGACGACGTGTTCAGCCGCAAAGAGACCAAGTACCGTGCAACGCGGGTCGTCGTAAGCCTGGTCAATAGCCGGTCAGCGAGTGTGAACACCCTGGCCGCGCGTCCAGACAACCCAGATTCTGCGCCTATGGACACCACAACCCGCCAGCTGGCGCCGGGCAATCTCGCGTCCTGCAAGCTCGCGCCCTGCTCCCCCCAGTTCCAGGTGACTTTCTCCAAGGATGACAAGACCGCAGCATACACCTCTGACGCCCCATACTCCGAGAGCCGCTCGGCGGCTCACCTTGAGGGGCTGACGAAGACGGCAGTGGAGTCAATGAGGGTGGATGTAGGCGTAATGCCCGCGGATTGAGACCAGGCTGGTTTGGCGGCAGCGGCTTGCATCGATCCGTCACCCACGGCAACTCGTTGCGCCCGCCCGTCAGCCCAGGAACGGATCAGCACCGATGGGTCACCCCGGTGACGGATCTGCCGCAACCCGTTCCCTCAGGCGGGCCCCCGTAGCTCGGACGAGAAGTTCGACAGGTTCAGGGCAGAGATGAAGTCAATGATCCGGGGCGCGCTGCTCACAGGGCTCGCTTGGGTTACGGTTCTGGTGTTCGGCCTGTTCGGCGGGCTCTACGCGACACTGAGGTAACCCGCCAGGATCTGATTCCAGCCACAGTCATTGCGATTCCAGGGAGAGTCCAGAGCCCATGTGAGGCATCAAGATGTAAGGGGCGGCCAGCAAGCCGCCCCTTTCCAATCATCTGACAATCCTGTCATCCGGCAATCCTGTCATCCGGCCACCCTGTCATCCGGCCATCGGATCATCCGGCTTCTCTGCACTCCAACCGATGGCCCACCCTGACGCCAAGCCTATCCACAGCGCCTGCAGGCAGTTCAAGCGTGTGTTCTCCTTGCTCCACCCCCGCCAGGAACCGCCACGGCTTGACGTCCCGGTGAACGGCCAGAACCCACATGTCCTGATCCAGATAGGCGACGTCGATGGGGAACCGCATGAAGCACGTGTGAACGCTGCGGCAACGCATGAGCAGGAGTCCTTCGCCCGTGGTCATACTGCGGCGGCCCGTCAATCCCAAAAGTCTACCCCAGAACGAGCCCGCGACCTGCATCCTGTCGGCCAGAACGCTCCCGGTGTTCAGGTCCACGACGGTCCTCACGGCACGGCGCCCCCCATTCCTGTCAGGATCTTCATGATGTTGAGCACTGCCGGTCCCAGAACCACCACGAATATGGCCGGGAAAATGAAGAACACCATGGGGAATAGCATCTTGACCGGCGCCTTCATCGCCTGTTCCTCGATGATCTGCTGGCGCTTCTCCCTGATGAGGTCCGATTGGAGCTTCAACACGGTCGACACGCCGACGCCCAATTGCTCGGACTGGATTACCGCGTTGACCATGGCCCCCAATTCCTGAACTCCGGCCCGGTTGGCCATGTCCTTCATAGCATCCTTGCGGGCCTTTCCAAGCTGCATCTCTTTTAGCACTCGCGCGAATTCCTCGCTCACCGTGCCCTTGAACTTGTCGACCACCCGCAAGAGGGCCATGTCGAACGCCAGACCGGCCTCCACGCTCACGATTAGGAGGTCCATGATGTCGGGAAGACTTCTGCGGATGTCCTTCTGCCTCTGTGACACCGCTTGCCCGAGCCGGAACCACGGCAGGTAGGCCGCTAGGAAGGCAGAAGCCACGGCCAGCATGGACGCCCTCGGTGCCGGCACCCTCATGAGCCGCATGAGGGCCCAGATCCCGGCCAAAACGACGGACCCGAGCACTCCGGTCGACGTAAGGAAGTCGTTTGGCTTGGTGTTGCGTGGATTGCCTGCCCTGACCAACCTTTCCTCGATGGTCCCCAGTACCTTGCTGGGCGTGGCCTGCCCAACGGCGGCGACCATCGACCTGAGCAGAGCGCCCGCTGTCCTGTCCAGGAACGGACGCTTAAGGATGTCATCGTCGTCCTCGCGAAGGTCCTGGATCTTGAGGCCGCGAAGGCGCTCCAGGGTCCGGATGCGCTTTCCCCCGAACACAAGTCGCAGCATGGTGACCATGCCTGCTGCCGTCAGAAAAGCGGCGCCCGATGCGGCGTACGCGAGATTGAGCCTGCTAGACATCTATGCTCACCACTTTTCTGATGAGGAGGATCCCAACGGCCAGAGACACGGCGCCCACCCCAAGCATCCCAAGGCCAAGGGGAGTGGTGAGCATGACCCGGCCGAAGTCCGGGTAGAAGCCGAAAACCAGGACGGCCATGGCGAAGGGCATGATCGAGATCACCCATGCTGACACCCGGCCCTGCGCAGTGAGCGTCCGGACCTTCCCTCTGGATTTGACCCTCTTCTCTATTGTCGCCGCGATGCTGTCCAAGACCAGGGCCAGGTTCCCGCCCACTTGCCTTTGGATGAGGACGCCGGTCACGACCAGTTCCAGGTCCCTGCTGTCGAAGCGGGCCACAAGGTTACTGAAAGCCTGGTCGATGGAGACGCCCAGCCTGGATTCGCGGAGCACCCGCGCCAGTTCCGGCGCCAGCGGCGGCGCGGAGTCCCTGCTGACGAGCTCCAACGCCTGCATAAAGCTGTGGCCCGCTCGAAGGGAGTTGGCGATCAAAGTGAGGGCGTCCACCAGTTGGCCCTCCAGCTTGCCCGCCCGTTTCCTCTTGACTTGGCTGACCCAGAGGCCGGGCAAAGCGACGCCAACGGCGGCAAGCAGCACGGCCGGCAGGACTCCCCGCCCCGCCACGAACCCAGCGCAGGCTCCTACGACCGCTAGCACCGCCCCCATCCCCGCCAGTTCCTCGGGCTTTAGAGGGATGCCCGCCCTGGTCAGGTTTGCCTTTATGCGGTCCATATAGGGTTTGCCGATGACGGACCCGAGCGCGGGGATGGAAGGAAGCCGCAGCCGCCTCTTATGCACCGTCATGACCGGGTTGACCACGCTGACACGCATCTCGACGACCGTGCCCTGTCCCGCGGCTATCTTCAGACGCTCGCGCAAGCGGCGTTGCCGCCATGTCAGCAGGTCGCGGAGTTGCAACACTATGAGGAAGGTCAAAATGCCTGCACAGGCCGCCATCTGAACGATCACCGGCTCACCTCCGAACCTTGCGGGAATGTCACGGACCTCATCTCGCCAGTCTCACGCGAAAATCGAAACCGGCACGCTAATGCCGCGGGCCTCCAGCGCCGGCAGCGATCTGGGGAGCACCCCTGTCGCCTTGAACGCGCCTTGCACCTTGCCCTGGGATACGCCCTGCTCTTCAAAGACAAAGATGTCCTGCAGGGTGATGACGTCGCCTTCCATCCCAACTATCTCGGTTATCCTGGTGATCTTGCGGGTGCCGTCCTTCATCCTGGACTGGTGCACGATGAGGTGCAGCCCGCCCACAATCTGCTCCCGGATAGCCCGAATCGGGAGGTCGACCCCCGCCATGAGCACCATGGTCTCAAGTCTGGACAGAAGGTCCCTGGGGGTGTTGGCGTGCCCGGTCGTGAGAGAGCCGTCGTGCCCGGTGTTCATCGCTTGCAGCATGTCCAGGGCCTCTCCGCCGCGGACCTCTCCCACCACGATCCGGTCCGGCCTCATACGCAGGGAATTGATGACCAGGTCGCGGACGGCTATCCGACCTTTCCCTTCCACGTTGGGCGGACGGCACTCCAGCCTGATCACGTGGTCCTGCGCGAGCTGCAGTTCCGCGGCATCCTCAATGGTGATGATCCGCTCGTTGTCGGGGATGAATGCGGACAGCACGTTGAGCGTGGTGGTCTTACCAGTACCGGTACCGCCGGACACGATCACGTTGGTCCGGCCCTCCACACAGGCCTTTAGGTACAGCGCCATGTTTGTATTCAGCGTGCCAAATCGCACCAGGTCGGCCATGACGTAGGGCTTGGCCGAGAACTTCCTTATGGTGAGCACCGGACCGTTGAGGGATACCGGCGGGATAGTGGCGTTCACGCGCGACCCGTCGGGCAGGCGGGCGTCCACCATGGGGGAACTCTCGTCGATGCGCTTCCCCAAGGGCGCCACGATTCGCTCAATGATTCGCATCACATGGCCCTCATCCTTGAAGGTGACGTCAGTCACCTCGATCTTGCCAAATCGCTCGACGTACACTTTGTCGACCCCATTCACCATAACCTCGCTGACCGTTGGGTCCGCCAAAAGCGGGGTGATGGGCCCGTACCCGTCTATCTCGCTGACCACTTCCCCTACCAGCCTGTGATGCTCGCTCCTGGTGAGGTTCAGGTCCATGTCGCTTACCACACGGTCGGCCAGAGTGCCAACCGCTTCAGACAGGTATTTGGACCAATCGGACTCGGACATCCGCCCCATCGCGTCTATGTCGATGGTATCGACCGCGTCCTTCATAACCCTTTCCTTGGCGTCCCGTATCAGGCCTCGACGCGAAGTTACAGCCGGAGCGGCCTCCTCGGCCGGTTCGCGGACCGCGATTCCTTGCCCTTGCTGCCCGCGCAGCTGTTCCAGCCTCTTTTGGAGTAGGGACATCTACCGCCCGCCTCCCCGCCATGACGTGGACGCTTGCGCGCGGGGCTGCGGCCGGTCGTCGTCCGACAAGACCTTGCCCGCCAGTTCCTCGATCTTGCGGGAGAGCGCCGAACCCCTGGCTGAGAGGTAGACCGGGTTCCCCATGTTGACGGCGTCCACCGACAGTTTCTCGTCTGCGGGCAGGACGCACTGCACCGGCATCCCCATCTCGGTCTCCAGATCCCTAATCTTGAGCCCGCCGGTGTACCCTACCCGGTTCACTACCACCCGCACTTTGGGCCGCATCGACAGCCTGGATAGAAGGTCCAGACACTGCTTCATGTTCTGGATGGCGGCGAGGTCCAAAGTGGTCACGACGACGATGTCCGAGGACATCTCAAGGGCAGGGAGGATGGTATCGTGCAGGTAGGTCGGCGCGTCAACTATCACGTAGTTGAAGACCTCGGACATGAGCGAGAGCACCTTCTGAACCTGCTCGGCCTGGACAAATCCGGCGAAGTCGGGCTGCGACGGCGCCGGGAGGATCCGGACGCCGGTCGGGTGCAGGGCGCAGTAGGCCTCCACCATCTCCCTATCGACGTTGGCGACATCGTCTACCAGGTCCTTAATGGTTCGTTTCCAGGTCACGCCTGCCATCAAACCCAGATTTCCCGAGAGCAGGTCCAGGTCCACTGCTGCAACCCGCTTCCTGGAGAGGTGCTGGATGGCCATGGCCAGGTTTAGCGCTATAGTGGTCTTCCCCACGCCGCCTTTTGTACTGAAGACAGTGATGGTCTTGAACTGGGGCTTAGCTGCCTTCTTCTGAACGGAGAACAATTCCTGCCGCTTCTGCCCCTGCTCTGCCACCCTTTGGATGATGCGAAACAGCCTATCGTCCTCGACAGGCAAGGTGATGACGTCCTTGGCACCGACCTGAAGCGCCAAGTGAAGCGCCTTCTTGCTGTCCGAGGCGGTCGCAAGGACCAGACAGGACATGGGCAGTTCCAGCGAAAGCGTTTCGGCCAGCGAGGGTCCCTTGTTCCCTGGCATGTCGAGGTTGAGCACGATGACGGTCGGCTGGTACCGCTCAGCCAGGGTGAACCCGACCTCGGGGCTGGCGGTCGATCCGACCACCGCCCATTCAGAGCGGCTCGATAGACGCTCTTTGAGGGCGCTGCCGGCAGAGTCCTCGATTATGAGTACAGTCGGTCGCTGCAATAGGGACACCTCTCTACGGGTACAATCCCAGCATCCGCGCCACGTCCATATAGCGCGGGACAGGTGCGTCGTCTTCGCCCACCGGCCGCGCCGCAAGCTTTATCCGCCCTATTGACTCGCCGAACGCCACCAACTGCGCGTCGGACGGCCGGAGCGCCAGTGTCACGTTCTCCGAGACCTGGACGCCTTCTATCTTCTGAAGCTCCGACCCCACGGCCAGAACCAGCGCGTTCTGAACCAGCGTTACGGCCTTGGCGTCCAGGACCGGGTCGGGCCCGCTATAGGTCACCAGCACGTCCACGTAGTGCCCCGGCTTTAGAAGGCCGGCCACCCCGCTGAGAGCGTTCACCGGGACCGTCATCGCCCTAAACCCCGGGGGGATCTTGTAGGGCAGCTCGTTCACGGTCTTCTCACTGGCTATCCGGTTGGTGGGGACAGGTTCACCGGGCAGGAGGTCAATCAGGGCGAACCGGTTGACCACAAATTCGAGGTCGGTCGCGGCTGAAGGGTGGGCGTACTTGACCGGTACTTCGACCGTCTCGAGCATGTCGGCGGAGATCCTGGTCCCGGTGGGGATTTTGACCCTGGCCACCACCTGGGTCGCCATTACCTCATCTACGGCGGCAGTCTGAGCGCCTGTCAGGTATCTGAAGACCAAAAGTCCTGTGAGGATGGCGAACAAAAGCGTTATCACAAACCACAGCCTCGACTTGGCCATCTATGCCACCCTTTCGCTTGAAACCTGGGATACGCCGGCTACTTGAGCCGCACAGACCGCATAGGCAGGCCGCTGGTGCCGGTGAAGTCCCCGGGGGCGACCTGGCCAAGGACCCAGGCTGTAAGCACTTTGTTGGTCTCGTTGTAGTCTTCGATTAGGATTTTCACAAAGCCGGTTATGGTCACGTAACTCTTCCCGCAGGTTTCGTGGAACCCGGACACCGCGGGGACAATCACTACCTTGGGGCATGGCTCGGTGATGTTGAACTCAAGGTTGGGGCCAGAACCTGTCACGGAGCAGCAATGAGTGCATCCGGCAAGCCTGTCGGCCAGCGCGTGCTTCACCTGTCCGGCGCTGACTCCCGGGTAAGTCTCCACTAGGTCGCCCATGCTGACCGTGCCCGGGTACCCTTCCTCCAGGTACTCTCCAAACTTGCACGGAGAACCGAAATCGAGGAAGGCATAGTTGCCCTTAACGCCTTCACCGGGAGCCAGCGTCATCTGCACTTTGGTGCCAGGCTTGTAGGTGGCTTGAAAGTAGGCCAACGGCACCAGGTCTTCATCGCCCGAAGACCCCCCTTGGCTTGTGACCTCCGCGATAGCCCTGACTCCCATGGGAGCCGTGCCGATGGATAGCGCTTTGGCGAAAAAGGTGCTGGCGTTCAGAGTAATGTCGACCCGCGCCTCGTCGGGGTCCGTGAGGAAGGACACGGTCATTCGCCCGCTCTCGCCGCCCTGCGAAACGTCGGTCGCGTATCCGCAGGTATTCAAGGTCGAAAAGCCATTACGCCGGGCGCACTCGACCGCAGAAGCGAATGCCGCCACTTGCTTGTCCTGGGTAGTGCCGGGCTCCGTGATCAGTTCGTAGGCGGCCGCCAGAGCGGCGGCATCCGCGATATCCTGTATCTCGGTGTGCCTGAAGTACATGTAGCCGCCGTCCACCGCCAGCGCCGTGAAGCCGACCAGGACCACCATAGCGATCCCTGAGAGCAGCATGGCCGACCCGCGTTCCGAGGATATTAGGGATAGGAGCTTCTTAGTCGCATTTCGCAACTGCGTCACCTGCCTTCTCCAGTCATCGTCTTCCTCGTCTTTCGGCCGTTACTCGCTCCGCATCACCATTTTGGACTGGAGGTTGAAAGGATTACCTGTAATGTCGCTGATCACCGGCGTCTGGATCTCCAAAGGATACGAGACGTCGAGTTGGACCCAGGTTTCTGCTCCGTTTGGGCTGGTAGTACGGTTGAAGGTGACTGAAAGCAGGTCGGAGTTCAGCGTGCTCAGGCGGCTCTCAAGCCACGGCACCAGCGTGAACGCCACCCAGCCCGGGATCTGGTCATCGCGGACCGATATCGAGGTGCAGTTCAACGACGCGTAGCGCGCGCCTTCTCGCGCAACGTTCTCCAACTCGATGTAGGAAGAAAAAATGCGACCGCCTTCCATGATTCCGAGGAGCAACAAAGTCAGCAGCGGTAAGATAAGGGCCAGTTCCACGATGCTTTGTCCTCTGCAAGACCGCGCCAGCCTGCTCAACATAAGCCTCACCTCACCACGTAGGCGGCGACCACGCCCGCCAGTATCGCCACTCCGTAAGGAAATACCTGCTTGGCTCTAGACCTGATCCCGCCGTCGATAGGCGCCGGCCCGAGTTTCATCCCGCGCAACAGGTACGAGCGGCCGAAAATCACCGCTAGGGCAATGAGTCCGCCCGTGATTGACCCGTATAGGAAAGTCCGGAAAACGAACGCGGGACCCGCGAGGGATCCCACTGCGGCCAGCATCTTGACGTCTCCCGCCCCCATCCCGCCCATCGCAAACGGCACAAACAGCAGGGCGACTCCCGTAACCGTGCCGAGCGCGCTGGCCCGAAGACCGGACGGACCGCCGATGGCGGCGTTTAGGACAAGTCCCAAAAGGACCGCCGGCAACGTAAGCCAGTTGGGGATCTTCTGCGTCCGCAGGTCCCAGAAGGCGGCTGTGGCCGCCCAAATCACTGTGACTGCGGTCAGGACGGAAGGACTGGTCAAGTGAGCCTCGCCTCCGGATTGTGGAAATCAGTCGTTGAGATCGTCGGAACTTGTCGCTGAGATACTGCGGAGGAGTCCGGGCGGGACTCCTCCGCAGCCGGCTAAGTCTATTACGGGGTACCGTTGAGCGTGTCGCGAATCCGGTCGAACACTCCGGTGATGCCGCCTTGCATGCCCTGGATTGCCACGATGAGGACGATCGCCACGAGGCCGATAATGAGAGCGTACTCGACCATTCCCTGGCCTTCTTCCTCGGAAACCAACCTTCTCAAAAGCTTCGTCATCTGGATTTGCCTCCCTTAATTGTTCTTTCGATTCCCTCAAGACTTAGGTTGACTGCCGGTTGCTCTTGCAGCAGGACGGCAGCCGGCCAGTGGAGCGTCAGCGCCCCTACGGCTCGTGAGGGCTTTGGGCAGGAGAGGCTGTCCGGCGCGTGGTCAAGAGAGTGACCCGCCCGGGTTGTGCGGACCGTGAACCGATCAGGAATTGCTCTGATACCCTTCATGGCCGGCTTCCTCGCTTTTGGAGGAGTGGATGCCGTCCGCTACGCTTGGGTGTATGTTCCGTGCATGTCTATCATCGCATAGACCAAAAGGCGGGGTGAGCGCGATTCGTGGGAAGTACGACCCAGCATGCGCTGTCGTCGGTTGTCTGACAACGTACACCAAAGAACAAGAATGAGAAATAGATGAGCGTAGGTTACGCATGGGCCTAGCGCGTCGATCCGTTCAGCGTGGCCGTCGTTGTAGGCCTCGACTGACTCCTGGAGTCTCCTGCAAGCCCCTTCCAGGATCACCTTGGGGTCCGGAACTAGGTCCAGCATCAGCACAGCGAACTCGTCCCCTCCCACCCTGGCGATCACGTCGGCTTGGCGGAAGACGCCCGCGAGGAGCCCGGCCGCCACGGTCAGGAGCCTATCCCCGGTGCTGTGCCCCAGCGTGTCATTGACGAGTTTGAGGCCATCCATATCGCAGACGATTATGCCGGCGGGCTGCGATTGACTCTGCTGGATCCGCCGCACCTGCTCCTCAAAGTAGGTCCTGTTGAAAAGGCCTGTGAGCGTGTCATGGAGGCTCAAGAACCGTAGTTGGTCCTGGGCGTCCTTGAGGTCGGTGATATCGACGATTATGCCGCGCATCCCTACGACCTTGCCCCCGCGCACAATGGGGTTCCCGCGGATGATCACTGGGAACCTGCTGCCATCCTTCCGGAGACCGATGTACTCATTGCCCATCCGGGGCTCGTCAGACAGGACTCTGCCGAGATTGCGCTTCGCCCTGTCTATCTGCTCGGGGGCTATCATGTCAAAGACGTTGAGGCCATGACTCAGTTCGTCCGGTGAGTAGCCAAAACTCGTGAATCCGGCCCGGTTGCCAAAGGTAAGGTTTCCGCTAGGATCTACCTCGTACACCGTCTCGGGAAGTAGGTCAGCCAGTTCGTGGTACCTGGCCTCGCTGGCTATGAGGGCTGCTTCGGCTTCTTCCTTGGCCAGGGTCTCACGCCTGTCGAAGTAGGCCAGGAAGCTCCCCAGAGCGGCGGTTACCCCCAGGAGGAACGCGGCTATGTAACCCCACTTGACGACCCCCGGCCATTTGTACAGGAGTGGGTAATCCAGTACGTGGAGCCCCATCAGGACGTAGCCCCATCCGGCAAGGCGTCCGCCTAGCGGACGAGTCCCCGGAGCGCGCAGGAACAGCACGCCACTCACTATGAAAGCAGTCGCCTGGAAGACGAAGGACGGGAAGATGAGTGAGACCACGTACGGCTTTGGCAGGAGGTTATACAGGGATGGAAGCCCGACAGGGCCCAGGCAAGGGTGGCGGCCGCCCAGCGCTCGTAGATACGGGGGATCGGCCGCCCGTAGAACTCGTGGTTGCCCCTGAGGAGGAAATAACACGCTGCGATGCGGGGTACCTCGTAAAGGACGGCGATCGGCGCGGACACTTCGGGTAGCGACATCAGACTGGCCGCGGGCATGACCAAAACCCAGCCTAACAGCCAGTATGCCATGAACTTCTCGCGACCCTTGGCGTACATTGCCCCACAGATACCCGCCAGCAACATTGAACCCAAAGCCTCAGCCAACCACACAGGAACAGAGAACACTGGCCTCGCCTCGCACTCCGCTAATGATGTCTGCCTACAGCCACTATCGGCGCGCGAAGCGCGCACCTTAATGCATTCCTTTTCTCTTGTGACGGTACCGGAGTGTACCGGAGGATGCCGGAGGATGCCGGAGGGTGTGGAGGATGCCGGAGGGCCTGGGCAGCGGTTCGACCGTCACATGGGGAACGAACCTGCCGTCGTGCGTTCGCCCGCCGACGGTCTGGCCCCGGCAGTTGCCCAGGGTGACCAAATCTGAGGCTCCCAGTCGCCAGGGCGACGGATGAGCTGTCAACAGTCACCCGGGTGACGCCTCGACACCGCATGGTGCCGTGGGTGACTGGTTGGGGGTCAGTTGGTCCCTGGGGTCAATTGCCCGCGACCGACCGTTCCCTGAGTCACGTCAGCCATAGGATCCGTCCTGCGGTGAACGTACTCGCCAGACAGCGTTCTAGTCGGCAACGGTCGCACGAGATGCGTGATGGAATTCACCTATCCAACCTTGGTGCGTCAACCCCGGAACGGAGTTGACGTGATTTGTCACATCTAGGATAATATTGCCAGATTCCGACAGCCCCTACAGTTCCTGTCGAGTGAACGGGGCGGTCGAATGGAAGGTGGGTGGACTCGGTGAAGCAGTCGACTCTGGTCCCGGAACTCCTGCTTGCCGACAGGACGATTCCTCCTCTGGCAAAGTTCCTGTATGTCGTGACCGAGATCTACAGACCGGAGTCATTGGTCGCCCTAGCCAAGATCTCCGGGCTGAGCCGCCCCCACGTTTCCAAGTTGTGCGGCCAGCTCGCAAGACAGGGATGGGTGTTCAAGACCACGTTTGGCAACAGAGCAGTCCCCGTGCCCGCCATCCCCTACCCAGTTCAAGAGCAAATGGTCCGCGAGTTGCTCGCCGCGTTCCAGGCAAGCCCCCTGAAGGGCGAGTTCCTGCTGAGAAAGTGGCTGGACTACCTCATAATCTCCGAAGACTACATGGATAACGCTCGCCCGTCGTTCCTGCAGAACCCTTTGACCGGGGAGCCGCTGGAGCTGGACAGGCACTATCCCGACCTCAGGCTCGGCTTCGAGCACCACGGACCCCAGCACTTCGGGGTGACCAAGCAGCACCCGAAAGTCGAGGAGTTCAACGAGCTGCGCTCCCACGACTTGATGAAGATGGGCCTGTGCAGGGAGCACGACGTGACACTCGTAGTGGTGACAGCAGAGGACCTCAGCCTGAACCGGCTGCTGAAGGCCATCCCGGACTTCGCCCCGAAGAGGCAGGTTGACACCAACGGTCCCTATGTGAAGGCTCTTGAGAAGCTGTCGGCCGAATACAAGGCCAGTATGGCGCGGATCGTGGTAAAGGAGGTCATACCGGCCCGCGCTCAGGCAAGGTGACACCGACAGAGTCAGAACCTGGCGCGAGAGCAGGACGAGAGGTTCGGGTGGCGAAAACTCCCTTGAGGCTGAGGACCGAGGAGGGTTTCCGCATGGACTTCGACGTCATCATAAGGAACGGCGATGTTATCGACGGGAGAGGCAAGCCAAGGCTCAAGCAGGACGTGGGGCTGAAGGGCGACTCCATCGCGGCTGTGGGCGACCTTAAGGGTGCTTCGGCTCCAAGGACGGTCGACGCCGCGGGGCAGGTGGTCACGCCCGGCTTCATCGACATGCATTCCCATGCTGACCAGACTATCCTGGTTTATCCCCACGCCCAGAGCTTCATTGGCCAGGGGATAACCACGACCGTCTGCGGCCAGTGCGGGTTTTCGCCTGCGCCGCTGCACAAGCACTACGCGGCGACGTGGTGGGAACACAACTGGTGGGACAGGGTCGAGCGCCGCAAGTACTACAAGGAGGTCGTTGGCGACCTACAGAAGGCCAAGAAGGCGGCCAAGGACGTCGAGGGGCTCGACATGGACTGGTCGACTTTCGGCGAGTGGCTGGATAGGCTGGACAGGGACGGGATCGGGCTGAACCTTGCTCCCCTGGTCGGACACGGGACTGTGAGGGCGGCGGTCATGGGGCCGGACTACCGCAGGCACGCGACCAAAGACGAGATAGAGGCTATGAAGCGGTATGTAGAAGAAGCCATGGATTCAGGTGCGCAAGGCATCTCAAACGGGATGGACTACGCGCCCAACTCGTACTGCACTCCCGAAGAATCGGTGGAGGTCATCGGCGTCGCGACCAAGAAGGGCGGTCTGTTCGCCACCCATTGGCGGAGGACCGGCCTGCGCGAAGGGTTTGGCAACCCCGGACTCATCCAGGGACTCAAAGAAGCCATCGAGATCGCCAGGAAGACCGGGGCCAAGTTCGAGGTAGCGCACCTCGGCCCCGCGTTCCAGATTCTGCCCTCCCCCACCCCCAAACTCACGGAGTGCGCGGCCGAGGAGACGCTGGCGGTGATCGATGACGCCATAAGTAGTGGCGTCGACCTCACGTTCGACGTCATCCCCAACAGCCAGACAGGCGGGGTCAGTTACTCCAAGTATTTGGCGTCGCCCCTGTCTCCGTGGTTGAAGGCGTCGGGGTCAATGGAGCGGTTCGCCGAGAACCTCAAAGCGCCCGACCTGCGCGAGGAAATCCGCGAGTACATCATGGCGGGCAAGTGGTATGTGCTGAATCCCATCGTCCAGCCCGGGTGGGCCGGCGGCATCAAGATCGCAAAGTCCAAGGTGGCCGGAGTTGACGGTAAGACGCTGGCCGAGGTCGCCGAGGAGCGCGGGCAGGACGCACTGGATACGCTGATGGACATCCTGTCGGACGATCCGTATACGGCCACAGGGCTGCGCAAAGGCGATGAGACCACCAAGCGGATGTTCTTCAAACATCCAAAGGCCATGGTCGCCATCGACACGTTCGTTGTGGACGAGACCTGCGAGGGCAAGAATCCCCCCTACATGCTGCCCAACCCAAACAGTTTCGGCGGCATGGCCAGGTACCTCTCCCTTTACGCGACTGCGGACGTCCTCGGCCTGGAGGAGGGCGTGAGGCGCGTGACCGGACTCCCGTCCCAAAGACTCGGGCTTTCGGACCGCGGGACTATCGTCCAAGGCAAGAAGGCGGACATCGTGGTGTTTAGACCTGAGGCTGTCAAGGATAGGACCACAGAGGACGAGCCCAGGCAGTACCCGGACGGCTTCAGCTGGGTCTTCGTCAACGGCGTGGCGGCAATGGAGGACGGCAAACTCGCGCTCACCAGGAGTGGGCGGGCCTTAAGGAGGCAATGACGTGGATAAAGCCAGGATCGAAGCGGCCGAGCGGGACATCGTTGCCGAACTGGCCCTCACAACCGAGGGCTACAAGAACCTGACCGTTCTTTGCGATGAGTTTGGGAGCCGCTTTGGCGGGACCCCCGAGGACCGCAAGGCGGTCGACTACATGCTGGGCAAGTTTTCCGAGTACGGGCTCGAGAACGTCCACAAAGAGGAGTTCATGCACAACGCGTGGACCCGCGGACCCGCCAAGGTCGAGACGCTCTCGCCGTTGGCAAAGGAGTTCAAATGCATCTCCCTCCCCTACAACGTTGCGTCGACGGTCGAGGGAGAGGTGGTGTACGTTGGGCACGGCACCCCGGATGACTACGAGGTGGCCGGGAACACCATCCGCGGGAAGATCGTGATGGCCAACGCCAAGTCGCCGTCATACTTCCACAGAGGGGTCCACAGGGCTGAGAAACTGGGACGGGCAATCGCCGGCGGAGCCATCGGCTTCCTTTGGATGCGCTGGGATCCCGGTCTGCTTGAGGAGACGGGCTCGACCAGGTGGCTCAAACCGGTCGAGATCCCGTGCGTAGGCATCTCCCGAGAAGTGGGCGAGGAAATCGTCCGGATGCAGGGCAAGGGATCGGTGAAGGTCCGCATCACCACCACCGATACGGTGCGCCCGGCTCCTGTCTGGAATGTGGTCGCAGAGATCAATGGGCGGACCAAGCCGGACAAGGTCATCCTGATGGGCGCCCACTACGACGGGCACGACATCGCCCCGGGAGCAATGGACGACGGCGCAGGCGCGATGGTGGTCATGGAAGCGGCCCGGGCGCTGGCCAGGGATAAGGACGTGATCGGAAAGACGCTGCGTTTCGTCCTCTTCCCCATCGAGGAGATCGGGCTGGGCGGATCGTACAACTACGTCGACATGCACCGGGGCGAGATGGATCAGATCGAGATGATGTTCAACCTGGACGGCGCCGGAAGGAGCTTCGCGCAGCCCGGCGTGCTGCTCTACGGCCACTGGACTTCCTTGTTCAACTTCTTCAAGAGCGTGGGCAAGGACACGAAGCAGCCGGTCCAGGTAGCCAACGCAAAAAGCCTGTACAGTGACCACCTGCCGTTCCAGCTGATGGGCGTACCGGCGGGCGGGCTCAGGGAGTTCAGCGACACCAGCACCGGTACCAGGGGCTGGGGTCACTCGGCGGCGGACACGCTGGACAAAGTCTCCCCTCGGGCGCTGGAGTCAACTGCGGCAGTCCTGGCCAGACTCGTGTTGCACATGTCAAACCGGACCGACTGGCCGGGCAAGAGGATAACCGAGAAAGAGGCGCAGGACGTCCTCGGGCCTGAGTACCTGGAGATCCTCAAACTGGAGAAGCGCTGGCCCTTCGACAAGTGGATACCTGAATTGGTTACCAAGCCGTAGCTGATCCTGAACTATCCTGAACTATCCTGAGCTATCCTAATAACTGTCTTCAACGAATCCCGACGAGACCCGCCTCTCTGGGCGGGTCTCATCCTCTGCGACGCTTGGTCAAATAACAGCCCGTTCAAGGAAGGCTACGTGTTGACCTCGTAATCTGTACCGTACTGCTTGAGTACGGATACAAGCACTTTGACCTTCGCGCAAATGCCGGGCAGCCAAGAGGGACTCCTGCATACCATGATGAAATGTGCGGGAACACAGGGCTGCCAGTATCGAGGTTGGCGACCTCTCCAAGGCCTATGTCGCCGTTGGGACGGCGAAAATCATGTGGGGCAATTTCGTCTCGGTGCTCATCGGCGCTGAGGTGGCGCGAGCCAGAGTCACCGTCCGCGGTTCACCATCTCAATGAACTCTCTCGGGCTCACGATCGAAATCCCTCGGAAGACGCCGAGTCCCAAGAGGTGTTCGTCGCCAGAGACTATGCAGTCGACGACGCCCGCAATCGCACACTCCAAAAATCGGTCATCATCCGGGTCATCAATGATGCAGGTCACGCGGTCTTCGGGCACGACGACGAGGGTATTTGGCAGGCCTATCAGTCGTTCCAATATTGTGAACTTGCACATTAAGCCACCCCGTGTTTTTCACAATCCTCAAGCCGAAGAT
>JBBDIP010000030.1:0-27727 GCA_040880305.1 Bacillota bacterium
CCCGGGTTTGGGCTGGCGGCGCGCAAAACGCCCCGCTGCCGCTCTGCTTTTGCCTCGCTCTGCTCTTGCCCTAGCCCACCGCTCCGGCGCCGGGGATCATCAGGACTTGGCCGGGGCTCAGGGTGAACGGCCCCCTCAGCTCGGGGTTGAAGGCGGTGAGTTCTGAGACGTTCAGCCCAAACCTCACTGCGATGATCTCAATGGTTTCTCCCTGCCTCACGATGTATCGCCTGCCGCCCATGCCTCCCGGAAAGTGAGGCGGCATTGTCCCTGAAATCGGTATTGAGGCCCCCATCGCCGGGATCCTCACGATCTCGCCCGGGAAGATCATCTCCGGGTTGCGGATTTGCGGGTTCGCCCTGATGAGGGCGTCCAGGGATATCCCGAACCGCCTGGATATCAGCCACATTGTATCGCCCTGTTGGACGCAGTACTCGACCACTCCGGCCACAGGTGGTGGTGTGGGCGTCGGCACAGGTGTCGGCAACGGCATCGGCGGGATCGGATGGCCCGGCATCACGATGATGAGAGTGATGTTGCACTTCCTGGCTATCTCCTTGAGCAACTGGAGCTGCCGCGCGTGCCTGCGGGAACCCCTGATAAGGATGGCGCGTGCGCTCTCGTCCTGGATGAAGGGATCCATGCGCAGCCAGCCGCTGTCCAGGGAGTCGTTCTCTTTGGACCAGATCAGGGGCAGAATCGTGTTCATGTCCCCGGCGGTATCCAGACTCAGATAGTTCCCCGGCGGCTCGACGCCGAGGGCGGCCAGAAGAGCGGTGCAATCGGTCATCTTGTCGTTGTGGATGCCGCAGAGCTCCTGTATCGCATCGAGGCAGTCCGTCGTTGCCCCCAAAGCCAGCAACCGGTCGTAGACCGGGACCAGCTCGCGCTCGCGCGACCACGTGAATACGCTCGTTTCCGTCAACTGCTGATCAGGCACTTAAACCCCCTCCAACACATTGCCATCATAGGCGCTTTGTCTCTCCAATCTATGAGCGCCCGCAAAGTTTTGTGAGCTAAATGAAAAAGCCCTCAGGCGAGGGCTTGATTATGAGGTTGGGGGGTTCGGCGACGGTCTACTCGGGTTCTCTATCCTCGGGTGGCCTTTCTTCTTCCTTGCGCCGGCTTCGCGGCTCGGGCCAGGGCCACATGCCTTCCTCAAGCCAGTAGTTGTCCGGCTCCCGCCAGTACCAGTCTTCTTCGCTCTCCGCAGGCACCTCCTGGTTTTCCCGGTTGGAGGCGGGGTCTATCTGCTCCACGAAATACGGGTCGAACTGCTCTTCGTAGTAGGGAGTCTCCAGCGGCAGGTCCTTGTTCCTTGGGGGTGTCGGGGCCCCCTCACGCCATTCGTCTCTCATTCCGCCCCTCCTTTCATTGCCCACAGTAGGTTTCCCGCTGAGTACCCGGGGAATGTATGCTTGCGCGACGATAGCAAACTAGCGTTTGCGTTGCCGCGGCGCTGATGGTAAACTGTTGTTCGAGCCCCAGAAAAGTCGCCCGGGAGGGTGCGTCATGGTGAAGTTAACTCCACAGCAGGCCAAGGTCCTCGAGGTCATCAAAGAGAGCATCCGGAAGTCCGGTTACCCTCCGTCTGTCAGGGAATTGGGCGAGATGCTCGGCCTCAAGTCTACCGCTACCGTGCATACCCACCTGCGCAACCTTGAGCGTAAAGGCTATTTGAAGAGAGTCGCCCAGAAATCCAGGGCTTTCAACATTATCGATTCTTACACCGAGAAGGAGCCGGGGCCCGTTATCATGGTGCCGCTGGTTGGCATGGTGAGGGCAGGATTGCCTGTCTTGGCTGTTGAGAACATCGAGGACATGGTGCCGTTCCCAAGGAGCTTCGTGAAGTCCGAAAACGTGTTCCTTCTTCGAGTCCAGGGCGACAGCATGATTGAGGTCGGCATCTTCGACGGCGACTACGTCTTGGTGCGGCAGCAGGATACAGCCGATAACGGCGACATCGTTGTCGCTTTGCTTGGAGACGAGGCCACGGTCAAGTCCTTCTATCGCGAGAAGGACGCCGTGAGGCTACAGCCTCAGAACCCGCGCTTTTCGCCCATAGTGTCTCCCGATGTGAGAGTCTTGGGCAAGGTAGTAGGGCTCTACAGAACTGTCCATTGAGAGAGTGACTCCCCTGCTTTCATGCAGGCCAGGATCACGTGCTCCTTGGTTAGTCCGCCCTGCAGGTACGCAGTGTACGGGGGCGTGAACGGGGCGTCGCACGAGAGCTCAATAGATGAGCCTTGCACGAAGGTCCCCGCCGCCATTATGACTTGGTGCCGGTAGCCCGGCATGTCCCACGGTTCCGGTGCCGCGAACGAATCGACTGGCGACGCAGCCTGGATCGCTTGGGCCAGCGCCCGCAACTTTTCGGGCGAGCCTGTGGTGATGGCCTGCACGATGTCACACCGCTTCTCGAGCGGCGCAGGGTCGACGGGGAACCCCATGCCTCCGAAAAACGCGGCCGCGAAAGCGGCGCCTTTCAAGGCCTCCCCCACTGTCTTCGGGGCCAGAAACAACCCCTGGTAGACATCTCTGTAGCCATAAGGATTGCTCCCTACCTCTCCTCCCAGACCCGGGGCGTAAAGAGATTCAGCCACTCTTGTGACGCATTCCCTGGTCCCCGCCACGTAGCCGCCGGTCGGGCATATTCCGCCGCCCGGGTTCTTGATGAGAGAGCCGGCGGTGAGAGAAGCGCCAGCACTAGGGGGCTCGCGGTCCTGAGCAAACTCGCAGTAGCAGTTGTCGACTATGGTGAAGATGCCCGGCCATTTCCGTTCCTTCAACCCGATGAAAGCCTCCAGGGTTCCCATAGTGACGCTCTTCCTGGCGGCATAGCCCCTGGAGCGCTGAATCAGGATTACCCTGGTGGAGGGAGTCACCGCGCTTTGGACCTGCCGCTC
The DNA here is from genome assembly GCA_040880305.1 of Bacillota bacterium. Classification (GTDB taxonomy): domain Bacteria; phylum Bacillota; class Sulfobacillia; order Fermentithermobacillales; family Fermentithermobacillaceae; genus JBBDIP01. Next base: position 2,907 of record JBBDIP010000030.1, read on the forward strand.
CAGTCCCAAGAGGTCGATCTCGCCATTCTGGTAGTTGAGAAGAGCAGGTATCTCCCGGAACGTGACGCCGAAATCGCGGAGGCTGCCGTTTTGCGCGGGAGTCTCCCCGTCCGAGCACGAACCAATTACCGGCATCATGGTCTCGTAGGGAGTGCCGGTCACGCACAGCAGCTCGTCCCCGGGCCGCAGAAGCGCGAACAGGGCAGTCTTGAGAACATGGGTACCCGAAGCCCAGTGAAGGCGGACCATGGCTGACTCAGCGCCGAAGACCCTGGCGTAGACCCGGTCCAGGGCGTCCCTGCCCATGTCGCCGTAGCCGTACCCTGTCGTTGCTGAGAGGTGGGTGAGGCCTATCCTTTCGGCGATGAAGGCGTCAAGCACCCGCGCCTGGTTCGAAAGGACCAAGTCGTCCAGAGCGTCCCACGCCGGCTTGACCTGCTCGCGCGCAACGCGGGCTAAGATGGTGATCTTGTCCGAGTAACTGGCAACTGTGCTTGGCATCGTAAGGCTTCTTTCTTTAGAGGGGCTTGACGCCAAGCTTGCCGGAGAACTTGGCAATGTCTTCGGGGCTGAGATCGCATACAATCACCGCGCTGTCGTCGCCGTGGCGCTCCTCGCGGACGATTCCCACGCGCTTTATCTCGAACACAACGTCCCACTTGGAGTAGGGCACACGCCAGGACACGGTCTGCCTCTTGCCGGCCAGTTCCCGGGCGACGGCGGCTACCAACTCGACAAGGTTGGTTTCTTGCAGGGCAGATATTGCCAGGCTTCCAGGGTGGAGCCTGGATACGACGTCTACATCCTGCAGGTTCACCCGGTCGACCTTGTTGAAGCAGGTGATCTTTGGCCTTCCTTCGACGCCGAGGTCCGACAGCACGCCGTTGACGGTTGCCATCTGCTGCGGCCAAGCCTTGGACGAGAGGTCCACCACGTGTACTAGGACGTCGGCATCCACCGACTCCTCGAGAGTTGCCCTGAAAGCGGCGACGAGCTCGTGAGGCAGTCCCTGGATAAACCCGACAGTATCGACCAAGAGCACCCCTTCGCCTGAGGGCAGGGTCCATTTCCTGGTCCAGGGGTCCAGAGTTGCGAAGAGTTTGTCGTCCGCATATGATTCCTCACCGGTCAGGGCGTTGAAGAGCGTGGACTTGCCGGCGTTGGTGTATCCGACCAAGGATATCCGCGGGATGCCGGACTCCTTGCGTTGCTTGCGCTGTTCGGCCCTTACCCGCTCCACCTTGTCCAGCTCGCGGCTCAGGCGGGAGATCCTCTCCCTGAGGGTCCGCCGGTCCACCTCGATCTTCTGCTCGCCGGGACCTCTCGTTCCAATGCCGCCGCCAAGATTGGACATCTCAACCCCGAATCCTGAGAGCCGCGTTAGGTCGTGCTTGCGGCGGGCCAGTTCGACCTGGAGTTTGCCTTCGCTGGTGCTGGCCCTTGAAGCGAAGATGCGCAGAATGAGCTCGGTTCTATCCATCACGGGTTTCTCCAGGGCGTCTTCCAGGTTTCGTGCCTGGGTCGGCGACAGCATTCCGTCGACAATGACGCCGGAGGCCCCTTCCCTGTCCACCAACTCCTTAAGCTCCTGAACCTTCCCCTTTCCAAGATAGGTGGCGGAATCGGGCGAATCACGTTCTTGGGTGATAAATGCGCAGGGATCGTAGTCCATGGTCTCGGCGAGGCGAGATAGCTCCTCCATGGATTCCTCCAGGGGGATTGAGCGGCCACCAATCGATGAGGCTCGGCGGGATCCGCTGTCGCGGATGCCGGCGAGCACGACCCGTTCGGGGAGGCCGAGTTCAGTTCCGGTGTCTTGGGGTGTTTTAGGCAATGGCGTTTCCTCCGTATCGCCTAAGATTATATAACATCGCCGGCTGCTTCAAGAAGCTCCCAGGTAGTGAGCAGGACGAGATCCTGCCTGCTAAAGGATTTGTCTCGCAAGAGTCTCACCGCCTGCCGGCGTATAGCCTTCTCTACGAGGTTTCTCACCAGCCTGGCGTTGGCCGGCATGACTTCTCCAGACAACTTGTCTCTCACAATCTGATCGAGCACAAGATAAGCGTCGGCTGCAAGCCGGTAATCCCGCTTGCGCAGCATGAGGTCAGCTATCTTAAGGAGATCTTCCACGGTGTAGTCGGGAAACTCCAGGTGGATTGGGAAACGGGACCGTAGCCCGGGGTTTGACCTCAAGAACTGCTCCATCTCCAGTGGGTAACCTGCAAGGATGAACACTGTGTCTTTGGCCGTGTCCTCCATCCCCTTAACGATGCAGTCCACGCACTCCTTGCCGAAGTCCTTGTCGCCGCCCCTGCACAATGAGTAGGCCTCGTCGATGAAGAGGATCCCACCCTGGGCCTTCCGTATCTGATCCCGGGTTCTTTGGGCAGTGTGGCCAATATACTCGCCGACCAGGTCCGCCCGTTCCACTTCGACCACGTGGCCCTTCTGGAGAAGGCCCGCCTCGAAGAGGAGACGGCCAACTATCCTCGCGACCGTGGTCTTTCCGGTGCCCGGGTTGCCCTTGAACACCATATGCAGGACGGTCTTCTCGTTCGAAAGACCGGCTTTCTCTCTCTTTCTTTGGATCTCCGCGTAGGCGAAGATCTCGAATATCAGGTTTTTTACCTGCTTTAGGCCAATTAGCGAATTCAGCTCGTCGATGGCGCTCTCTTTTCCCTCTCGGGGCTTTGATAGTTCCGTGAGGTCTGCCTCGGTGGGGCCGGGTACGACGCGGAGGTGCGGCGATCTTGCGACACGCACTGTGTTTCCATTCACGAGACCGGGTTCCTCCCCCAAACCATCTTCTTGAGCGCATCATTATACGCACAGAAAAGGAAAACCGCCCTTTGTTAGGGCGGTATAACCGTCAAAGGCGAAATGGTGTGTTACCTTGGTTTCCTATCGTCCCTGTTCTCGTTCCTGTTCCTGCTCTCGTTCTCATTCGGCTTCTCGCCTGTATTCTGGCTTTGGTTCTCTTTGTCCCGCGCGAAGTTGGACGGGTTGCGGTCGAACTCCTGGCGGCACTTGTCCGAGCAGAAGTAGTAGTTCTGGCCTTTGAACTCCGAACTAATCTTGTTGTTCTTTTCTTCCTGGACGTTCATTCCGCAGACTGGATCGCGTGCCACAGTATCACCTCCCGATGTAATAGAACCAACATGGGAAAGTCTCCCCAGCGCCATGTGGTTCCATACAAGTCGGGGCGGCAGCGCTATTCTGCAGGCTGGGCCTTCTCAGCGTTTTCGGCGAAATTGGTGTTGACCGGTCTTAGGGGCGTAACGGTCGACATAGCGTGCTTGTAGATGAGCATCTGCTTTCCGTCGCTATCGAGGATCACGGTGAAGTTATCGAACCCCTTGATTACCCCTTTCAACTGGAATCCGTTGATCAGGTAGACCGTGGTCTGAATGCCCTCTTTCCGCACTTGGTTAAGGAAAGCGTCTTGTAGGTTGATAGGGGTTTTCGTGACTGTCATGCAACTTCCCTCCGAATCTCTCCGCTGTGACGGCTTCTGTTGCCGCCTAGGTTACTGCGAACCACTTTTCGCAAATACCGCACGCCTCATCTACGGTCGAAGTCCAAGCAATATCTTTGCCTGCCGCAACCCAGTTCATTCCTTCTTCTTTGGAGAACCATGTAAACTGCCTCTTGCAGAATCTCCTGGTGTTACGCTTAATGAGGCTCTTTGTCTCCTGAAGGGTCATGAGTCCTCGCAAGTACAATCCGATTTCTTTATACCCTAAACCCTGCATGCTTGGAAGGTCTTCCCGGTAACCCTTGGCAAACAGGCTTTGCACTTCGGCCACAAAACCTCTCGCGAATTGAGCCTCTACCCTATTATCGATTCGATCGCTCAATACTTGACGGTCCCATGCTAGCGCGAGAAGCAAGATTTCATAAGGCGGCTTGGCTTTTCGCAGACGCCTGTCGGAAATCGGCTCGCCGGTGGCTTCTTTGTACTCAAGCGCCCGCACGACCCTCTTTAGGTCGTTGGGGTGAAGCGTCTTCCACGAGACTTCATCCCGCTCTTGGAGCAGCGCGTGCACCGCTTGATTGCCACGGTCTATGGCAAGACGACACATCTTTTGCCTGAACTCCAAATCGGGCGGCGCGTCAACCAGCGGAAAGTCCTGGAGCAGGGCCCGGATGTACAGACCGGTCCCGCCCACCACGAGAGGCAGATTTCCTCGCGCGGTAACGCTGTCAATGGCCTTTGCTGCACGAGTCTTAAACTCCTCGACGCTCCAGGGCTCGGACGGTTCCTTGACGTCGATGAGGTGATGTCTCACGCGAGCGGCGTCGTCGGGGGACACTTTGTCGGTGCCGATGTCCATGCCCCGGTAGACCTGCATCGAGTCAGCCGAGATGATCTCCGTTGGAAAGCGCGAGGCCAGTTCCATGGAGAGAGCGGACTTGCCGGAGGCCGTTGGCCCCGTGATCACCAGGACTTTCTTCAAGACTCTCGCACCTTCCGCCAGTTCATTATACCCGCTCAGAGCGAGCGTGGGAAGTTCTGCCAAAGAACTCGCCAAGTTCTTTGAGTGGAAACTCCCTCACCGTAGGTCGGCCGTGGGGGCAAACGCGGGCTCCCGGGTTTCTGCAAAGATCTGAAAGCAGGGCGCACGCTTCGTCGGCGGAGAGGCGCTCCTGGGCGCGCACAGATGCATGGCAGGCCGCGGTCTCCATCCGGGCCGCCTCCAGGGCGCGGACGGGGTCGCCTGCTCCTCCCTCGGCCAGGCGGGCTAGGACTTCCTTCAGCGATGTGGGCGGGAGCGGCTTGCCAAGTACAAGCGGGACCCCGGTCACCATGACGGTACGATCGCCCACCAGCCTTGATCTGAAACCTACCGCGAAAAGCGTCTCCGAGGATTCCTCGTAGGTCAGAGTCTCACGGGGGTCCAGCCGGACCATCTCGGAGACCAGCAACTCCTGGCTACCGCTGCTCCCCGATACCAGGGAGGCGAAGGTCAGGCTTTCCATAAGGGCGTGCTTATCGACCAGGATAAGCGAGGACGGGGTCCTGGCGACAAGGTAGGTGTCGTCGACCGAGCCCATGTACTCCCAACCTGGGGGAAGCGGAGCGCCGGCCTCGGCCATAGGCTCACGCACCAGATCCCAGTGGATGTCGCCGCTGGTATCTCTCACGCGCGGCAGCCCAGCAGTCTGCGCTGCAAAAGGGTAAGCACCGATCTGCGTGCGCGTTGGGCTTTCACCGGAGGCCATCCCAAAACCGGCCTTGTTCAGGGCTTCACCCACAGCCCTTGTCAAGTTGGACCTCAATTCTCTGTCGTTGGCGAACTTGACCTCGGCCTTGGTCGGGTGGACATTGACGTCGATATCCGTGGTTGGAATACAGAGGTCGATGACGGCGACCGCATAAGTTTTGGGCGGTAGGAGGCCCAGTAGGGCTTGGTCCAGAGCCCAACCGAGCGAGGCGTTCCGGACCGGACGGGAGTTCACCGAGAACATCTGCCTATCGCGCTGGTGGCGGTAGAGCGAGGGGAGTCCTACGTAACCCGAGACCCCGTTGCCAGACTCAAGCGGGATCATGCGGGCGGCGTCGGCCGGGCCAAAGACGTCGGACAGCGCGTTACGCAGGCCCTGCCCCGCCGTCCGAAGGACCACGTTGTCCCCCGAACGCAGGGTGAATGACACCTGGGGCCACGCGAGCGCCAGCCGCATCACCGTATCCACGATGGCCTGTCTCTCTGTCCCTTTGGACTTCATGAACTTCAGCCTGGCCGGAGTGTTGAAGAAAAGGTCTCTGACCGTAACCGTCGTCCCGGTGGGCAGCCCCTTCTCTTGAATCAGGATGACCCGTCCCGCCTCTGACTGAACGCCGGTCCCCGACTCATCGACCGCTGCCCTGGTTTCGAGGCACATGCGTGATACCGACGCGATCGAAGGCAGAGCTTCGCCGCGAAAGCCGAGTGTCCCGATGAGGCTGAGATCCTGGGCGCGCGAGAGTTTGGAGGTGGCGAACCGTTCCAGGGCCAACGGCGCGTCCTCTGCCTGCATGCCGCTACCGTCATCGCTGACGCGGATCAGGGAGAACCCTCCGTCCTCGAAATCCGCGCTGATGCGGCGCGCCCCGGCATCCAGGGAGTTCTCGATCAGTTCCTTGACCACCGACGCCGGCCTTTCAACCACCTCGCCCGCGGCGATCTGGCTTTGAACCAGCGGGTCCAGCCTCACGATCCTGCCCAAGGCTACGTCTCCTCCCCGCCCGCCAGGCGCTTCTTCACCTGGTACAGTTTCTCCAGGGCCTCCATGGGACTCATGTGGTCTATATCCAACTCCCGCAAATCCCGGAGCAGCGATTCCATCTCGGGCGAGAGCGCGGACGCGGCTTGGCTCCCGCTTCCGAAGAGATCCCCCTGACCGGGAAGGGGTTCAGTGAGGAAGCCGGCGCCCCTCGACGCCACCTGCCCCAGTATCCCGCTCTTCCACCGAGCGCCCTTCCTGGCCTCGGCCTCCAAGCCCAGCAGTATCTCCCTGGCGCGGCGCACGACGCTTGCAGGCAGTCCGGCCATGGCCGACACCTCAATGCCGAAGCTGCCCTCCGCGACCCCCCGCCCCACTTTGCGAAGGAAGACCACCTCGTCGCCCCTCTTCTTCACCGAGACCGCATAGTTAGCCACGGAAGGGCGCAGGTCGGCGAGCAGGGTGAGCTCCCGGTAGTGGGTTGCTACCAGGGCACGGGGACCCGACGGGCCCTCCGCGGAGCCGTTCACGTCTCCTGTCAGGTGTTCGAGCACGGCCCAAGCTACCGCCAGCCCGTCAAAGGTGCTGGTCCCGCGCCCGATCTCGTCCAATATCACCAGGCTGTCCTTGGTGGCGCCTTTGAGGATCCGCGAGACCTCCGACATCTCGACCATGAATGTGGACTGCCCCAGGACCAGGTCGTCGTAGGCCCCGACCCGGGCGAAGAGTTTGTCGGCGCAGGATATGGAGCAGGATCTCGCCGGGACATAGCTGCCCATTTGGGCCATTAGCACCGTGAGGGCGGCCTGCCTGCAATACGTGGACTTGCCGCCCATGTTGGGGCCAGTGATGACCAGTACTCGCTGCTTTTGGTCGAATGTGATGTCGTTAGGGACGAAAGCGCCTGGAGGCAGCACCTTTTCAAGCACCGGGTGGCGGCTGTCCTTGATGATGGTGTCACCCGCGGCATAAACTCTGGGCCTGACGTAGTTGTTCTCGAGCGCGACCTGGGCGAACGAAGCCAGCGCGTCCAGCTCAGTCACGGCTCTGGCGGTCTTTTGGATCCGCCGGATGCAGGACCCGATGAAGTCGCGGACCTCGCAAAAGACCCGGTATTCCTCCTTGAAGAGCTTTTCTTCAGCCCCCAGGATCGCCGACTCCTGCGCCCTCAACTCGGGGGTCACGAACCTCTCTCCGGTGGAGAGGGTTTGCCGGCGGACGTAGTGGTCGGGGACCATGGACGCATTGGACCTGCTAACCTCTATGTAGTATCCGAAGACCCTGTTGAAACCGACCTTGAGGTTCCTTACGCCGGTCCTTTCCCTCTCAGCGGTCTCGAAATCAGCCAACCACTTCTTGCCGCCTGTGCTCTGTTCTCTGAGTTGGTCGACCTCGGGACTGAACCCTTCCCTCACTAGGTACCCGTCGGTGACTGATAGCGGTGGGTCCGATACCAGGGTGTCTCGCACTCCGCGGACCACCTCGGGCACTCCGTCAAGCCGGCCGAGCACGTCCTGCAATAGAGGTGAGTCTACGCTCACGAGCAATTTCTTGAGGTCCGGGACGGCTTCAAGGGAAGCCGCCACTGCCACCAGGTCTCTGGCGTTACAGGACTTGTACGCGATGCGGGTGACCAGTCTCTCCAGGTCCTTCACGCGCGACAGGCGCTCACGCAGGTTTTCACGCAGGGCGGAATCGCTGAAGATGCGGTCGACCGCTACCAGCCTGTCCTCGATCCTGACGGCGTCCTTCAGGGGGCGCTGAATCCACTGCTTCATGAGGCGGGAACCCATTGCGGTGCAGCAGCGGTCCAGCACCCAGGAGAGGGTGCCCTCCCGCCCGCCTTGCAGGCGCTCTAAGAGTTCCAGGTTGCGCCTGGTGGAGCGGTCGACCTCCATGAAGCCCTCGTCCAGGTACAGGACCGGCTCCTTGAGGTGTCGCATCTCGATCATCTGGGTTGAAGTGAGGTAAGACAGCAGTCCTTCCAACGCTTGGAGCGCCGGTCCACGGCCTTGTGCTGCTAGGGAGTCGACCGTCGCCGGGCCGTAAACCTGGGATGCGACCGGCCATTCGCCTTGTGGTGTCCCAAAACTGTCTTCGGGCACTGAGGTGACGAAAACGCCAGGGACGCTCCTCTCGACGGCTTTGCGGAGGTCACCGAACCTTCTGCCGTCGGGCACGACGCACTCTCTGGGAAAAAGCCGCGCCAGTTCCTCTACCGCCGCACGAGTCCCGCCGGGGCCGTCCTCGCTGAAGGAAGCGAGCAGGACTTCACCGGTGGACACATCGCACGCGCAGATGCCTGCCTGGGCGCCCACCAGGCTGGCTATGTAGGTAGATGAGGCCGCTTCGGCACCCTCCCAGTAGGTGCCCGGGGTTATGACTCTGGTCACATCTCTCTTGACCAGGCCTTTCGCTACGGAGGGGTCTTCCACCTGGTCGCAGATGGCGACCTTGAAACCTTTATCTATCAGCGTCTTTATGTAGTCGTCAACCGAGTGGTGGGGCACTCCGCACATTGGCGCCCGCTCGCCGTCGCCGGCGTCCCGGCCAGTCAGAGTGATCCCCAGTTCCTTCGAGCCTGTCACGGCGTCTTCGAAAAACAGCTCGTAGAAGTCACCGAGACGAAAGAACAGCAGCGCGTCCTGGTGTTTTGCCTTGAGAGCGCGGTACTGCGCCATCATGGGAGTGGCGTCTCTCAAGAGACCACCGGTCCTTTCAAGTACCAGGTGCCGGCCTCGAGGATACGCACGACGGCCAGATCCCCCGGCTTTGGCAAGTCCAGGGGCGCGCCGCTTCCGGTTTGTGCGCCGCTCACTCCAACGACCATCTTCCCGGTCTTGGTCCGCCCCCGGACAGCGCCCGGTTCGTTACGGTCGGGCGACTCGACCAGTATCTCAAGTTCGCGCCCCAGCAGCGCCCGGTTGATATCCCTGGTTATCTCCGACTGCACTTCGACAAGTTTCTGCATCCGCCTTGATTTCTCCGCCTGTGGGATTTGGCCCTTCATCTTGGCGGCAGCGGTGCCCTTTCTGGGCGAGAAGATGAATGTGAAGGCGCCGTCGAACCGGGCTTGCCTGACGACTTCCAGGGTCTCCTCGAATTCCTCTTCGGTCTCGCCCGGGAAGCCCACTATTATGTCGGTGGTCACTCCGCTATCCGGTACAACCTGCCTCACGTATGAAAGCAGGTCCATGTACTCTTCGCGGGTGTAGCCCCTGTTCATTAGGTTCAAGATCCTGTTTGACCCCGACTGCAGCGGCAGGTGGAAGTGCTCGCACACCTTGTCGCAGTCTCGGACCGCGTCGACCATCCCTTCGGTGAAGTCCCGGGGATGTGAGGTGAAGTACCTTATCCGCGCAAGACCGGGGACCCGGTTCAGATCTCGGAGCAGGTCGCTGAACCCCTCTTCTTCACCCAGGTCGCATCCATAGGCGTTGACGTTTTGCCCTAGGAGCGTGACTTCTTTGTAGCCGCGCGAAGTCAGGGCCGATACTTCATCCCTGACGGCCTGCCTGGGCCTCGAAACCTGGGGTCCCCTGACGAACGGGACCACGCAATAGGAGCAGAAGTTGTCGCACCCGTACATTATGGTGACGTAGGCGGTCACGCCGGGGATATCCTTGCGAGGCAGCCCCTCGGGAAGCACCTGGGTGGACTCGTCACGCTTGCTCCCCACCCTAGGCGGGGTTACGGCGGTGACGGCTCCTTTGAGTGCGGCAGCCGGTGAAAGCCGGGCGGCCTCCCGGGCCTGTCTCACCAGCGCAGGGATCTTGTCGAGGTTCCCAGGCCCCGCGACCACCTGGACGAATGGCAGCCTCTGCCTCAAACGAACGAGGTTCTCAGGTATCTGTGCCATGCAGCCGGCAAGGACCATCACCGGCATGCTTTCCCCGCCGCGCCTCTGGGAGTTGAGTCTGCCCAGCCTCGACCAGACCTTGTTTTCGGCGGTCTCCCGGACGGCGCAGGTGTTCAGCAGGATCACATCGGCTATCTTTGGATCTTTGGTTTCCTGCATGCCTTCGCGGACCAGGAGAGCGGCAATGGTCTCCGAGTCCCTTTCGTTCATCTGGCAGCCAAAGGTTTCTATGTAGAACGTATCCGGCAACGCGTGTTTCACCGCCTGGATCGTGATTGAGATTGCCTCTTCGCAGGTCTCATTATATCTGGCAGCGGAGCGGGTGGACAAATGGGTCGAGCTCGGTGATCGACATGTCGTCGTCCCCCCCGACTTGGGCGCCCTATCCGGGTATGGCACTGGGATGGCGGAGAGCAGCGCGACTGTGTACCTGGGTTACTGTTTCACCCACCACTTCTCCGGGAAAATGGGGCCGGTAGGCGACCAGGTCACACCCTGGATCCTCTTGCTCATGGCTACCGGGGCGTTGTTGGCGTAGAGGAACACGTAAGGCAGTTCATCGTTGACGATCTTTTGAGCCTCGATGTAGATCTGTTTGCGCTTGTCCTGGTCCAACTCGGCGCGACCCTGCTCTAGAAGATGGTCCAGTCTGGAGTCCTTGAACTCCACGTCGTTGAACCCAACCAGCTGGCCTTGGTCGTCCACCGCCGCCGAGGAGTGGAAGTACAGGTAGAAGTCAGGATCGATCCCCAGACTCCACGCCAGCGCGTAGGACTGGAACTGAGCCATGTCAAGGTACTGGGATACCAGCACCGGCCATTCGAGGTATTCCACCTGGCAGTCGACGCCTATGTATTTCCAATTCTTCTGGACGATGACCAGCGCGGATTCCAGTGTCTTGTTCCCCGTCGAGGTGAGCAGCTTGAATGTTAGCTTCTGGCCGTCTTTGGCGCGGAGGCCGTCAGAACCCGGCTTCCAGCCTGCCTGGTCAAGCAGCTGCTTGGCCTTCTCAGGGTCGAACTTGTACTCGTTTAGCTGATCGCCCGCGTAAGCCCACGAGGCTTTGGGGATGTTGGAGTTCATGACATCGCCGTAGCCCTTGAGCACGTCCTCCACGACCTGCTCGCGGTTGGCGGCGTACATGAGGGCTTGCCTGACTGCCTTGTCCCCGAGCACCGGGTCGGTCTGCTTCAGGCCGATGTAGGTGTATCCGTTTTGCGGGATGGGCGTGAACTCGTAGCGGTCGGCAAGCGCCTTTGTGACTCTCTCAACGTCGTCCGTCGGTATGGTACCCATATAGTCGATCTCGCCTTTTTCCAAAGCGGCGAGCATGGCCTGGTCGTTCTGGTAAACTCTGTAGACCACCTTATCAATGTAGGGGCCTTCTCCGAAATACCTGGCGTTGGCCTCCAAGGAAACGACCTGGCCTCTTTGCCACTCTGCCAGCTTATAGGGGCCCGTGCCCACGGGCTTCAGGTTGGCTTGGCTTTCCTCCATCTGGGCTACTGGGACGGTCTCGAATATGTGCTTCGGGATAATCCCCAGAGTGAGTTTGGAGAGAAGCGGGGCGTAAGGCTTGTCCAGGTGGATTTTCACCGTGAAGTCGTCAGGCGCCTCGATCTCAGTGATGGACCTAAAGTCATTCTTCCTGACATCGGTGTAGTCGGGGCTCTTGATGGTTTCGTAGGTAAACTTCACGTCTGCGGCCGTGAACTGCTGCCCATCGTGCCAGAACACGTTCTTCTTGAGGTGGAACGTCCAAGTTAGTCCGTCCGCTGAGAAATCCCACTTGTCGGCCAGATCGCCCACGAGCTCCAGCTTCTCGTTTGTCCTAACGAGGCCGTTATACACACGGCTGTTGATGCTGCCTGAAGGTACGTCCGTGGAAAGAACCGGGTTAAGGACAATCGGGTCGCCAATGAGGCCGAATGTGATGGCACCGCCCTTCTGGGGCGTTGCGGTGGTGGTCCCGCCATTTGGGGTGGCCGGTCCGCAGGCGCTGGCGAGCAGAGCAAGGGCAACAACTGCTATCAGGACTGGCGGCAGTTTTCTGAACAAGCAAGTTCCTCCTCCACGTGTGGAGCTTGCGTAATGCACGTTGCGGTAAGTCTAGCACTGAGAGGGCGCGGGGTAAACCATTCGACGAATGGTTATCCATCCCAGCATGTCGTGGCTTTCGGAGAGGGGCACATGCAAACCGGGATCCCCTCTCGGAGACCCCGGCCTGGTTCACTCGTAGCGGTTCGGTTGTTACGCGGTACCTGGATCCTAGCCGAGCAGCTTCAGCACGGACTGGGTGCTGACGTTGGCCTGCGCGAGCATCGCGGTGCCCGCCTGCTGCAGGATCTGGTGCCTCGTGAAGTTGGCCATCTCCAGCGCCATGTCGACGTCTCTGATACGAGACTCGGCGGCGGTGAGGTTCTCGTCGGCCGTCTGCAGGTTGTTGATGGTGTGCTCCAACCTGTTCTGCCAGGCTCCGAGTTTGGACCTCTCCGAAGACACCGTCGAGATAGCAGCGTCCATGAGCCCCAATTGGGTGTCGAAGGTGGTTGTACCGAAGGCGGTCACGTCGATGGCGTCCACGCCCAGGTCGGTCTTGCCCATCGCGTTAACCGAGACCGCCAGAGTCTGGCTGACGTTGGCTCCGATCTGGAAGGCCACGGAACTTCCGCTGACGTCGAACTGACCGTTTGCGGGGGTGCCGCCGACGGCCGAGATGTCGGTCGCCTGGGCCTCCAGCGTGACTCCGATCTTGTCGAAGTTGTAGCGGTCTCCGACTTTCACCGCGTTGGTCGCGGTGATGGCGATGGTTTGCGATAGGGTCTTGTCAGCGTTCGTTAAGGTAAGACTGGTGGCTGTCGCCACAACCTGGTAGCCGACTCCAACCTTGGCGCCCGTGACGTCAGCGATCTTCACTGCACCGGTGCCGGTCACTAGGTCGGACCCAACGGTCGCGGAATTGACCTTCGCGCCGAGGGTGCCGTCGATGAGCTTCTGTCCGTTGAACTCTGTCCTCTGAGCGATGCCGTCCAACTCGGCGACCAGGTTGGTGATTTCCTCTTGAATCTTCTGGAGGTCGTCGGCCTTGTTGGTGCCGTTGCCGGCCTGTACCGTCAGTTCGCGCATACGCTGCAGGATAGCATGGCTCTCGTTCAGGGCGCCTTCTGCGGTCTGGATGAGTGAGATGCCGTCCTGGGCGTTGCGGGCCGCTTGCTTCAAGCCTGAGGTCTGAGACCTCATCTTCTCTGAGACCGCAAGCCCTGCCGCGTCGTCAGCGGCTCTGTTGATCCTGTAGCCCGAAGACAATTTCTCAAGGGACTTCGCCATGAGGTTGCCGGTGACGCTGAGGTTCCTCCAGGAGTTCAGGGCACTGATGTTGGTGTTGATACGCATTCTTGTCATACCTCCCTGTATTTTTCGCGCCCGCGTCCTTGCGGGCTGGGACTTGCTCTTCACTGCCGGGGCGCCTTCCGGGTCTCGGGAGCGCAAGCCCTTTTCACTTCACCACTGTTATCGTCATGGGTTGGAAGAGTTACATAGGCCCAAAACGCAAATGAGACGCAAGTCCTATAGAGGCGATTCTTCGAGACGGCTTACGCAGTCCTCTACCAGGGCGTCTACGTCCAGAACGCCTTCCGCCTCACGGACCTCGGCGACCCGGGGTTTGATGGACGGATGCCTGGGCACGAACACGGTGCAGCAGTCCTCGTAGGGGAGAACGGAGAGGTCGTATGTGCCGATGTGTCTGGCAAGCGCGATGGTCTCGACCTTGTTGAAGCAAATGAGGGGCCTTAGGACCGGGATTGATGCGGCGTCTTCTATGGCTGCCATGCTCTCTAGAGTCTGGCTTGCGACCTGTCCTATGTTCTCGCCGGTGAATAGGCCGAGGGCGCCGATTCTCTCGGCCAACCGCGACGCGACTCTCATCATCATGCGTCTCATTATGGTGACCCGGAACTTCTCGGGGCATTTGTCGATGATTGCCGTCTGAATGGCGGTGAAGTGGGCTATGTGCAACCGCAGACGAGGGTTGTACTCACACAGCGCCTGCGCTATGCGCACCACCTTGTCTTTTGACTTCTCGCCAGTTATGGGGAAGCTCCAGAAGTGGATGGCGTCGACCGCCACCCCGCGCTTCATGGCCATGTAGCCCGCCACGGGGCTGTCTATGCCCCCTGAAAGCAAGAGTAGCCCCTTGCCACCGGTCCCCAAGGGAAGGCCCCCAGGACCGCTTATCTCGTCGTAATACATGTAGACCCCTTCGTTCCTGACCTCGACCTTGAGTGTGAACGAGGGGTCGTGGACGTCCACGGCGACGTCCGGACAGCCGGCGAGGGCGGCTCCTCCCAGTTCCCTGCTGATCTCGGGTGACGTCAGAGAGAAGGATTTGTCCGAGCGTCTGGAATAGACCTTGAAAGTCACGGGCGGGGTCTTGCCCGCACAGGCGCCGCGGCATATCTCCGCCGCTGCTTGCTTCATAGCCGCGAGGTCCGGCCTCACCCTAAAAGCAGGGCTGACCCCTACCACTCCCGGGATATTGGCGATCCGCTGGAGCACCCGCGCGGTGGACTGCAATCCTGTAATGTAAATGCGGCCGTGGGTGTGGGTCACCCTCGCCCCTACTTCCTCCCTGACGGCGTAGCGGAGGTGCCGCACCAGCGCGTCTTCAAATTCGGACCGATTGTCTCCTTTGAGACCGATCTCACCGTATCGGACTAGCAGTACTTCCTCCACGCTCTCTCCTCCAGGCTGCAAGTTCCTTCAAAGACTCGTCGAGGGCGCCGACGGCCCGGTCGACGTCGTCTTGGGTCGAATATCTCGATAGTGAGAAACGCACGGCGCCCAGCGCGTCCTCCTCGCTCCCGCCCAACGCAAGAACCACTGGGCTAGGCTTGGCTTTGTGCGCCGAGCAGGCAGACCCGGTGGATACGAATACGCCCCTTTGCTCCAAAGCGTGCAGTATGCTTTCGCCCCGGTATCCCGGAAACGAGAAATGGACTATGTAGGGGGCGACGTCGCGTCCGGACGCACCGTGCAGGACCGCGTGCGGCGCGGCATCTCTCACGCCGGCGACAAGGTCCTCACGAAGCCTCGCAAGCCTCTCTAGCACCTGCGACCGGTCCTTGGCCCACAGATCGCAGGCGGCGCCCAGCCCGGCTATCCCCGGCATGTTCTCTGTCCCTGAGCGATAGCCCCGCTCTTGGCCGCCACCGTACAAGAGCGGCGGGATGTCGAACCCCTTCTTTACGTATAGGGCTCCTATGCCCTTGGGGCCGTGGATCTTGTGGGCGCTGAGCGACATGAGGTCGATCCCCAGTCCGCCCACGTCAATTGGCAGCCTGGCGAACCCCTGGGTCGCGTCGACGTGAAAGCGCGGCCGGCGTCCCCTCATGGCCGACAGTCCCTTACCTATCTGGCCGATGGGCTCGATGGTGCCCACCTCGTTTTGGACCAGCATCACGGAAACTAACGCTGTCTGGGGGGTTACGGCCGAGAGTACTTCGGCGGGGTCGACCTTTCCTTCACAGTCCACCGGCACAAGCGTGACTGCGTAACCGGCATCTTTGAGATGTTCCAAGGTGGACATGACCGACGGGTGCTCCACGGTAGTCGATACGACGTGGCATCCCTGTCCCCTCGCCCACACGCTGGCCGTGATAGCCCAGTTGTTGGCTTCGGTCCCGCCTGAGGTGAAGAACACTTCCTCTTCCCGGGCACACATCAGGGCCGCCACGCTCTGCCTGGACTGCCGCACCAGTTCTTCGGCGCGGGCGCCCAGCCGGTGCAGGGACGAAGGGTTCCCGAATTCTTGGGTCAGCACCTTCATCATGGCCGCAACTACTGTAGGGTCGGGCTTTGTCGTGGAGGAGTTGTCCATGTAGACCATGTCAGAGGAGCCCTGGCTCGTCAACGAACTACCCCCTGGATTTCCATTGTCTGCCGCAAGCCGTTTCACACCATGATAGCATGGCGCCGCTGGGCCAGGATGATTCCCTGCCATGGACACTGACTTACCGCGGGTGCTGAACTCCGGTACAATACTGCCAAAGGCGGTGGGGTTTCTTGCGGACGGATCCTGCGAGGGGGCTTTATACCCCGCTTGGGAAGGCTTTAGCTGATTTTGACATGATAGATAAGCCCGAGCCCGTTCTCCTGGGGATCTCGGGAGGCAAGGACAGCATGCTCATGGCTTACCTATTGACGGAGATGAGGAACCGCTCGCCGGTGAAGTTCTCGCTCGAGGCATTGACCGTAGACCCAGGTGAACCCGCCGGCTTTACCCAAGAGGAACTTGACTTGATGGGCGGCTTCCTGGGGAGATTGGGGATCCCCCATCACGTCGTGCGGACCAAGATCGCCAAGATCGTGGAGGGGCATCCGCAGGAGAGTGCCTGCTCCCTTTGCGCCAACCTCCGCCGGGGCGCTATCTACAAGACCGCAAGCGACCTGGGGTTTCGCAAGGTGGCCCTGGCTCACCATCTGGACGACGCCATAGAAACGCTGTTTCTAAACATGTTCTACCAGTCGGGCCTGCGTTGTTTCGAGCCCAAGACATTTCTGTCCAGACGGGCCATCACAGCTATAAGGCCCCTCATCTATATAGAGGAGCGGGAGATCGTGAAGGCGGCGCAGGCGCTCGGCCTACCCGTCATCGCGACCCGGTGCCCTGTGGCCGGTACCACTCGCCGGCAGGAGATGAAAGACGTGGTCAAGGACCTCTCGGCGCGCATCCCCGCTTTTCGAAACCACATGCGCAGCGTTCTGCGTCGCCTGTGGGACTTCCAGATAACGGCGCAAGATGCAGAGGATGCAAAGACCTAGCCGGACAGAAGATGGCTAATCCCCCGTTTTCCCCGTTTCCTCTCCTTTCGCGACGACGCTAGCAGGAAAGCGTAGCGGAGATCCCTTACTTCCAGAATGAGGTTTTGAAGCAGTTGGTTCATCCTGTGAAGCAGTTCCCTTTCCTCGACGGTATGGGTGCAGATTTCCCTACGCAGGTCCATGACCAGCTCCCGGGCAGTCGCCTCGGTGGTATCGGAGCTGGGTTTCACCAGGTAAAGTGATGGCGCGCCAGAAGCGGCGGCCGGCACCGGGATCTGGCCGGTTTCGGGTGCTAAAAGGGGCGTCGCCGTGACCACCACCTGCATCCGCGACAGGACCTCCTCGGGCCAGCTGTCGCCGACCCTTGATTCCAAGAGCCGGCGCTCGATCTCCGCATCCGCGAGCCCGCGCTGCCGGAACTGGTGGATCAGCGCGATAACCGGCATCAGGTCGATCGGGACTCTGTTGCCGGCTCCCAGTCTCAGGAGGTCGCCGAAAGCGGTCCTTATCGACCTCATTTCCGGGACAGTCATGCTAAGGTTGTCGCCGACATCCGCCCAAAACAGATCCATGTAGGTCACTCCCACAATTGCCATTATCTTACACATTCTTAAAGCGGGCTCTGATTCCTGCTTTGTTCCCAGGTTTACCGCAAAAAGCGAGTTGTGATAGACTTGCCCTTGTTAGTCCATGCTTCGCCGTAATTCACTAGAGGAAGGTGCAGCAGCACATGAGCGACCTTAATTCCCTTATCAAACCCAAGTCAGTAGCAGTGATTGGCGCCTCCAAGACCCCTGGCAAGATAGGCTACGCTGTGATCGAGAATATCAAGGCCAGCGGTTACACTGGAGAGGTATACCCCGTAAACCCCAAGGAACTTGAGATCGCCGGCTACAAAGCTTACCCCTCGATCCTCAGCATAGGAAAACCAGTGGACGTCGCGGTCTTCTGCATCCCTGCGGCAGCCTCGTTGGCAGTTGCTGAGGACTGCGGAAAGGCAGGCGTGAAACACCTCATCGTGATCACCGCCGGGTTCAAGGAGATCGGTCCCGAAGGCCGCGAACTGGAGAACAGCCTGATCGCCATAGCCAAGAAGCACGGGATGAGGGTCACCGGCCCCAACAACCTGGGAGTAATGGATACCCACACCCCCATCAACGCGACGTTCGCCAAGACCTTCGCGTTGAAGGGCAACGTAGCTTTCATATCTCAGAGCGGCGCCCTCTGCGTGGCCATCCTTGATTGGAGCCTTAAGCGCGGCCTCGGGTTCTCCCAGTTCATCAGCGTCGGAAACAAGGGTGACCTCAACGAAGCCGACTTCATCGAGGCTGCCGCCGATGACCCCGCTACCAAAGTCGTCTGCCTGTACTTGGAGGATGTGGTCGACGGTGACCGGTTCATCGAAGCCGCGCGCCGGGCGACCCAGAAAGTGCCCGTCATCGTCCTGAAATCCGGCATCACCGCGGCCGGGGCGAAGGCTGCCTCGTCCCACACCGGCGCCCTCGCGGGCTCAAACACAGCGTACGACGCGGCTCTCCGCCACGCCGGCGTCATCCGGGCTTCGACTATGTCCGAGCTGTTTGACCTTGCCATCGCGTTTACCACTCAGCCGATTCCTAAGGGCAAGAACACCGTGGTTGTGACCAACTCAGGCGGTCCTGGGATCGTCGCCTCGGACGCAGTGGAGACTAACGGCCTGAATATGGCGCAGTTTACCGAGGCCACTACAGAGGAACTCAAGCGGAAGCTGCCGCCGACCGCCAACATCCACAACCCCATCGACGTAGTGGGTGACGCCCACGCGGACCGGTATCAGATAGCCCTGGATACGGCCCTTAGGGACCCTCAGGTCGATGCGGCCGTGGTTCTGCTCTCTCCCACTGCCGTCCTGGACATCAAGGACGCAGCGGTGATAACCGCTAACGCTGCCAAGGCTCATCCCGACAAGGCCATCGTGGCGTCCTTCATGGGCGGCGCGGCGGTCGAGGAAGGCGTTAGGTATCTTGACGACCACGGCATCCCGACCTACCCGTTCCCCGAGCCGGCCATCGCCACGCTGCGCGGCATGATCCGTTACGGCGAGCTCCGCGCTGAAGTGGCCAAGAGCACACAGTGGATCTTCACTGATGTCAACAAGGCCGGGGTTGCAGCCATATTCGCCAAGGTGCGCGCCGACGGGCGTGACCTCCTTCTCTCGCCCGAGGCCGCCGAGGTCGCGGAGATGTACAAGATCCCCGCGGCGCCCTCCCGGCTGTCTCACGACGCCAAGGAAGCCGCATCGCTAGCCGAGGCCGTGGGTTATCCTGTAGTTATGAAGATAGCTTCGCCCGACATCATGCATAAGACTGATGTGGGTGGCGTTAAAGTCGGACTCCGTTCCAGGGAGGAAGTCGTCGAGGCCTTCACCTCTATAATGCAGAACTCGACCAGGGCTGTCCCGACGGCCAAGATTTACGGCGTCGAGGTCCAGAAGATGATGCCTAAGGGCGACGAGCTCATCATCGGAATGGCCAAAGACCCGACCTTCGGGCCCATGATCGCGTTCGGATCCGGCGGGATCCTGGTGAACCTGCTAAAGGACGCCTCGTTCAGGCTGGCCAAGGGGCTTTCCAAGAGCGAGGTCACCGAGATGATCACCGAGACCAAGGCCCACACGATATTGAAGGGGTTCCGTGGCGCCGAGGCGGACGATATCCCGGCTCTCGAGGAAGCGATAGCCCGGGTTGGCCAGCTGTGCAGGGACTTTCCTAAGATCGCTGAACTGGATATTAACCCGGTGTTTGCGTATCCTAAGGGTCTGAGCGCGTTGGATGTGAAGATAAAGTTGAGTTAGTTGAAGGGGGCGGGTCTCCGACCGGTGACCCGCCCCACGCATCACAGCGAAGGGGGTTCCGTCCCATGTCAAAGCCCGAGGATGCTTACGAAAAGGATGCCCCAAGCGAAAACGAAGACACCTTTCTCGAGGGTCGCGATTTTCGAATCCCCGGGAGACTTGTGCCCGCGAGCAAGAAGAGGCGGCCCAGGAAGCCTGGTTCTTTGGCCCCTGATGCCAAGCGGTACAACGACGAGATCCCTGACCCGGACTCCGAGGTAATCGTCCCTGAATAGAAGGCGCCGCGGCTAGAACTCGGTGGTGCCCGTGAAGTTGAAGCCCTTGACTTTCAACGCGGGACACATGACAGGCAAGAACCCGCCCATTTCCCTTTCGGCCGACAACGCCTCCACCCTTGACAGCGCTCCCAGCACACTCTCAGTAAACCGCAGGTTTCTGAGTCCCCTGACGATCCTGCCGTCTTCAATGAGAAACGTGCCGTCCCGCGTCATGCCCGTGATGACGGCCTTCACCGGGTGCACAGGGTTCACGTAGTGGAAGCGGCTGACCAGGATGCCCCTCTTGGTGGACGCGATCATCTCCCCCACGCTTGAGGTCCCGCCGGCCATGAAGAGGTTGGTGGGCAAGGAGCCGGTGAAACCCATCATTGAAACCGCATGGCCGGTTGACTCTTTGGCTTCTCTGCCTGCCGTCAGCGAGTTGTAGACCACGCCGCGGGCCACACCGTTTTCGATCAGCATCACCTTGCGCTTAGGGACGCCCTCGAAGTCGAACGGCATTGGGAGCCCTGCAGGATCAAGCCCGTCGTCCCAAATGGTTATATTGTCTCCCACAACCTTCTGCCCCAAGGCGCCGGTCATGAAGCTCCTGCCTTCTTGGTAGGTCTCAGCCGAGAGCCCCAGAAAGGCAAGGTACATGAGCATTGATGCGACAGCGTGGGGCTCCATAACAACGTCGTATTCGCCCGCAGGCGCCGTGACGGGGCCTCTGGAGAGCAGGCATTTCTCTATGGCCCTTTCCGCAACGCGGGTGGGGTCAATACTGGCGACATCAAACGAATTGTCTTCGGCGTAGCCCGAGGAGTCGGGACTCATGGCGACGCAGGTAAGCGCGGCTCTGGTCTGGGCCGTATATGCCCTGACCCCCAGGGAGTTCGCGACCGCCAGTTCCCTCGTGTCTGTGGACAGCGCTCCCGCCACTCTCACGCCTTTCTCCCTTGCCATCGCGATCACGCGCTCCACGTAGGCCGCCCGCAGGTCCGGAGGGCACGCCGCGGTCGCGCGGGAGAAGCCCCCTGAAGTCTCAGGCGCACTTGAAGGGGAAGGCAGGCTGACGAAATCGGGGGTCTCCGGCGCCAGGCCGGCCATGCGGCAGGCCTGCCCGACAGCTCCGGACACCGCAGACTCATCCAGCTGGTTGACCGACGCGGAGCCGATCCTCTTCCCGTTGACGGCTCTCACTGTGACCTCGTAACCGGTCTCGCTTACGTTCTGATGTATGTAGTTCTCGCAGTAGCGGGTCACATATGAAGATCGTCCGTTGAGACCGGCCTCTGTTTGCGTGGCCGGAGAGTGTCTCAGGGCGGACTCGAGGAGGCTTACGGCTTCATCTCTTCCCAGCACGGATCCTCACCTCTTGGTAGACGCGAGTTCCCTCAACGAGGAAACCACGGCATAGGGTACTACGGTGCTCCCGAGATCTCCTCCTTCGCCCGCCACACCTCCGTGGAAGTCCGAACCGCCGGTCGCGAGAAGCCCGTACTGACCGGCCAGGTCAAGGCACTTCCGGGAAGTGGAGCGGTCGTGTTCAGGGTGGAAGGCCTCGATCCCCATGAGCCCCTCATCCACTAGCTCGCCGAGCATGTGCAAGGCCTTGGATGTGCCGGGGTGGGCCCAAACGGCCACGCCGCCTGCCCTGACTATGGCCCTAACCGACTCGCGGGGGGTGAGGTGCGACCGGTCCACGTAGGCCGGCTTGCCGATCCCCAGGTACCGGTCAAAGGCTTCCTTGATCGATTTCACGTAACCTTGTTCCGCCATGGCCTTCGCAACGTGAGGGCGGCCGACGGAGTCGCCTGCCGACAGCTCCATGACCCGGGCAAGGTCGACCGGCATCCCGAGACGCCCCAGGGCCAGGACCATCTGGTTGACGCAGTCCTGCCTGGACTCCTGCATCCGGTTCAGGAGGCTTTGGAAAGGCCCCTGTCCGAAAGGCACGTAGTAGCCCAGGATGTGGAGTTCCCGCCCGTTCCACTGGCTGTTGATCTCGACGCCGGGGACGATCTCCACCCCATCTACGATAAGAGGCCGCAGGACATCGGGAGATCCCTGCGGTGGGTAGAGAGAAAGAATGCCTGATATAGTGTCATGATCGCAGATGCCGACGGATCTAAGGCCTTTGTCACGCGCGTAGCGGGCCAATGCGGTCGGGGTTAGACTCCCGTCGGAAGCGGAAGTGTGGGTGTGGAGATCGCAGAAATCCGCAGACAAAGCAAAAACGTCCCGGCGTGGGCCAGGACTAATGCTTGGGGTCGACACATCTATTTCCTTGGTCCGACGATCAGTTTGATCGCTGTGCGCTCCTGCCCATCGATGAGGACGTCGGTGAACGCCGGTACGCAGACCAGGTCTATCCCGCTGGGTGCCACGAATCCACGCGCGATGGCGACAGCCTTGATCGCCTGGTTCACCGCGCCTGCGCCGATGCTCTGGACCTCCGCGTGGCCTCTCTCCCGGATGACGCCCGCAAGGGCGCCCGCAACTGCGTTCGGATTACTCTTTGAGGATACCTTGAGTACTTCTACCGACGCCATTTCCCGGCGATCTACATTGCTTGCCCCCACGCTTTTCCCCTCCATATGGTAACTATGGCGCTACAAAAAGGTTGTGATCCTTCTAGTTATTGCCAGTTGCTGTTTTCATTCTAACCGGGAAAGGCGAGGTTTGGCAAGACAATTGTACACACTCTGAAAACGGGGAGTCAGAGAGCCTATTCGCGGATCATGATCCTTTCCACGGTTCGGGCAGTGCCGCGTGGGTCAATGCTGCAAAAGACCCCGCACAACTGATTCCTGCCCTTCGCCGGCTCGTGTCTTACGGGGAGTTGAGTGAGGAAGTGCCGGAGGATGATGTCCCTCTTCACGCCGATGACGCCTTCCACGCTGCCGGTCATGCCGGCATCGGTTATGTAAGCGGTCCCGCCTGGCAGGATGGTCTCGTCGGCCGTCTGCACGTGGGTGTGGGTTCCAAACACCGCACTGACCTTGCCATCCAGGTGCCAGCCCATGGCGATCTTCTCTGAGGTGGCCTCTGCGTGGAAATCCACCAGCACGGTAGGGGTGGTCATCTTGAGTCGAGTTACCTCGGCGTCCGCAGTCCGAAAGGGGCAGTCAAGGCTTGCCGGGGAGAACACTCGACCGCAGACGCTGACCACGCCAATGGACTGACCGTTCCTGCACGAGAAAACCCCCGAGCCTTTCCCGGGGACGCCGGGAGGGTAGTTCAGCGGTCTCAGCACCCTCCGGTCGCTGTCAAGGAAGGAGAAAACCTCCTTCTTGTCCCATATGTGATTCCCGGAGGTCATAACGTCGACGCCGCAGGAGAAGATCTCATCAGCGACCTCGGGCGTGAGGCCGTTGCCCCCTGCGGCGTTCTCACCGTTGACAATGACGAAGTCGGCATCGTACTTGGATATGAGCGATGGGAGGATCTCTTTGAGGAAATCCCTGCCCGGCGAACCAAAAACGTCGCCCACGAATACTACGTTCATCCAGTACCCCCGATCCGACCTACATCTCTACTTGTCGAACACCAGGACCTTTTCGCCTTCCCGGAGCGCGACCAGTTTCCGCGTGCTCTGAAGGTCTTTGACCTGCTCCAGCATCTCTTGCAAGAAGAGCCTGGCCGACCAGGCGTAGTCCTCTGAACTGTCAGGCATCTCGACCTCTTCCGGCCCGACTACCAGTTTGGCCCTCTCTGATACCAGGTCGGTCGTGATGTTGAGCTCCTCCGGCGAGAGCGACGCCACGTCCCGTTCAACCTGGAAGCAGTAGAAGTCGCCCATGGTTTCCCAGGTAGCCTTGACGACACTGGGCGTCCTGCCCGTAAGGCGCAGGAACACCTCGATTGAATCGGCGTAGAGGCGAGATAAGGCTCTTCTCTGCCTGGTCCCGGCAGGACCCCGGCACAGGAACACCAGTCCCAGAGCCTTCTTCTCGGGATCAAACGTCACCCTGGAAACCTGGGGGTAAGCGACCAAGAGAGTGGCCAGGATCTCCACGTCCCGGCTGGACGGCCGCCTCTTCCTGATCTTTCCCTCCGCCTTCGCGAGCGCTCTTTTTGGCACCTCTAACCTCCTCGCTACCTGGCGTATCCCACCGCCCTAGTCTCTCGAATCACAGTTACCTTAACTTGCCCAGGGTACTCGATATCTTTCTCTATCTTCTTCACGATGTCCCTGGCGAGACGCACCGCCCCCAGGTCGTCGATCTTGTCCGGCTTTACCATGATCCGGATCTCGCGCCCGGCCTGAATGGCGTAAGACTTCTCGACTCCCTCGAACGAGTTGGCGATCTCCTCCAGCTTCTCGAGACGCTTCAGGTACATCTCCAGCGTCTCGCGGCGGGCGCCCGGCCTGGCGGCCGAGATAGCGTCGGCTGCGGCAACCAGGAAAGCTTCGACCGATTCGGCCTCCACGTCGCCGTGGTGAGCTTCCATCGCCTTTATGACGTCGCCCGACTCTCTGTACCTGCGGAGGAGGTTCACCCCGATGGCGACGTGAGATCCTTCTACCTCGTGGTCCACGGCTTTCCCTATGTCGTGCAGAAGGCCGGCTCTTCTGGCTATCGCTACGTCGGATCCCAACTCGCTGGCCATGCTGGCTGCGAGGTGGGCGACCTCGACTGAGTGTTTGAGCACGTTCTGGCCGTAGCTGGTCCTGAATCTGAGCCTGCCCAGGAGCTTCACCAGTTCCGGGTGTAGCCCGTGAACCGAGAGGTTGAGGGCTGCTTGCTCGCCCTCTTGCTTGATAAGGGTGTCTACGTCTTTCTGTGCCTTCTCAACCATTTCCTCTATCCGCGCCGGGTGAATCCGGCCGTCCGAGACC
>JBBDIP010000031.1:0-14586 GCA_040880305.1 Bacillota bacterium
CCTGGGAATCAGGCGATTTGACTTCCATTGCAGCGCTTTTGAAGCGCTTTCCTAGATGCCGGTGGTTTCCACGGCGCTGATGGCCATAACTTGTTTGCCGTGCCCGAAACGGTCCCCATGCACAGGCCAGCCACGACGGCAATCGCGATCCAACGCAAGACCCCCCGGTTCACCGTCGGCGGGCGTCAGCGGGCTATCAAGAGCGCCGCTAGCAGGCAGGTGGAGACGCACATCTGAAACCACGGGTAGGGGAACCCCTTCGAGACGCGCCCCGAAGAGGCCGCCGAAGCAACATACAGAAAGGGCGTGAGCATCGCGAGAGCCACAGTTTCGCTACCCATGTTGTAGTGACCAAGGCGGTCCCTGACAGTCCAAAGGCCTAGAGTGGTTAGCGCAAATGTGCCACTGTCGAACACAGTTTCAACCCAGGGACCCAATCTGCGGACGAGACCGGCAGTCACCAGAAGGGGGAACCTCAGTAGTAGCAGACCGCCCAGCACCACAAAGAAGAGGGGCGAAGTTGGCTCACGTGGTTTGGCACCAGCAGTCTCCGCCATGTTGAGACCTCCTCAAACCCGTCCTACCCGGCACCCACCAGGATCGAAAAGGACCATATGCTGCGCGTCTTCCGAAATCAAGCAAATATGGCACAGCCCGGTTTAGAGCAATAAGTGGCATTTAGGGATAAAACGGGTGGGGGGGGGAACAAATCGAGCGGAAACAGATGAAGATAACTGGTGCCGGGAGCGGGATTCGGACCCGCACGGGCCTCACGACCCAGAGGATTTTAAGTCCCCATTGTCTGCCAATTCCAACATCCCGGCATGTGCCGTATCAGTACGTAGAAGAACGTTCCCATAAACAGTAAAACAGCAGGCGAACCCGCTGTCAACCTGACCTGCCTATACTTCGCAGGCCGAGAACCATCCTGGTGGCGCCCTCGGCCCGCGCTCTACGTGTCTCTTCTGGAGCCGCGGCCGCCACGTTTGGAATCAGTGGCTTTGCGGAGGTCTGTCTGTCTCTCGTCACTTTCCTTCATAAAACGAGTCAACCTATCCTCGAAGTTCGCCCTGTTCCGGCGGAATTCCGGATTGTTGCGCGGGCGGTACGTCGGGCTGGCTTGCTTGATGGAAAGACCAATTTTGCCTGAAGGGTCGACCGACAGAACTTTGACTTTCACCGAGTCGCTCTTCTTCACGTACTCATTTATATCTTTTACGTACGCGTCGGCGATTTCCGAGATGTGCACCAATCCGGTTTTCCCATCCGGAAGGCTCACGAAAGCGCCGAAATTAGTGACTCCGGTGACTACTCCCTCAACGATCGCTCCGACGTCGAGCGGCATACCTCGAACATTCCTCCTGCACTTCGTTTCAATCCAGACAAAACTCATTATAGGTTATGCACTTTTTTGGTGTCAAGGACACACTGAGGCGTCGCCGGCCCGGGCATATCTTGTGCCTCCTCGCATAGCTATCGAAGAGATGTCCATGTGCGGGGGGGGGAAGCCCATTGGACGAATTCGAAACCGGCGAAAAAGGCCACAAAATAGAGATCCTTCAGCGTGAACAGGTCCGTATCCAGGGAGTCGTCCACGTGGAGAGTTTTGATGATCGCCAGGTGGTCGTGGAGACCGACATGGGGATGGTCTCTCTGGCCGGCGAGGAGTTCCATATCACCAGCCTGGACCTGGAAAAGGGATACATGGTCATCGAAGGGATGTTCCTAGGGCTGGAATACTCGGGACTCGATCGCTCTAAAGCGCGCCAGAAAGACAAGGGTTTCCTGCAGCGACTCTTCAGGTAAGATGCACGTCCCGGTAGAAATTCAGGTCTGGCGGGTCGCCGTCCTCGCTCTTCTGGGGATCGGCACAGACCTGCTTTTCCATACATATCGCGCCTACAGATCGGTCTTCCGGCCCAAGAACCTGGGCTATCACCTGCTTGACGCGCTTGTTGCCCTGGTCACCCTGGCGGCCGTGGGCGTGGTGGTCCTCATAGTCAATTGGGGCGAGGTGCGTTTCTACGTCCCGGCCTCACTGGCCGGGGGCTTTCTCGTGGCAAACCTGCTGGTGGGGGATCTGGTCTACCGCGGTTCCCGCGCCGCCTTCCTACGCCTTCAGAAGTCCCTGCGCTGGGCGAAATTGAAGGTTGTGGACCCCCCCAAGAGGGCCGTCCGGCACGCGTTCTCCTGGGTAAACCAGAAACTGGCCACGTTCGCCACGCCTGAACCGCCTCCCAACGTTCCTCCCGACGTCCCCCCCAACGTCCCTCCCGACGCCCCGCCTCCCGAATAGGCGCGATCTCCCTACGAAATCTTCGCGCGTGCCCCTTCAAAGAAGGACTTTCCAGATCGACCTAGAATACGAGGTGTACTAATTCTGTCCACAGTTTGTGCACAGTTTGTGGATAAGTCAGGAGATGTTTCGTGCAGATAGAGATTAGGGGCGCCGAGAGGTTGAGCTTCCGGGAGCGCCAAGTTGTGGTGCTTAAGGAGACTGGTAACTCGGCCCAGGCTATAGCGGAGCAGTTGAAACTGTCGCCGGCTACGGTGGCCACCTTGTACAACCGGGCGAAGACCAAGGGATATCAGGTGGTAATCGTGATCTCGGGCGACCCGCTGAACATCTACGGCGGCGACGAGGGACCAGAGGGGGAGCCTAAATGAGAAGTAGACGGTCTATAGTTAAGGCAGCGGTGAAGACGGAACCCGTTGTCGTTGAAACCGCGGGCAGCGAGGTCAGGAAGAAGAGGCCCGCCCTCCCTTGGGTTTTTGTCGGGGTCCTGTTCATCGCAGTTGCAGTTGCGTTCATCTTCCGCCAGGCCGAGGTCATGGCGGTCCAGAAGAACCTTGCGGCAACGCAGCAAGAGATCGAGCATTACCGGTCACTAAATGAGTCCTTGGCGAACCAGATAGTGGCGCTCCGGAGCGATGAGTACATCGAAAAGGCAGCCAGAGACAAGTTGGGGCTGGTGATGCCCGGAGAAGTCCAGTACATGATCATAACGTACAACGGCAAGAACTAGGCCCGCTCCTTAGGGAGCTTCCTGCTTTCCCTCCTCAAAGCCGGCGAGAATAAGGTACATCTCGCTGGCGCTCTTTTTGTCGGCCGAGTCCGCGGTCTTTTGGATCTTGAACGACAGGACTCTTCGGCCGAGGGGGCGACGTCGATGACGTCGCCCACTTCCACATCAGTAGAGGGTTTGGCAGTGCGGCCGTTCCTCTTGACATGCCCGCCCAAGCAAAGCTCCTGAGCCAGGGTCCGCCTCTTGATAACCCGGCTGACTTTCAAATACTTATCAAGCCGCACAGCCCTCACGCCTCTCCCCAGAGTCGTTTAGCCAGATCGCGTAAGTCTGGTCTTTCTACTTGTCTTCGCCCGTCACCGAGCCCCGTAGCCCGCGTCCGGGCCTAAATACCGGCACCTTGGAGGCCGGGATCTGAATTGCCTGACCTGTCCTTGGATTGCGCCCTTCCCTGGCCGCTCTCTCCCTTGAAAGGAAGGTCCCGAAGCCCAGGATCGCGACCGTGTCGCCGGATGAAAGAGCGCCCTCAACGACGCCGATAAATGTGTTGACGATCCTCTCGGTGTCCTTCTTGGTCATGTTTGCCTGCTCGGCAACCTTAGCTATCAGTTCAGTCTTGTTCAAAACTATCCCTCTTTCTGGCCTTCTTGTTTCTTAGCCTTCTCCCAGAGCGAGTCGAGGAATTCCAGGCTCTGCTCCTTCATAGAGAGGTTTTGCTTGCTCACCTCTTTTTCTATGTGCCGGAATCTTCTCCCGAACTTCTCCACCGTCCCCAGAAGCGCGGTCTCCGCATCGACCCCGACCTTTCTGGCCAGGTTCACGCAGGCGTACAGCAGGTCGCCCATCTCGTCCTTAATCGAATCGATTTCGCCTGCCGCGCGGGCCCGTTCCAGTTCGCCAAGTTCCTCTTCTATCTTTTGGAGGACCGGCTCAGTCGATTCCCAGTCGAAGCCCACTCCGCCCGCAAGCGCCTGCTGTTTTTGCGCTTGCATCAGGGCAGGCAGGCCTTTTTGGACCTCGTCCATGAGCGAGTGACCCTCTTCGTACCTCCCAGGCTCCTCCCTCTTGATCTGCTCCCACCGCTGTCTGACCTCTCCCGAGCTCAAAAGCCTCTCGTCTCCAAAGACGTGAGGGTGCCTTCGAATCAGTTTCTCGGTGATGCCTGAAAGGACGTCGCTGGGCTGGAAATCCCCTCTCTCCTTGGCGATCTGACAGTAAAGGCCGATTTCTAAAAGCAAGTCTCCCAATTCTTCCTGGAGTTTATCCGCATCTTCTTCCAGCACGGAGGACACAACCTCGTTGGCTTCCTCCAGGACGTAGTGGGTGAGGGATTCGTAGGTCTGCTCCTTGTCCCAGGGGCATCCGTGCTCGCCCCGCAGGGCGGCCAGGACTGACAGGAACCGCTGCCAGGAGCCTTCATCGCCGCCGTTCTTCTCGTGGTTGGACGTCATGTCGCGTCTCCTTTGCGCTAGAGGCCTGCTCAAAATAGTGCTGCCTAGGGCCTGCGGAGCAACTTGCCCAGAAGCGGGATGGACTCCAGGTCGGCGGGGTCGATGGCCTTTAGCACCAGCGCCAGCACCCCGTAGGCCAGAACCCCTGCCCCGATCGCGGCAACGGTGGCGAGTTTCACGCCGAAGAGTGGAGCACCGCCAGCATACGTGAGGCCTACCACAGCGGCCATTCCGCCGCCCGCGAGGGCCAGCTTCAAGATAGGTCCTGCGTCGACCGCTCGTCCCTGGACTCTAAGTATGGCCAGGAGGTTCAACAGAGCCGCGACGCCGAAATACGCGCTGGTAGCGATGGCCGCTCCGCGCACTCCCATACCCGGTATGCCGACCAGCATGTACGTCAGCGCGGCCTTCACGACAATGGCGACCATTAGGTTGACCAGGGGAGTCGTGATCTTGCCCATCCCCTGCAACACGCCGGCGGTCACCTGCTGGATGGCCAGGAAGAGGATCGCCGGGGCGGCGGGACGTAGTATGGCGCCGACTCCACTCTCACCATAAAGGAGAATGGGGATCTGTTCGGCCAGCATGTACAGGCCCAGCGCCGCGGGAAGCCCCAGAGCCAAGGTAACGGTTAGAGCCTTGTTGATCCTCCGGCGCACGCTGGCTTTGTCGCCAAGCGCCACCGCAGCCGTAACTGAGGGCACAATGGTCATCTGCAATGCGCCGGTGAACACGGTGGCCAAGTTCACCAAGGACAGCGCAATTCCGGTGAGCTGGCCGTAAAGTTTCGTCGCTTCCTCAGTCGGGATGCCGATTGCGTGAAGACGACCCGGCACCAGACTGAGGTCGACCAGTTCGGTCAGACCGAAAACGGCCGATGCCAGGGAGATGGGGACCGCTACCCTGACGATCGCACGGGCTGCGTGTCTCCAGGATTCGCGAGCCATAGGCTTTTCCTTGATACCGGAAAGAGCCATCCTGCGCCTCTCGCGCTTCTCCCTGAACCGTTCCCTGCCCGCGTGAGACCGGTAAGCCAACGCCGAGTAGATGACGCCGAGACTCGCGCCCGCTGCCGCTCCAAACGTGGCGCCCGCCGCTCCGTATTCCAGCCCCCGGGACAGGAGCGCGCCTGCCAGGAGGAACATGGTGCCAAGCCGCCCCAACTGCTCGAGCACCTGAGAAACGGCCGGCACCGTCATCTCCTCTATCCCCTGGAACCACCCGCGCAAAGCCGCCAGGACCGACGCCAAGAACAGCGCGGGCGAAATGGCGGCGATGGAGACGGCGGCGCGAGGATCCTTGGCCAGATTGATAGCGATCCAGTCTCGCAGCATGTACAGGGCCACGGCCGCGATCAAACCCACGACCAACATAAGCGCCAGCGATACCTTGAAAGCCGCTCTCGCGTCCTGCTTGCGTCCGAGCGCCCAGCGTTCGGCAACGGCCTTGGATATGGCCACGTTGAGCCCGGCCGAAGATACCGTCAACATGATAGCGTAGATCGGGTAGGCCATCTGGAACAGCCCCATACCTTCGCTGCCCAGAATGGAATACAAGGGAATTCGGTACAAAGCCCCGATGACCTTGACCACGAACCCCGCGAGGGTGAGCGTGAGAGCGCCCTTTATGAATTTGTCGTCCTGGTTTCTCATATCGTCACGTTTTCCATCATAACAGCATAAACGAAGGTGGCACCGATTGGGCCACCTTCGGATTTTACAACGTTTCGCGCATGCCGTGTAGCAAAAAGCCTATTCTTCCATCTGTTTGGCCAAAAACCCCGCAGCTGTCTCAGCGAGCTTCAGCTCCAGTTCGCCGACAGTCGCGCCAGGTTCCCTGGTGCATATGATCACAGCGCCTATCGGATCGCCCTCCGCAATGATAGGGGCTATTACTTCAGATGTGAACTTGCACCCGGCTTCTTCGTCAGTGATGCATTCCTTGCAGTACCTATCCTCACCTGGCCGGGCTATCAGGACAGGCTTCCTATCCTCCATGATCTTCTCGACGGCGGGTGAGATCCTCTTGTTGAGGAATTCCTTCTTTGGAGCGCCTGAAACCGCGATAAGGGTGTCCCTGTCGGCGATCATGGCGATGTGCCCTGTGGCCTCGGCCAGCGAATCGGCGTACTCCTTCGCAAACTCCCCCAGTTCACCTATGGGAGAGTACTTCTTGAGGATGACTTCGCCATCGCGGTCAACGAAGATTTCCAGGGGATCGCCTTCTCTGATTCGAAGGGTCCGCCGGATTTCCTTGGGGATAACAACCCTACCCAGGTCGTCGATGCGCCTTACTATGCCCGTTGCTTTCGTGTCAACCACCTCCCCAGCGAGGCTTACCGCCTGCCTTGCTAGTATATAGGTGTTTTGGAATCGCTATTCACTGGAGGCGAGGTAGCGGACGAGGGCAAGTCCCCTGTCCAAAGCGGCGGAACTCTTCTCTATGGGGATGGAAAGGCACTGGCTGCGGCGGTCGAACTCGGCTCCCGGAAACTTCCTGTCAAGCGCCGCCAAAGCGTTCACCGGGAACAGGTGGGGGACCTCTACTTTGAGGCTCAGTCGCTCACGTCCGAGGACTACGTCGGGGCGGGCGAGGGATATCTGCGTAATCCCCATCTTGCCCGCATACAACCGCATGGCGGCAACGTCCACCAGGTTCGTGACCTCGATCGGCCACTCGCCGTAGCGGTCGCGGAGCTCGGTCTCAATCTCCAAAAGCGACTCCAGGTCGGCTGCACTGGCAATGCGTTTGTAGAAAGTAAACCGCTCCTTGGGGTTCTCCACGTAGATCTGCGGCAGGTAGGCGTCCACCGGGATCTCGACCCCGGTCAGGATCCGCTCCACCGCCTCCTCCTTTTGCCCTCGCAGGCTGCGGACCGCCTTCTCCAAAAGACTCACGTACATCTCGTAGCCCACCTGATGCATGAAGCCGTGCTGCTCGGCGCCCAGGAGGTTGCCGGCACCGCGTATCTCCATGTCGCGCATCGCGAGCCTGTAGCCCGACCCCATTTGGGTGAAGTCGCGCAGGGCCGAAAGCCTCTCTTCGGCTATGTAGGTCATGCTCCTGTCGTGCTTGTAAGTGAAGTAGGCGTAAGCGATCCTGTTGGAGCGACCGACGCGGCCGCGAAGTTGGTAGAGCTGGGCAAGCCCCAGTTTGTCGGCGTCTTCTACGATAAGCGTGTTGACGTTAGGCAGGTCTAGCCCCGACTCGATGATGGTGGTCGAGATAAGCACGTCGTACCGCCCCTGCAAGAAGTCCGCCATGGTGAGGGCGAGCTGGCCTTCTTGCATTTTGCCGTGGGCCACGGCGATCCGGGCCTCCGGCACCAGGGATTGCACCTTGGAAAACACCCGGCCGATGGAGTAAACCCGGTTGTAAACGTAGAAGACCTGTCCCCCGCGACGCATCTCCCTGCGTATGGCCTGAGAGATGAGAGACTGGTTCGTCGGCACCACATAGGTCTCCACCGGGAAACGCCCCTCGGGCGGCGTCTCGATGACGCTGATGTCGCGCAGACCCGCCATCGCCATGTTTAGCGTGCGCGGTATGGGTGTGGCCGTAAGCGTGAGGACGTCGCAGTCCTCGGACATCTCCTTGAGCTTCTCCTTCTGCGCGACGCCGAACCGGTGCTCTTCGTCGATGATGAGGAGTCCCAGGTCTTTGAACTTCACATCTTTACTGAGCAGGCGGTGAGTCCCGATAACGATGTCCGCGCCGCCTGTGGATACCTCAGAGATTATCTTCTTCTGCTCAGACGCCGAGCGGAATCGGGATAGGCACAAGATGGATATGGGGTAGTCAGCGAACCGCCTGGCAAAGGTGGCGCCGTGCTGCTCAGCGAGGATCGTTGTGGGGACAAGCACGCCGACCTGCTTGCCGTCCATCACGGCCTTGAAAGCGGCGCGCATCGCGACTTCGGTTTTGCCGAAGCCGACATCGCCGCAAAGGAGCCTGTCCACCGGCGTGGGTTGCTCCATGTCCTCTTTGATCTCCTGCGTCGCCTGCGCCTGGTCAGCAGTGTCCTCGTACTCGAAAGCCTCTTCGAACTGGCTCTGCCACGGGGTATCCGCCGAGAAGGCATAGCCCCTCTTTGACTTCCTCCTGGCTTCGAGCACCAGGAGCTTCTTGGCCATGTCCTCGACCGAGGCCCTCACCCGGGCCTTCAAGCGCTGCCAGTCGCCGGTCCCGAGCTTTTGGAGCGACGGCGGCTTGCCTTCGGACCCAATGTAGCGTTCGATAGCGTCAACTTGGTCGATGGGGACGTAGAGGGCGTCGCTTCCGGCGTAGCGGAGATACAGGTAGTCTCTGGTCACTCCGGCCACCGTCATGGTCTTGAGCCCCATGAACTGGCCGATGCCGTGAGTGGAGTGGACGACGTAGTCGCCGGCCGATAGTTCCCGCCAATCGATCGAGGCCTTGGCTTTCTTGGTCTTCCTCTGTCTGACCTGCGTCCGCCCGTAGACTTCGGATTCGGTGAAGACCGAAAGACCTAGCGACTCCACGTTGAACCCGTTCTCGCCGCTGCCCAGCGACAACGTGACCAGAGAGGGGCGAGGTTCCTCCGCTGTCGAGTCCACCGTCACCGACCATATCTCCTGCCGCTCCATCCACTTTGCAAGGAGTGAGCGGCGGTCGACGCTGCCTGCCAGCACTACGACCCGCTTACCCTTGGCCAGCAGTTCCTTGAACTCGCCTCCAAGGTCGTTCCAGCGCCCGGCGAAGCCGACCTGCTGCGACGAGTCGGATTCCACGATGTCGCCGAGCCGCACACCCGGGATCGCGCGCGCTATCAGCGAGAACATGACGTGGCACTTGGATAGCGTCTGCATGACCCGGCCAACGGGGAAGTAGACCATTGCTTCCCTATTGCCCATGGTGCCCGCCACCAGGCGCGCGGAAGCGATTTCGGCGCCGATCCTCTCGAACTCAGAAAGGACGTCCTGGCACCTGCCCATCTCGTTCACAAGAAGGAGCGCCCCCGGCGCGTAATCTTGCAGCGTGGCTCCGGTTTCCTCTTGTCCTTCCACGGTGTCGTTGGCCGGGGTGACGAAGACTTGGTCGACGTTGCTCATGGAAACCTGGGTCTCCGGGTCAAAGGTACGGATGGACTCTATCTCATCGAAAGCGAACTCAAACCGAAAAGGCGCCTCGGCGCCTGGCGGAAAAACGTCAAGTATGCCTCCGCGAAGCGCGACCTGCCCCCTCGTCTCCACCGAGAACTCGCGCCGGTAGCCGGCTTCCACCAGCTGCCTCACCAGGTCCGTTGGCGATATCGCCATCCCCTTGGAGTAGCGATTGCACATGGCAGCAAACTGGGCGGGCGGTGTAAGAGAGCGCAGCAGAGATGTTGCGGGCAGCACCACGACCGGCGGCTCTCCCATAGGGGCGGCAAGCCTGGCAATAGTGGAGACTCTCATCCACAAGGACTCCTGGTTGGCCCCGTGTTCGAACGGCATGACCTCGCGTGCGGGGAATAGGACGACCCGGTCCGACCCCAGTAGATCGCCCAGGTCTCTCTTGGCGGTCACCGCCTCTTCAGGATTGGGGACCACCAGAAAGGCGGGACGGTCCAGATTGCGGCAAATCGAAGCAGCGGAGGCCAGGTACGCGAAGCCCTGCGCCCCCACAATCTGAATGGGAGTCTTGCCGGCGGATATTGCCTCTTCTGCCCGGCGAAGGCTCCCACTACGCGCCAATAGGTTTAGCAGTCCAGGATGCGGCATTACTTGTTGGCTCCGTCTTCCTCTGTGCCGTTCTGGCCGTTGTACTCTCCCATCGCCCAATCGATGCCTTTGGCGAACACGCTCATGGCGGCCGCTGCGGACAGCCAGATGACGTCCTCAAGGGTCTGCGCGTCCCTCTTGGAGAAGGGCTCGAGCACGAAGTCGACTGGGTCGACGCCCTCGGGTGGCCTGCCGACCCCGATCTTGATCCGGGGAAACTCGGTAGTGCCCAGGTGGGCCGCGATGGACTCGATCCCCTTGTGCCCGCCCGAACTGCCCTTTCTCCTGATCCTGATCTTGCCGAAAGGCAGGTCCATGTCGTCGTGGATTACCAGGATGTCGGCAGGCGAGACGCCGTAGTCCCGCGCTACCTCCGATACGGCCTGTCCACTGGCGTTCATGTAGGTCAGCGGCTTGACCAGGAGGATCTCTCCCTTGGCAACCTCGCTGAAACCGTGTTCGGAAAAGGAAATACGCAGTCGCCCGGCAAGCTCGCGGAGCGCCATGTACCCCACGTTGTGCCGGGTGTTCGCGTATTTTCGTCCAGGATTACCGAGCCCTACAACACATTTCATCCCAGCGGTTCACCGCGTTGGACCAGACTTTCGGACAGGCTAACTCTTGGGGGACTCTGGCTTCTCGGGCTTGGCTTCGGCAACGGGGGCAGCGCCCTCGACCGGCGTTTCCACGGCCTTCTCCTCGACTGCCTTAGGAGTCACGGCAGCTACGAGCACTTGGCCGGGCGACGTGACCAGTCTCACGTTGTCGGGGAGAGTGACCTCGCCGGCAGTGACCGAACCACCGTGCCCTAGCCCGGCCACGCTGACAGTGACGTTGTTCGGGATTTCCGTGGGCAGGCACTCGATGGAGATGTGGCGGAGCTGCCGTTGGAGTATGAACCCGTTCTTCTCCAGGATGTCGCCACCTGTAACGACGACGGGGATTTCGGTCCTGACCTTCTCGGTCAGCGAGATCTTGTGAAGGTCGAAGTGGAGAGGCTTGCGGCTTATGGGGTCGTATACCGCATCCTGCACCATGACGTCTCCCTCGAAATCTGAGTTCTCGACCGAGACGTGATGGATGCGGATCCCTATCCTGCCCAGCACTTTCTTCACTGCCGGGGCATCCAAGGCGACGGCCACGGGCTCAATGGACTTCCCGTATATGATCGCTGGCACCAGATTGTTCTTACGGCAAGCCCTGGCTGCTCCCTTGCCGGTCCCTCTTGGTTTTAGCACGACGACTTCCTGCGCCACTCTGACTCATCCTTTCAACTTCCTGTGACTTACCTGAACATCTCAGATACGGAATGTCCCTCATGGATACGGATGATAGCGTCTCCCAGAATGGGAGCCACAGATAATACTTTTACCAGAGGACGGATGCTCTCTACAATGGGAATCGTGTCGGTGACCACGAGTTCTTGGAAACCGGCCTCCTCCATGTTGCTTTTGGCCTGCCCAGAGAAGATGCCGTGGGTCGCGCACGCGGTGATAGACGTAGCCCCGAGACGCCTTAAGGCGTGGGTCGCCTGCAAGAGGCTTCCGCCGGTATCTATCATGTCGTCCAAGATGATTGCGTGATGTCCTGCCACTTTGCCAACCACGTTCATGACCTCGACCAGGTTGGGCTCGGGCCGTCTCTTGTCAATGAAAGCCACAGGCAGGTCGAGCCTCTCGGCCATATCTCTGGCTCTGGGGATGCTCCCGGCGTCGGGAGAAACCACCACGTGGTCCGTAAGGTCCTTGGTCTTCAAGTAGTCCGAAAGTATCCTGTTAGCGGTGAGGTGGTCGACCGGGATGTCGAAAAAGCCCTGGATCTGACCCGAATGGAGGTCCACTGCTAGCACGCGGTTGACTCCGGCGTTGGTGAGCAGGTTGGCCACCAGTTTAGCCGTGATCGGCTCGCGCCCTCTGGTCTTCCTGTCCTGCCGGGCGTAGCCGTAGTAGGGGATCACGGCGGTGATGCGGTCGGCCGATGCCCGCTTTAGGGCATCGATAAGGATAAGCAGTTCCATCAGATTGTCGTTGACCGGGCCGCACGTAGGTTGAATCACGAAGGCGTCGGAACCCCGCACGTTTTCGTTGATGATTACCTTGGTCTCCCCGTCCGAGAAGTGCGAGACTTCGGCGTTCCCCAAAGGCACGCCAATGTGTTTGCAGATGCTCTCGGCCAGAGTCTTATTGGCGTTCCCGGACAAAACCTGCAACCTCTTATCACCGTAGGGCGACATCTCTTGCTGCTACCTCCCCTGTTGTTTTCTCCGGGCCACCCAGCCCTCTTTGTTCACCTGCCGCTCCCTGGCAATAGCCAGAGAACCGGCGGGGACCTCGAGGTTCACCGTCGACCCGGCTGCGACGTAAGCGCCCTTCCCAACCTTAACGGGCGCGATCAGGTTCGTGTTGCATCCGATAAAAGCACCGTCTTCGATGATAGTTCTGTACTTGCGAGCTCCGTCGTAGTTGACGGTCACCGTGCCCGCCCCTATGTTAACTCCGGCGCCCATGTCGGTGTCGCCGGTGTAACTGTGATGGTGGACCTTGGTCTTCTTGCCGATGACGGAGTTCTTGATCTCGGCAAAATTGCCGATCAGCACGTCGTCAGCCAAGGTCGTATTCGGTCGGAGGTGGGAGTATGGCCCTATCTGGACGTTCTTGCCGACATCCGAGTCCTCCACCACGGATGACCAAATCCTGCTGCTATCCCCTATCTTTGAGTTCAGTATCTCGGTGCCGGGGCCGATCACGCAGTCCGACCCTATGACCGTCCCGCCTCGCAGGTAGGTGTGAGGTTCGATCACAGTATCCTGGCCTACCGCGACGCCCGAGTCCACGTAAGTGGAAGAAGGGTCCCTGACTGTGACGCCGCTCCGCATGAGTTCCCCGAGGATCTGGCGGCGTTTCTGCTCCTCAACCTCGGCCAGTTCCTGCCTGTCGTTGACGCCAAGGACCTCTGACGGGTCCTTGGCCACCATGCCGGCCACTTTGACGCCTTTGGAGGCTGCTATCTGCACCATATCTGTGAGGTAGTACTCGTGCTTGGAGTTGTTGTCGGTGATATCAAAGAGGAGTTGGTCAAGCAAGTTCCGCTTGACCAGGTAGATCGCGGCATTGACTTCGGTCACGCCTGCTTCGGCGGGAGCGAGGTCGCGGGCCTCGACTATCCTCTCCACGTTCCCGCCCGGTCCCCGCACTATTCTTCCGTAGGATGCGGGATCATCAGGCACGTACGAGATGAGAGCGAGACCCGCGGATTCACGGCAGTAGAACTCGTAAAACTCGCTGAGCAGAGCGCTCGAGAATAGCGGGGTCGTATCGCCGCAGAGCACCAGAACGTCGCCGCCTTGACCTGCCAGGTCCGCTTGGGCGCACATGACCGCGTGCCCGGTCCCTTTCTGCTCCCTCTGCCAAGCGAAACGCAGGTCACCGGCGAAAGACTTGTCCTTATTCCAGGTATCGGTGATCCCACGTTGGACTTCCTCGCCCCTGTGGCCGATCACGACCACTATCCTTTTGGGCGATAGTGTCGCCAGGGTGTCCAGCGTGTAGTCAATCATGGGACGCCCGCAAACAGTGAAAAGGACCTTCGGATTCTTGGACTTCATCCGGGTCCCTTCGCCTGCAGCCAGGACAACTACAGATAAGTTGCGCTCGTAAGGCATCTCAATCTCTCCTTGGCCATTATATCACTTTGCCAGGATACGGCGGCAAAGCTCCAAGTCAGAGGGTTTGTCTACGTCCACCCCGATTTCGGGGCTGGCCCCCAGGATGGCCCTGACCTCAAGCCCGAGGATCCGGTGCACCCTCTTCTCGAACTCGCCCACCCTCGCCTGCTTCAAGAACAGCTTCACGAGGAGACCGAACCCCAGCACGGCGGCCATTTTCAGTGGTTCCTTGCGATGGGCGATCATCTTTTCAGCCATTGGCCAGGCTTTTTGTACGACGGCTCTTCTGACCAGGAAGATGTTGCCACCCGTATATGTGCCTTCTTTGAAGGTCACGTAAGTCCTTGTCACGCCCGGGAACGCCCTGTCGCAGTCATTCTTGTCGGAGGCGGGGTAGCAGAAATCGGCGCCCGTGGCAAGGCACTTATCCAGAAGATCTTCGATGATTCGGGAGGTGACCAGGGGGACGTCGGACGCGCACAGCAGGACGAACTCTGTCCCGGCATGATGCAGCCCGATCTTGACGTTCTCAAACAGGCTGTCGCCAGGCGGGACCAGTCTCACCTGATCACTTTCATATTGGGTGAGCCCGACTTCAGGGCCGATAAGGTACACCTGCCCCACCCTAGGGACAGCGGCCAGCGCATCCAGTAGATACGACACCATGGGTTTGCCGGCGATCTCTATGTCCATGATGTGATCGCGGCCGTGGGTCGTGGCGA
>JBBDIP010000031.1:14596-27513 GCA_040880305.1 Bacillota bacterium
CGCCGGCCAGTTTGCCCGTGTTCTCCCTGCCGGCCAGCACCACCGCGTCTATCTTCATACCTCACACCCCGTTCGGAGAGCGATGAGACCCTTTAGGTCAAATTCTTGGACAAATGACTGCATCCTCAGTTTAACTTCCGCAGCATGCTCCTTTGAACGGCAAACGCCGTATACTGCAGAACCGCTACCTGTCATCGATGCGCCGAGGGCCCCGCACTGCATCATCCTGCGCTTTAGGGCTGAGATCGCGGGATGCCGCAGCGATACGGGTGCTTCCAGGTCGTTCACCAGGCAAAGCGCGAGCGCCGCGCTATCACCCGATTGCAGAGCTCTAAGGACATCCTGCTCCATGGCCTCGCCGTCGTCGCCGGCTGCTCGTCCGAGTGTGTCCCAATCTTTGTACGCCTGAGCCGTGTTTACCGAGAACCCGGGGAGCGCCAGGACCAGGTCGAAGACTTTGCCCTTGGGCAACGGCATTACGTCCGCACCCGTGCCCGTGCACACAGCCTCGGTCCACGCCGGAGGGGCGGAATTGCAGCCTAGGAAGAAAGGGACGTCGGAGCCGATCGTCGCGGCTACTTTGAGCAGGCGCCCGGGCCGCAGGCGCTTTTCTTCTGGAAGGCACTCGTTGACAGACAGCAGGGTGGCTGCGGCGTCGGAACTCCCTCCGCCCATCCCACCGCCGGCCGGGATGGCCTTCTCGACGGTAATCGTGAGATCCAAGGAGGACCCCGACACGTCCAGGACCGCCTGGGCAGCCTTGGTCACCAGGTTGTCCTTGGTGAGAAGGTCGGGTAGGCCGGGACAAATGACAGAAAGACCCTCTCCGCCAGGGCGGAAGGTCAGGACATCATGCAGGGAGACGGGAACCATTACGGTCGAGACTTCGTGGTACCCGTCCTGCCTTTTGCCCAGGACTCTGAGGGTCAGGTTCACCTTGCTAAATGCCTTGCGCGAGACTTCATCCATAGGTCCGTTCACCGGGCGTTACTTCTCCGGACGGCCATCGAATACCTTCGCGTGCCCGCTAGACCCTTATCGAAAGAGCGTCACAGACGTTCTTGATACGGGCGAAGATTGAGACCGAATCCGAGCCGGCAGAGAGCAAGCCAACGGCCTGATTCCTCTGGTTGACTACCAGGGACCCGCTGTCTCCGGGCTGAGCGATGTGGGTCACGACAATCTGGTCGCTGAACGTGGCGTCGCCGGCGTCGCCCATTCCGACCTTGATGGTCGCCTGGGCCACCTTGACGGTGCCGCTGTTCAACCCGCTGGTACGCCCGCTCTTTGTGACCTTGTCTCCTACCGCCGCCTCGGCCATCCCCTTGGGGACGCCGATGCCCACGATGCTCGCCACAACGTTTTCCTTCTTAAGCGGCTTGGCCACGGCCGCGTCTACCAGGTTGACGCCGCTCGCCCGTTTATATAGCCTGACGTCGTAGCTCCTGCGAAACCACTTGACCACCAGGTTCAGGCTATGTTCTACCGCCGCGGCCACCGGGCATTCCGGAGAACCCGCTTCCAGGTAGACAGGGATGAACCTATACAGAGTGGCGATCACGTCGTCCTTGGTACCGCCGTCGTACTTGCCCGGCTGGTAGATGTCGTCACCCACCTTGGCCCTTCCATCCTTGCCGTTGCTGCAGTTTGCGAACACGTGGTTGTTGGAAAGCATCAAAGGCTCTCCGGTCTTCAGATCGTAGACCAGGGCGCCAAATGTGCCGGCGCTGACCTTGTAGTGGCCGGCGCTTACCCCGGGCATAGCCGGCCGGTACTTGTTGGTCCGGACCACATCAGCGGCGTTCAGGGCAACAACATCGCCGACCTCTATGACGTCGGTGTCCGCGTCTTCTACGCTTGCGGGCACGACGTCGCAGGACTGCAGTTCATCCCTGGGCATCTTTCGTCTCACAAGGACGGTCAAAGCAGGCCTTCCAGTGGGTTCACCGTGCACATGCTTGTCGCCTTTTCCGACTCCTACCACGTTCGGCAGTCCCAACAGTTTCGGGGCGGAAACCTTGAGAGCCCTCAAGACTGCGTCCACAAGCCCTCCCACCCTTCCCACATAAAGCGTCTGTCAACACCTTATGTAGCGGAGGGTTGGGTGGTGATTTGGGCGGAAAATCAAAGGACCGCGCCTGTACGCGGTCCTTCTTGCATGCTGCCTTCGCCGTGCGGCGACTTATCTGTCTTGAGTCGCCTGGTCGAATCTGATCTCCACGGTGTCGGTCAGGACGTCAATGTAGCTCCAC
Source organism: Bacillota bacterium (assembly GCA_040880305.1). Taxonomy (GTDB): domain Bacteria; phylum Bacillota; class Sulfobacillia; order Fermentithermobacillales; family Fermentithermobacillaceae; genus JBBDIP01. The sequence goes on from JBBDIP010000031.1 coordinate 16,849, forward strand.
GACATGTGCCGGCTTTCCTCGTCCTCAAACCTGACCACGAAGATGCTGGGGTAAGTCCTTTCGAGGACGCCTTCCCTCTCAAAAATCTTCCGCCTGCCTTCGCTGGCTCGAACCTTGATCCTCTCGCCGAGATGGCTATCCAGTCTCTCACGGATAGCCTCTATTGCCGCTCTTTCTGCCACCGGCTATCCCTCTCTTCAAGTTACTTCGAATGCTTGTCTGCCACCTGTGACGCACCGTAGGCATCGGGCTTAATCTTGGCCGCAAACCCGCTACCTGAGATCTCCTGCACAAGTTCCCTTATCATGGACCGGGTCTCGCCATTGCGACCGACGTCCATGTGTATTTCAACGTTTAAATCGGACTGTCCGTTCTTTGATATCTCGGCGGCAAGTTTGGCGGCCACGTCCAGGCTGAGGTGGGCCTCGTAGAAGATCCGCTGCCGTAGACTCGGCATCTTCTTCACGTGGGTGCGGGTGTAGTAGTAGCGACCGCCCTTCCCTAGCCTGTGAATAACCACGGCAGTGACGAAGCAGATCTGGTCCCGCGACTGAGAGTCGCTCCCCACGATGAGTTTGTAGTCAGCGCGAGGTTCTTGGGCCATGAAGCCGCAGATGTCTTCAAACATCGAGCCAAAGGACATCGGTCCCTTGGTCGGGCTGACATAGTACATTAGCGACTCCTCCCTTCGCCACCTTTCATACAATTTTAGCACTTCTTAACCTTTGCCGCAAATATGCTGGCAATTAGGCAAAGGCAGAACGTCAGCGGAGCAAGGCAAGAGCAGAGCGACAGCGGAGCTCTTGCCGCGTCGCAAGCACAACAGCATGTATGGCGAGTCTTCGAGTCACACACGCAGTTGTGCGAGATGACATTCTGCTTCCTCTTGTTCAGCAGCTCTCCAGAGCAATTGTCTTCACCAGGCGCACAAACTCCTCAACGAGGAGATCCTCGGGCCTGCGGTTCGCGTCGATCTCGGCTTGACTGAGGAGGCGAGCGAGGGCTTCCCTGTCAGGGACGATTTCCCGGAGGCCGTTCTGAAGGGTCTTCCTTCGCTTGGAGAAGACGGCCCTGGACACGGAGTCCAAGAGGCCTTCCTCCTGGGGCGTTAGTGGGAACTCCGGCTTCATCTGAAGAGTGACCAGGCAGGAGCCTACATCCGGTCGAGGGACGAACGACCCCTTTGATATGCGCTTCTCTACGACTACCCGCGCCCTGTACTGGCACCAAAGGGAGAGACGGCCGAAATCCCTGGTCCCAGCCGGTCCCGCCATGCGCTCGCCTACTTCCTCTTGGACGACGAAGGCCATCCGCGTCCATTGGCACCGCTTCACCAGCGCGCTATAAAGGACCTCGGAGGTGACGTAGTAGGGCAGGTTGCCGCAGAGGATGAGCGGTGACCCGGGGTTCTCGCGCGCTACCGACTCGCCCGTGAGGTCAAAGTCCAGCGCGTCTCCCCATATGACTTGAAGATTGGACAGGTCCGCCGACGTTTTCTCGATGGCGGGAGCAAGGTCCTTATCCATCTCCAGAGCGTAGACCCGCCGAGCCCTTCGGGCTATCTCTCTGGTAAGCGTACCGATGCCCGCCCCAATTTCCACCGCCACCCAGGGCCCCTCTTCGGGGATCATGAGTCTGGCGATGGCTTGCAGGAGGGCGGGATCGATCATGAAGTGCTGCCCTAGTCTCTTCTTGGGGAAAATGCCGTACTCTCTAAGGACTTGACCGTACGCCGGGGGAGGGGTCATTCAATTACGTAGACCTTGAGGTTTCTCATGCCCCATCGAAGGGCTTCCTCATGGGTCGCAAAGCACACATCGATCCTGTTTCCCTTGATTGCGCTGCCTGTGTCAGCAGCCAAAGCGTACCCATACCCGTCAACGTAGACCCTGGTGCCGAGCGGTATCACTCGCGGGTCGACCGCGATGACGCCCTGCGTGGCCGGAAGCCCCAGCCGGGTTACTCCTTTGGCGTTTGGTCCGCAGCACTTGACACACGGGCAATAAGCGGTGGAAAGCACCTCGATAGCCCTTTCAAACCTGATGTCTTCTCCGCCTCGGGAAACCTCGCGGAGAGTGCCGACCAGAAGGATCTGCGCCTTGGACGCGGTTACCTCGTCGCGCGAGAGCTCCTCCCTCGAAACCTCGACACCATCCTCATACCTGGCCACATAGTCTACCCTGGAGACGCCGGATGTCCCGTACCGATACACCTTGGACAGACCCGCTTCGATTGAGCCGTCCTCGCGCCTCTCGGTGGCGAAGGGGATCTTGACGTCGGCGGTGATGTTCTCGTATGTAACTTTAACCACCCTGACCAGGCCCGATTCGGGCATCTCCTGGCCCGGCCCTGGGACGACGATGTCGTCAGGTCCAATCTCCACGCCGGCCTCTGCCAGGACAGCCGACACGCTGTTTTCTACCGTGAGTAGAGTGGTGACTTCGCCTCCCCTGGCTACAAACGCGGGCTCAGCCCTTAGCACGGAGATCCTCATGCCGTTCTTGATAGGGGAATCGGGATCGGGCGAAGTCCAGTCACTCGGTCCAAGGACGACGCCCGCCTGAGCGATAGCGTCCCTTACCGTCTTACCGGGCGCGTTGACTCTGACCTGCCGGTCCCAAGCAACGACCATAACCTGCTTATTGGTCACTAACGCCACGGCAACGCACGTGGTCGCCAATATCACAACTAAAACGGCTGTAAGCAGAATAAATGAGTGAGAGCTGTGCCTCTTTTTCCTGCTTGCCGCGATAACCCACAAGCGCAATAGACTATCCCTCCGATTTGACTGTTCGCCCTACTGATTGGCTATTCCTGCCTGGGCCGTCCAGAAGGATCCAGGTAGGCCAGACGGCTCACGTCAACATGTTCCGTCACCAGGGTATGTTATGCGCGAACAGCCAGGTTATGCGGGATGGACCAACTGAGGATGTTCTTTCCAGTCGGGGTCGGCCATGAAGGCCGCGGCAGCGTTGGCGCTGGTCGCCGCCAACACCCGTTCGAGCGGAAGTCCCAGTAGGCCGGCTACCAACTGCCCGACCTCCAGGACAAACGCGGGCTCGTTTCGCTTCCCGCGCCTAGACTGGGGAGCAAGGTAGGGCGAATCGGTCTCCAGCAAAATGCGGTCCAGCGGAAGACCGCCTAGGGCCTCACGCAGCGCTTGGTTTCGAGGGTAGGTCAGGACCCCGCCAAACCCAAGGTATCCCCCGAGGGCCAAACACTTGCTTGCGTACTCGGCATTACCGGTAAAGCAATGAAAAATCACCGGCGCTGTGAGCGCCGCGTCTCTCACCATGCCGAGGACCTGTTCCTCGGCGTCGCGCTGGTGGATGACGACCGGGAGACCCGCGTTTCTGGCGAGTTCCAAGCCCGCGGCGAAGCACTTGGTCTGAAGGTCGCGCGGGTTCAGGTCTCTGGCGAAATCCAGACCGATCTCACCTATGGCGGCTACCTCAGAATTACCCCCTGCGAGGAGAGACTCGACCTCACGCCAGGCTCCGGCCAGTTCCTCCCGGGTCGCGCCCACATTGTGGGGATGGATCCCCACGGCGCAAACCCCGCCCAGGTTCCCGGCCAGGGAAATTGCCTTGCGGGACGAGGATGCGTCGAAGCCTATCTCGACGAAATTGACCCCCGCTACCCTGGCACGCTCCACGACGGCTGCGCGGTCCCCGTCAAAATCGTCCATTGAGACGTGGGAGTGGGTGTCTATCCCCATCACGCGCACGAGGTCAGGAGACCTTGCTGCCATTGCCAACCGGGTGCTCTAGAGTCAAGACAGTCAGGGAGTTCTCATCCTTGGCGGCCAAAAGCATGCCGTGGGATTCGATCCCTCTGATGACCGCAGGCTTCAGGTTGTGGACGACCACTATCTGCTTGCCGATCAGCTGCTCTGGAGTGTAGTGCATGGCGACCCCCGCCACGATCTGCCTGGTCTCGTCCCCGAAGCTCACTTGCAGCCGCAGGAGTTTGTCGGCGCCGGGGATCCTCTCGCAGGACAGAACCTGGGCAACCCGGAGGTCCACCTGCCTGAACTGGTCTATTGTAATGACGCCCTCGTCGGCCGGCCGGGACTGGGGCTGTGCCTGCTCTTCCTTTGGCTCGCCGGCAGCGCCGCTCTCGTCTTCATCTTCAATGCGGGGGAACAGGGGCTTGCCCCTCCTGGTAACCTGGCCGGGCCGGACTTGGCCCCACTGCGCGGCGCTGTCCCACGACGCATGGTCAATGGTGTCCGACATTCCAAGTGCGCTCCAGATCATCGCCGGTGTCCTTACCAGGAACGGCCGCAGCGTCTCTGCGGTTATCCTGAGGCATTCGCACAGGTAGTAAAGGGCGGTGCCGAGCCGGTCGTCGCCCGTCTTGTTGAGGTCCCACGGGCTTACCTCGTCGATGTACTTGTTGGCCTTGCTGACAAGGGCCATCACCCTTTCAAGAGCAGCGCTGATGTGGAGGTCTTCCATTTCACGCTCCACTAACGCCTTCAGCGACAGGCACTCCTCTTTGAACTGGCGGTCCTTGTCGTCTTCCCGGCCCGCCGCAAGCACGGAACCATTGCCGAACTTCCTGACCATGGTGAGGGTCCTGTACACCAAATTGCCGAGATCGTTGGCAAGGTCCGCGTTTATCCTGGACACCAGCGCCTCCTCGGTATAGTCGCCGTCAGAACCGAAGGGGACCTCCCTAAGCACGAAGTAGCGGACCGCGTCCAGGCCGTACTTCCGCACCAGTTCGATCGGGTCGACGACGTTTCCCATAGTCTTGGACATCTTCTTGCCGCCCAGATTCAGCCACCCGTGGGCGAAGACCTGCTTGGGGAGCGGCAGGTCCAGGGCCATGAGGACGATGGGCCAGATGACGGCGTGGAACCGCAGGATCTCCTTGCCGATAAGGTGAACCTCGGCGGGCCACCAGTGGTTGAACCTTTCCATGTCGAACGGGTAGCCGGCCGCCGAGATGTAGTTGGCGAGCGCATCGATCCAGACGTAGACCACGCTCTGCGGGTCAAAGGGCACCTGGATGCCCCATTTGAACGATGTCCGGGAAATGCATAGGTCCTCCAGCCCGCTCTTTACGAACTGCAAGACCTCGTTTCGCCTGGATACCGGTTGGATGAAATCGGGGTGCGCGTCGATGTACGCGAGCAACCGGTCCGCATACTTCGACAGTTTGAAGAAGTAGCTCTCTTCCTGCACCCTCTCCAGGGGCTTGCCGTGGTCGGGGCAGATCATTCCCGGGAACGACCTGGCCTGGGTCTCGGTATAGAACGACTCGCATCCGACACAGTACCAGCTCTCGTAGTTCTTTTTGTATATGTCCTGGTTTTGGTATAGTTTCTCGAAGATCCATTGGACCGAGCGCTCATGTTGGTCGTCTGTGGTCCTTATGAAGGCATCGTAGGAGATCTCCAGCGTCCGCCATAGATCCTTTATCTTGGCGACCACGCCGTCCACGAACTGCTGGGGTGTCTGGTTCAACGATTCAGCCTTCCGCTGGATCTTGAGCCCGTGCTCGTCTGTACCGGTGAGGAAAAAGACGTCGTATCCGCGCAGACGCTTGTATCTTGAGATCGCATCGGCCGCCACGGTGGTGTAAGAATGGCCTATGTGAAGATCACCAGATGCGTAGTAGATAGGCGTTGTAATATAATACTTTTGGTTCACTGTTGTGTGCCCCCTGAAGGATATCTTGTGCAATTTTAACATCTTAAACCTGCTAAAGAAAGATTCGGATGAGTCTCCAGTCCCTACGAAATCTGTCGAAACCCGCTTGACGATTTCTGGCACATCTGGTATCAATTCTATGATAGCTGTGTCGGTTTGTCGGAGAGAGCAACGGCAGGAGGTGAATTCTAGGCATGATGAAGTCGACTGGCGTGGTAAGGAAAGTGGACGAGTTGGGAAGAGTAGTTATCCCCATCGAGCTGCGCAGGACCCTCGACATAGGAGAGAAGGATTCTCTCGAGATTTACGTTGACGGCGAGAGCATAATCCTCAAAAAGTACGAGCCCGCTTGCGTGTTCTGTGGTAACGCTGCTGACGTCGAGATATACAAGGGCAAGCGAGTCTGTAAGCAGTGCCTGGAGGAACTGGGGCGCATAGCGCAGTAGCCAACCAGGCATCCTCTGAATATCAAGGAGGCTGGCAGAAGCCAGCCTCCTCTTGATGAGCAAACACCAAGGATGCGGGGCTAGCGTGGCTCTTCAGGCGGCAGTTCCTGGACCTTGCCGTCCTCCGTCTCGTTCTTGGCTTCCTCGTAGTGCTCACACTCGAAACGAAGGCAACACAGGAGCCTCCCGCAGGTGCCCGATATCTTGGTCGGGTTTAGGGATAGGTTCTGGTCCTTGGCCATCTTGATCGACACCGGAAGGAAGTCGCTCAGAAAACTTGCGCAGCACAACGGCCTGCCGCAAGGACCGATGCCACCTGTCATCTTGGCCTGGTCACGAACGCCGATCTGTCTTAGCTCCACGCGTGTGTGCAGGGCCGAAGCCAGATCCTTGACCAGTTCGCGAAAGTCCACCCGCCCATCAGCCGTGAAGTACAACACGACCCGCGACCCGTCGAAGGTGAACTCTGCGTCGACCAGGTGCATCTCCAACGAATGGTCAGAGATCTTCTGCTTCGCCACATCGAGGGCTTCAGCGGCCTTCCGCCTGTTGGCCTGGTCAGTGACGAGGTCCTCTGGGGTTGCCACCCGTAGGACCCGTTTCAGCGGCGTGACCAGCTTATCCTCAGCCACATCCTTGGGGCCCATCGAGACAGAGCCGAGCTCTATCCCGCGGACTGTCTCGACCAGAACCTGGTCACCGGACTTTATCTCCAGTTCACCCGGGTCGAAATAGTACACCTTGCCTCTGTCTTTGAATCGAACGCCGACTACTATCGACATGTCATTCCCCTTCTTGGCACGTACGCGCCAGGTCCATGAACAGTACCGAGAGCGTAAGGAACGGGTTGGTGTTGCCGTAGAGCCTCTCCTTGGCTTTCTGGAGCGACCTCACAGCACGATACAACCGTCCGGGTTCGCGCTCGGCCTGCCGTCCGGCCGCATCGCCCTCCCCTTGCAGGGCAGAGCGCGACCGGAGCCTCTTAACCAATTCTATCTCTAGGTCAATGAGCACATCCACTCTGCGCGAAGATTCCGCCTTAGCGTACTTCTGCGCCAGTTCCACGGGCGATCCCTGGAGGATCTCCGCTAGGGGTTGCTCACCTGTTCCGCCATCCCCATCCCCAGGCAACTTGCGGAAGGGCACCGTCTGACACCGGGAGATGATGGTCTCAGGGATTGCTCGGACGTTCATCGCGGTCAAGATAAAAGTCACGTAGGAAGGGGGCTCCTCTAGCACCTTGAGCAGAGCGTTGGAGGCCTCGACCGTCATGTCCTCCGCGTCTTTGATTATGAACACCTTGCGGGCGGAACGGTACGGGCGCGCCATTGCCTCCTTCAGCATCTCGTGAGACTTTCGTATCTTGATCGTGCTGCCTTCCTTCTCGACCTCGATCAGGTCCGGATGGGCATGATTCGACGCCGCTCGACAAGACCAACACTTGCCGCACGCCTCACCCCGAAGGTGCGGCTCGTCGCCCTCACAGAGAAGGCCCCTTGCGAATTCGAGAGCCAGAGCCTCCTTGGGAGCGCCCTTAGGGCCCTTGAACAGGTAAGCGTTGGATATGCGACCGGACTTCAGCGAGGAACAGAGGACTCCTGCGGGGATCTTGTTTCCCCGCAGGATTAGGTCACGTTCATTGAGCAACGTAGGGTCTCCCATCTAGACCTTTAGGAATCTCTCCACGGGCAGGATGAACACCGTCGCCCCACCGACCACTACCCCGACGGGGTAAGGCACGTAGGATTCGCCCGGCCCAACCGGTGTGACCGGAGTGACCAGCTGCTCTCTCGCCCGGCAGGTCTTCTTCACGACTTCCAGCACTTTCTCGATATCGGCGTCATCGACGCCGATCAACACCGTGGAATTGCCTTCGCGCAGGAAACCTCCGGTGGATGCCAGCTTGGTCGCGCTGTAACCGGCGCGGATGAGGTTTTCGACCAAACGCGGAGAATCCTTGTCTTGAACAACCGCGATTATCAGTTTCACAGGACTTCCCCTCCCCTTTGCTTCAGGATGTCCCCGACTTCTCTTAGGATAATCTGAAAGACCTGGTCTCTCGGCAAGGTGCCGTCTATTAGTCTAATACGACTGGGATAGCGTGCCGCTAGGTCCCGATAACCTTGCCTGACCTTGGCGTGGTACTCGTCGTCGCGGAGCTCGATCTTGTCTTTGTCTTTGGGGGCGAGTCTTTCGCGAAAAACGGCCGGGTCATTCACATCAAAGACCAACGTAAGATCCGCTTCCAGGTCTCCTGTGGCGATCCTGTTAATGTTTTCTATGTCTGGGATAGGAATTCCTCCCGCGTATCCTTGGTAAACCAGGGAGGAGTCTGTGAACCTCTCAACAAGTACAACCTTGCCTTGGCGGAGGGCCGGCAGGATGACAGTGCGGACCAGTTCCGCGCGGGAGGCCGCGTAGAGGAGGAGTTCCGCTAATATGCTGCGGTCGGGACCGGCAGGATCAAGCAATATCCGGCGGACCATCTCGCCAAACGGAGTCCCGCCGGGCTCGCGAGTTAGCAGTACGGGAACCCCAGAATCCTGGAGTTCCCGCCAAATGGCTAGTATTTGGGTGCTCTTACCCGAACCGTCGCAACCCTCGAAGGTTATGAACGATCCACGCAAAATACCTTCAACTCTCCTTCAGTGCCGTGGACACCGCGGCCTAGGACATTCAGGCCCGCCCTTCTGGCACGAAGGATATATTCCACAACATCCTGGTCAATCCTCTCCCCCGGGGTGACGATGGGCGACCCCGGCGGATAGATAACAACGGTGTCTGCTGAGATCTTGCCCAACGCTTCCTCGACCGGAAGGGGCCGGGCAACCGAAAGAAAGGCGTCGCGCAGGCTCATGGCCCTGACGGGCCTCGGAACCTCTCGCAGCATGGACGACGTCGCAGCGGCTTCCCTGCAGGCCGCAGCCTCGTCGTGACTTCTTGCGGGGAATCGCTCCGCCAGTCCCTTAAACGCCTTTTCCACGGCATCGACGTCCTTTGGTCCGTGGGCTCCCGAAACGAGAAGCAGGATGTACCGGGACCCGGTCATCTCGGGCACTACCTTGCACTTCTGAACCAGGTATCTCACGGCCTCGGGCCCTCCCACGCTGAGCCCGTCCAGGTTTATCAGCAGTTTGGAGGGATCGTGAAAGAGGCCGGCAGGCAAAGGCTCATCGTATCCGGCCACAGAAACGCCCGGTATCTTAGAGAGCCTGGTGGCCAATTCAACGGCTATCCTTGTCCCGTGGTCGGTCCAGGCGCCGTCATCCCTCTCCAGCACCTCTACAGCCTGCTCCATCGAAGCCATGAGGATATAGGACGGGGAGGTCGTCTGAACGGCCCTGAGGGCCTCCTCGGCCGCGAGTTCGAGGCCGGGGAAACGTGCCGGGGCCGACAGCCCAAGGTGGAGGAACGCAGTCTGGGTAAACGCCACGGTAGTCTTGTGGGCTCCGTGGGTCACCAGGTCGGCGCCTGCCGCGAGAGCATTAGGCGGCAACCCCTCTCCGTTCGAGAAGTGCGTCCCGTGGGCTTCATCTACGATCAGAGCCATCCCGCGGGCGTGAACCTGGGCCGCAATTTCCGACAGGTTCGTGGCGAAGCCAGAGTATGTGGGATTGATCACAAAAACCGCTTTTGGCGACGAAGCAGAATCCTCATCGACGCCGCTCAAGGTATCATTGATCCTGGCCCAATCCAAGGGAAGGTAGCCGCCCAGCCTGGGCTCGTACTCGGGCCACACAAATGTGGGCTCGAGCCCTGACATGGCCATGGCAGATACCAAAGACTTGTGAACGTTGCGAGGGAGCACCAGTGAGCCACCGCCCAGGGCCATCTTCACCGCCAGCAGCGACGCCTGGATGCCCGACGTGGCTCCGTTAACCAGGAAGTAGGTCCTGGCCGATCCAAAGAGCTTCTCAGCCCTTTCCTCGGTCCTCCTGATGCAACCGCTGGGATAATGCAGGTTGTCCAGCCCCGGGGACTCCGTCATATCGATCGCGCGGAGTTCGTCAAGAAGACTCGCTGCTCGTCTGGGAGACAGAGCGTGGGACGCGTAATCCACCGGGAAGGCTCTGCGGCCCTTGTGGCCTGGCATGTGCATCCTTACGGGTTTGCGCGACGAGTACGAGCACATAGCTTCAATGATGCCGTGAGTGTCCTGTGACATCCATCTGCCCGCTTTCTTGTTCTATTGCCAGCTTTATCCACAAGATCTGGCACTTATCCCCAGACTTGTCAACAGAGCTTGTCGCGCCGTGTCGCTAGCGCCTAGAGCTGGCCAGCATCCGCCCGACTAACGTAACATGTTCGGGCGGCCTATGTCGAATGTTTATCTTTACCTGCAGCGAGGCCTTGGCTAAAGCCACGCCATCAGGTGAGGGACGCGGGCAAGCGATGAGCGGCGGGGAGACGCATCACCTGCGGCGCCGAGACACGAAAAGGCCCCCCCTTCGGAGGGCCTCCTCTAATAGATCCCGGCGACGTCCTACTCTCCCAGGGCACAAGGCCCAAGTACCATCGGCGCTGGAGGGCTTAACGGCCGTGTTCGGAATGGGAACGGG
>JBBDIP010000032.1:0-26858 GCA_040880305.1 Bacillota bacterium
CGTTAATCGACCGGGCGGGATGCCTCGCGGTCCGCAGGACTCAGTACAGGACCTGCCTGGGGTTTGAGGAGGAGATCTTATCACGGGCGGGCGACGCCGCTTTCGTGGTGGTGCCCGGCGCGGTCACCAAGAAGTTCCTGATGGGAGCCGGATCGTGGCCGGAGAGAGACGATTTCTCGGTCATCGCCGGGTCGGGAGTCAACGTTTTCACGACGGAGGACCTCGGAGTCCCGATATACGTTATGGAAGAGATGCGGCTCCTGGCGGTCACCGTGAACCCATTGGCGTACCGGGGCATCTCTTATGAATCGGCCCAAATGGTGGCGGCGGTCGCCAAAGGGATCGTCCGAGCGGCCAAGATGAGTCTGCCTGTGTTCGATGTGGTTTCGGGAGAGAGCAGCGGGAAGGAAGTGGCGGTCATGGCGGTGGGGTAGTCGCGGGCTTTTTCGCCGGTGAATCGACGGCTGAAGACATAGGTTTCCTCACTATCTTTGAAAACCTTTCACCCAGGTCATCGGCAGGCAGGAGAGTCAAAGCGAAAGTCGGGCCGCTCTTGCCAGGGCATGAATCCGGCCTAATCAATGAGTACGAGACAGTACGGTCGATTGCGGGGGCCAAGGACGCGTATCCCGAGGTATTTTCAAGGCTCGGAGCTATTCTCGGTTCGATGAAGGACCCGTTCCACGCCATATCTTTGCTGCAAGAAGATAAGACGCTGACTCCTTCCGAGTTGTTTCTTATTGCCCACCTGGCCTTTTCGGCCGACAGGGCGCTGGCGGCGATGGCCGAGGCCAAGGGGTTCTCCTGGCCGGAGCGGGCAACTCCGCCGCCCTTGACCGCGGTGGAAAAGCGGTTGCTACCCGGTTCATCGGGTCAGCCGGTGTTCTACGTGGTGGATTCCTATTCTTCCGAACTGGCCAAGGTCCGCGCGGACAGGAAGAACAGGGAGAAAGCGTGGCGCGCCGAGATGGCCGGCGAGGCCGACGCCGCGGAAAGGCTTTTGGGCAGGAAGGTTGGCTTGCGCGAGGAGATCGCGGTCAGAAAGTCCAGCCCCGACGTCATTGAGAAAGCCAGGCTCATGCCTGAGCTGGGCGAGACCCGGGAAACGCTCACCCACGTACACTTCAGACTGAAGGCGGCCCGCGAGGCCGTCAGGCTGGAGCGGGAGATAAACAGGCTGCGGCAGCGAGAGGCCGCTGTCGAAGGGGACATCCTCGCCGCGCTATCCAGGGAGATGGCGCCGAAAGCGCTTCAGCTCGAGGCGGCGGCCTGGGCTCTGGGCGAACTGGACTACCTCATATGCAAAGCGGACCTGGCCAAGGCTTGGGGCGCCGTCCAGCCGGTGATCGCTTCCGGTCCTTCTCCGTGTCTTTGCATAGAAAACGGCTTTCACCCCATCATCAAGGAGGAAGTTGAGCGCCGTGGGGGCCGGTTCCAGCCGGTGACTTTGGGCATCGACTCGCCGGTCTCGGTCATAACCGGGCCCAACATGGGAGGCAAGACGGTCTCCCTCTCCACGGCCGGCTTGTGCGTGGCCCTGGCGCAGCACGGCTTCTTGGTGCCCTGCTCGCGAATGATTTTCTCGCTCTATGACTTCGTGTACTTTCAGCCCCAGACTCCAGGCAAACCGGGGCTGTCGAGTTTCGCGGCGGAGATATTGTCGCTGAAAGAGCCCCTATCTAGGGACGACGAGCGGGGGTTGATCCTCCTGGACGAAGTGGGCCGCGGCACCAACCCGTCGCAAGGGCTGGCCCTCTATGCCGCGATACTGCGTCACCTCAGCGAGGTCCACGACCCCTTCTCGACAGTCATAGCGACCACCCATTACCACGGCCTGGCCGCTTTGGTGGGCGCGCCACACTGGCAGGTAACGGGGCTTCAGCGGGTCGCCGCCGGGCTGACGGCGGACGGCGGTCCCGCCCTCGGCGGCGGCGCAAGTGATATCAACTGGCTTTACCGGCATATGGACTACAGGCTCCAGAAGGTGGGCCCAGACGCGCCGACCCCCCAGGACGCCCTCTTGGTCGCACGCCTCCTCGGTCTTGAGGAGGACATCATCGCCCGGGCAGAGCGCCTGGTCAGGGAAAGCAAGGTGAGGACTGATGAAACTGGATTTTGACCGGGCCGTAGCCCGGAACTGCCATGATATGGCCGAGGAGATAGCGCGCGGGGTCAACCGCGACCTGGCCCCGTATAGCACTGTAACTATAGAGCGCACTGTGGCGAGGCTCTTTGGAGTGGACGACGTCGACTCCCACGGAGTCCCGCTCGCCAACGTGGTGGTCGACCGCGTCAACGCGGCGGGCAAACTTGAGAGCGGCGTGGCGCTGCAATTGGCCAACGCCTGCCTGGCGCTGGAGACCGGCCCGCAGGAAGTAGCCGAGAGAGCAGCGTCGGGGCGGCTCAGTTTCGACAGGGTCCCCTGGCAAGGGCGCGAAGCATGCGAAGCCAAGGCCCGCGAGCTCGCCTCAGTCGGAGTGGAGCGGATCGCCGCGAGGCGGCGCGAACGCAAAGACCTGCTGGAGGCCCTGCCGGTCAGGGAGAAGCCCTGGCTGTACGTCATCGTAGCCACCGGCGACATCCGGGAGGACATCGTACAGGCCAAGATGGCCGCGGCCCAGGGCGCCGACGTCATAGCGGTAATCAGGTCCACGGGGCAGAGCCTCCTGGACTACGTCCCCTTCGGCGCCACGACCGAAGGCTACGGCGGAACATACGCGACGCAGGAGAACTTTCGTATGATGCGCGAGGCGCTTGACGAAGAGTCGCGCAAGCTGGGCCGCTACGTCAGGCTGGTAAACTACTGCTCAGGCCTGTGCATGCCCGAGATAGCGGCGATGGGCGCCCTGGAGAGGCTGGACCTCATGCTGAACGACGCCATTTACGGCATCCTCTTTCGGGACATTAACGCCGAGAGGACGCTGGCAGACCAGCGTTTCTCAAGGATGATCAACGCGTATGCGGGGATCATCATCAACACCGGCGAGGACAACTACCTCACCACGGTGGACGCGCTGAACGCCGGGCCGTCGGTGGTGGCGTCCCAGTTCATCAACTATCACTTTGCCAAACAGTCGGGGCTGGAAGACGAGGCCATCGGCCTGGGCCACGCGTTTCAAATAGATCCCAACGTAGAGGACAGCCTGCTCCACGAGATAGCCGGAGCGCTCCTGGTGCGGGGGTTGTTCCCCAACTGTCCGGTCAAGTTCATGCCTCCGACAGTGCACAAGACCGGCGATATTTTCTTCGCCCACGCGCTGGATGCCAGTTTCAACATGGTGTCGGTCCTGACGGAGCAATCCATACACCTGGTCGGGATGCTGACCGAGGCGGTACATACGCCCCTTCTGCAAGACAGGTACGCGTCCATCAGGGCTGCCAAGTACATGAGGAACGCCGGCAAGCATCTCTCCTCGAACCTCGACCTCTCCCAGAGCGGCATGGTGGCAGTATGGGCACGGGACATCCTCGCCAAAACCGAGCGCCTCCTCTCGCAGGTATTGGACATGGGGCTCTTCAGGGCGATCGAAGAGGGGACTTTCGCGGGCATAAAGCGAAAGCGCGACGGAGGAAAAGGGCGCGAAGGGGTCTTTCTTAAGGACCAGTCGTATCTGAACCCCGTGGAAGAGATTTTGCAGCGCGAACTCCGGGCCGGCGAAGGCGAGGCGATGGGGCGATGAAAGACGGAGCGATGAAAGACGGCGCGGTTAGGGAAGCAGTGTTGGTCCCTTACGGAGACCATCACAACGACGGCCTTGTCCAGGTGAGTTTCACTCTGGAGATCGCGGACGGACCTCTGGGGGACGAAGCGGCGCGCCAGGTCATGCGGCTTATGGCGCTAAAGGACCCGCAGGTGGTCGAGTCGACCTTGCTGGGGGAAAACTACACATTCTTTGTGGGTTACGGCAAACTTTCGCGCCCGGTGGAGCTCGGCAAGCTGAAGGTGGCGCGGCCCATGTGGGAGAAACTTGACCCGAAGACTATGGAGGATATGGTGCGCGAGAAGCTGGGGCGGCCCATCGCCGTCACCGGCGCTGCTACAGGCTCTGACGCGCACACGGTCGGGCTTGACGCGATCCTGAATTACAAAGGTTTTGCAGGTGATCACGGGTTGGAAGCATATTCGTGTTTCAGGGTGGTTAACATGGGTTCTCAGGTGCCCAACGAAGAGCTGGTTGGGAAGGCCTGGGCCGAGAAGGCTGACGCCATACTCGTATCCCAGGTCGTGACGCAGGGGAACGTTCACCTGTCGAATCTCACAAATCTGGTTGAGCTACTGGAGGCGGAAGGCTGGCGAGACAAGGTCGTGTTGGTCGCGGGCGGCCCACGCATAACCCACGCTCTGGCCATAGAGTTGGGGTTCGACGCCGGGTTCGGGGCGGGCACAAAACCGGCGGATGTCGCGTCGTATCTGAGTCAGGAAGTGATAAAGCGGAAGTCGCTCTATTGAACATGACTCACGAGGTGAGTAGAATTACTGAGGGCAAAATACTCGGGTACTTGACCAAACAGCAATTAAATCGATTTTAAGCTTTGGGGGTGGCATCTTGAGTCAGCCGCTGAACGCACCGAACCCCCGGGGAGATCTTTCAGTAGTCGATGTGGCGTATCAGATCCTGAAGGATCGCCGGGAGCCAATGAAGTATAAAGACCTTGTGGAGGAAGTCATAGCTCAGAGAGGACCGAAACCGGGCCAGTCCTTGCCCAAACTTATGGCCAAAGCTCACGCTGATATCAGTTTGGACAACCGGTTCTTGAACCGCGGCAGTGGGATGTGCGGTCTACGCGAGTGGACAGTAAAACCACCTTCCTACAAAGTCGTCGAGGTCTTATCGGGTGAGAGACCAAAGCCCGGGGAAAGACTCCGAAGGGAACTAGTCACAATAAACGAAGACGACCAAGAAGAAAACGCAGAAGAGGAACCGGTAGGGGAGCCCGAGGAACCCGAGGAGGGGTAGGGCTCCCTCCCCTTTTAGGAGGTCGCTATACATGCCAAAATTCATATTTGTCACCGGAGGAGTCGTCTCAGGTCTGGGTAAGGGCATCACCGCCGCATCCCTCGGAACCCTCCTAAAAGCAAGGGGATACTCCGTATCCATCATCAAGATGGACCCGTACGTCAACGTCGACGCCGGGACCATGAGCCCTCTCCAGCACGGCGAGGTATTCGTGACCGACGACGGCGCCGAGACCGACCTCGATCTCGGCCACTACGAGAGGTTCATCGACAAGCCCCTCTCGGCCGCCAACAACGTGACCACCGGCCAGATTTATGGCGCGGTCATAGCCAAGGAGAGGAAAGGGGATTTTCTGGGAAGCACCGTCCAGGTCATCCCCCACATCACCAATGAGATCAAAGAAAGACTGCTAAAGGTCGCGAAAGAGTCAAACGCTGACATAATCATCAATGAAATAGGCGGGACGGTCGGCGACATCGAAAGCCTGCCGTTCCTCGAGGCCATCCGCCAGTTCAGGTTCGACGTCGGCCACGACGACACGCTTTACGTCCACGTCACTTTGATCCCCTACCTGCCCGCCAGCGGCGAGCAGAAGTCCAAGCCCACACAGCACAGCGTAGCCGAGCTGCGCTCCATCGGCATTGCGCCCGACGTGATCATCTGCCGGTCCTCAATGCCGCTCTCGGTGGAGATGCGCGAGAAGATCGCCCTGTTCTGCAGCGTGGAGAAGAGAGCCGTGATCCAGAACCTCGACTCCAAGAGCATTTACGAGGTACCAGTGATGCTTGAGCGTGAGGGTCTTGGGCAAATAGTCGAGGACAAGCTTCGCCTGGACACGAGGGTGCCTGACCTGCGTGAGTGGCACGAGATTGCCCGCAAGATCGAAAATCCGGCCCACAACGTCAAGATAGCCATAGTCGGCAAGTACGTGGCCTTGCATGATGCATACAAGAGCGTGGTCGAGGCCCTCTACCACGGCGGCATCGCCAACAGCGCCAAGGTCGAACTGCAGTGGGTCGACTCCACCAAACTCGACAAGGCCAGTTCTGAAGAAGTCGCCGCGACCATCAAGGATGCCGACGGCATCTTGGTGCCCGGCGGCTTCGGGCACAGAGGCATCCCCGGCAAGATCAAGGCCATTCGTTACGCCAGGGAAAACAAGGTGCCGTTCTTCGGGCTGTGCCTGGGCTTGCAGTGCGCAGTGATTGAAGTCGCCTGCGACATCCTTGGCCTCACTCAGGCAAACTCAACCGAGTTCGACCCCGATACCACCCATCCGGTCATCGACCTGATGCCGGAGCAAAAGGACGTCGAGGACATGGGCGGCACAATGCGCCTTGGCCTGTACCAGTGCCGTTTGAAGGAAGGTTCGCTGGCCAAGAAGGCATATGGCACCGAGGCCATCCAGGAGAGGCACCGCCACCGCTTTGAGGTGAACCCCAGGTACGTGCCTGACCTCATGAGCGCGGGGATGATCCCCGTCGGCATCTGGCCGGCCAGAGGCCTTGTGGAGATCATGGAGTTCAGAGACCACCCGTGGTTTGTGGGCTGCCAGTTCCATCCGGAGCTCCTGTCCAGGCCGAACAAGCCGCATCCGCTGTTCAGGGATTTTGTGGGGGCCGCGATAGCCAGAGCAGAGCGTTAGCGAGGCAACAGCTCCACTGTTGCTCTGATTTTGCGAAGAAGCCCTCTTTCGGGGGCTTCTTCATATTGCTTCCTCTTGCTTCCTCCTGGACATGGTTCGCCAATGGCCATGTCAAAACACACGGTCTGCCAGTGGCCTCTTCTTGGAGGGATATGGTCTACCGATGGTTACTTCCGCCGAAACATGGTCTGCCCATAGTCGCTTCGCCCGAAATGGACTGCGAGTAGCCGGTTTTCGCAGGGATATGGTCCACCCCTGGTTGCTTCACTCAAAAACATGCTCCGTGGGTAGCCGCTCAAATTGACGTGGTTCGCCAGTAGTCACGTTTGCTGCAGGCACTTGCGCCGCCTAGACAATACCACT
The DNA here is from genome assembly GCA_040880305.1 of Bacillota bacterium. Classification (GTDB taxonomy): domain Bacteria; phylum Bacillota; class Sulfobacillia; order Fermentithermobacillales; family Fermentithermobacillaceae; genus JBBDIP01. The sequence continues at coordinate 6,967 of JBBDIP010000032.1, forward strand.
CCTAATGAGCGATACTTGCGTTCTGGAGGGAATCACTGCCTCCTGGTGAAGAGATCTGATGTGTAAGTAAAGATAAGGGTGGAGTGAGGTTTAATGAGCTCTTTGACGCAAAACATTGCCAAGAGGAAAGTAGGCATCACTGACACCACGCTCCGCGACGGGCACCAGTCTCTGCTCGCGACCAGGATGAAGACCCCTGACATGCTGCCCATCGTCGAGAAGATGGATAAGGTGGGGTTCCACTCGGTCGAGGTGTGGGGCGGGGCCACGTTCGACACCGCCATGAGGTTCCTGAACGAGGACCCATGGGAGCGGCTGACACTGCTGAAGGAGGCGTTCAAGAACACCCCACTTCAGATGCTCCTTCGCGGCCAGAACTTGGTTGGATACAAGCACTACGCCGACGATGTTGTCGAGGCATTCTGCAAGGCTGCCATCCGAAACGGCATCTCCATCATGCGCATCTTCGACGCCGTGAACGACTCCCGCAACATGCGAAAAGCCATTGAGGTTTCCAAGGCCGAGGGCGCCCATATCCAGGCGACGGTCTGCTACACCATAAGCCCGGTCCACGACCTTAAGCACTACGTTTCCGTGGCCCGCGAACTCCAGAAGATGGGCGCTGACTCGCTGTGCCTCAAGGACATGGCCGGCATTCTCGCGCCCAAAGACGTCTTCAACATCGTGAAGGCGTGGAAAGACCAGATAGGCCTGCCTGTCCAGATCCACTCCCACTACACGTCGGGCATGGCATCGACTACTTACTTGAAGTCCATCGAGGCCGGAGCCGACGTGGTTGACTGCGCCATCTCATCTATGTCGATGTCCACGTCCCAGCCGCCCGTCGAATCCATCGTGGCTGCCCTGGATGGGACAGCCTACGACACCGGGCTGGACCTCGACCTGCTCTCTGAGATTTCCGACTACTTCCGCGAAGTCAGGAAGAAGTACAGCGAGTTCGACAAGGCTTCGCCCGTTCCCGACGCCAACGTGCTCCGCTACCAGATCCCCGGCGGCATGATCTCCAACTTCATCTCCCAACTTAGGGAGCAGAAGCAGATCGACAAGTTGCCCGAGGTGCTGGCCGAAGTCCCCAGGGTCAAAGAAGATATGGGCCACCCGCCCCTCGTCACCCCGACCAGTCAGATAGTCGGTACGCAGGCGGTTTTCAACGTCCTGCTCGGCGAGCGGTACAAGATAGCCACCAACGAGGTCAAGGACTACTTCCGCGGCCTCTACGGCAAGCCCCCGGCCCACGTCAACCTGGAGATTCAGCGCAAGGTCATTGGCGACGAGCAGCCAATCACTGATCGGCCCGCCGACCACATCGAACCGGGTCTCAAGAAGGCCAAGGAAGAACTTGGGGCTTTGTACACGAAGGAAGAGGACGTCCTCTCATACGCCCTGTTCCCGCCCCAGGCCAAAAAGTTCCTTGAGGAGAAACTGGCCAGGCGGACGGGCGTTGACCAGCAGCTCTTGGAGCAGGCTAGGAAGGACAACCCGACCGGATACGCGCCGGTGTAGGGGAGATACATAATGAAGGAAGTAGACATTTACCAGGTAGATGCCTTCACCGACGTTATCTTCGGCGGCAACCCCGCCGGCGTAGTGCCTGACGCCACAGGGCTCACAGAGGACGTCATGCAGAAGATTGCCAGGGAGATGGCGCTTTCTGAGACCGCGTTCATCATCGATAGGCGGGGGAAGAGCGCAGCAGTTTGCGCCTGTTGCTCGCCCGACCTCCGCGCTTCACGGGCCACTGTTACCGCTGACTTTGATGTCCGCTTCTTCACCCCGTGGAACGAGGTCGACCTTTGCGGTCATGCCACCATCGGCGGCTTCTGGCTGCTGGCCGAACTCGGCATGATCCGCCTATGCGATGGCGAGACCAGGGTGTTCCAGCAGACAAAGGCCGGGCTCCTTCCCGTGGACATCGCCGGCGGCTGCGAAGGGACCCCCGCCCGCGTGATGATGACCCAGAACCTCCCTACTGTGGTGATGGAGCCTTCCCATGAAGAGATAGAGCAACTCGAAGGCATCCTGGGCGCGCCGCAGGGCTGCGTGGCAGGCTTTGTTGGCCCTAATGGAGCGCGAGCGGTACCCCAGGTCATAACCACCGGCCTACCGGACCTTATCGTCCCAGTCAACTCGCGCGAAGCGCTCCTTTCCATGCGGCCAAACATGGCCGCTCTCATCGACTTCTGCAACGCCAGGAAGATCATCAGCGTGCATTGCTTCTCGCTGGAGACCCTCGACCCCGCCGCAACAGTCCATTGCAGGGATTTCTCTCCCGCGGTGGGTGTCCCCGAGGAGTCGGCGACGGGGACCGCCTCCGGCGCCACCGGTGGATACCTGGTGCTGAACCGCCTGGTGCCGGTCAAGGAACCGGTCACCAAAATAGTTTGCGAGCAGGGACATATCCTCAAGAGGCCATCGATCATCCACGTCGAAGTGGAGTCACACGGAGGCCAGGTCACCAACGTTCGCGTCGGCGGCAGCGCCGTCACCGCCATCAAGGGGAAGGTCCTAGTGCCGTAAGTGCGCAGCGGTTGCCTTGCCTAGGCGCTTCACGGCACATTACAATGGTCTCGGGAGCGCTGATTGAATGGTTGGACAAAAGGATATTGACGATAGCGACATAGATTTGTTCGTGCTGAAAGACGATCTCCGTAGGCCAGTTGAGCGCAATCGCCACGTGCGGAGGCTGCTGTCCGGAATTGTGCACCCCATAGACATCTTTGTGAGGACTCCGGACGAGTATGACCGGCTTCGCAACGTGGTAGGTTCGCTGCCGTATGAGGCTGCACATGAAGGGCGTGTGCTCTATGAGCGTGGACCACGAAAGGGCCGACCTGTTTCCATTGCCAGCAGGCGGCTGAGAAGGCTCTCAAGGCTCTCATGACCGCTCTTGGGATGCGGACTCCCAAGACCCACGACCTTCGAGCTCTCATTGCGCAGCTGTCATACTCTCTTCCTGTCTTCTAGAAGAGCTTGCGGGGACGGTCGATTTGACTGACTACGCTGTGGAAATCCGCTATCCTGATGAGTGGTACTCGCCAGATCCTATAGAGACTCGCCGCGCCATGGACCTTGCTCAGACCGCTGTCAGGGCGGTGGAACTCAGGCTTGCACAACTCGGTTACTGGCCTCCTCACTGATCACCCTTGCGCAAGATGGTTGGTTTCGCAAAGGGAACTCTGACATTGGACCGATACGTCTTCCCAGCGCTATTCGAGCCGGGGGAAAGCGATTGCTACGTGGTAACCTTTCCGGACCTCCCCGGATGCGTGACCCAAGGCAGCACCATCGACGGTGCTCTCGCAATGGCTAGAGAGGCCTTGGAACTACATTTGTACGGAATGGAGGAGGATGGCGAGGCCATCCCTGAGCCGACCCCGCCGGACCGGATTGCCGTCGACGCGCCGGCGTTCTCGTCGTTGGTTGAGGTCTGGATGCTTCTGGTCAGGGATGAGATGGCCAATAGAGCGGTAAAGAAGACTCTGACAATCCCTAAGTGGCTTAACGACCTCGCGGACGAACACGACGTCAACTATTCGCGGGTGCTGCAGGAGGCACTGAAGGAGCCTGTTGGTGCGAGATCGGCCTCGGAAGATGAAATCGAAGAAAGTACTCGCGGACGTGGCGAAAACTGCGGGCATCAAGGATGAGGATGACGTGCAGTCCCTGGTTGACGAAGTGCGCTATGGAAAAGGTAGGAAGCAGTGAGGGTACTCGCGGATACGAGCATCCTCATCTTGCTGCGCTGCAGGGTTGCATAAACGGTTTTGACATGGAGTGCCAACACAGCCATTCAGGTCTGAAGCGGTCCGCCCTCGTTCAGAGTTCGCGGTCATGCCAATCCACTGATTCCCTGTTCAAAAGAGGCGTTTCCGTCTACAATGCGCATACTAATTTTACGGGAATCGCACTTGGCTAGCCTGTCAGCTTTGAAGGAGATTCCGATACTATGGTAGAATACCGCTTAACCTCCCTAACGAGTACAGACCAAAATGGTGGTGTGAGGATGTCAGTCAGGTTGCACCTGGGGGTCCTCGATCAGTTTTCTCCTTCTCCGGGAACGGTCGTAACAATCCGTCTTGATCGGCCAACAGACGAGAGCCTTGCAGATGTTGCTATCAGTGCACACGAGTTGCGAAGACTACTAGCCCTTCGTAGGGGTGCTCTGTTGCTACTGCTTAGATCGGACCAACCGAACCTGAGCCGACTCAAGGAGCTTGTTGGCGATGCCATCGCTGACCTTTCGTACCTGGATAGGCAGTTGCACCTCGATTATGTCTCCAGGGCACTACAACCCGACTTCAACCTAGCTTTGTTCCATAGGGTGGTTTCTGTGCTGCCGGAGACTGGTAAGTCATTCATGGCGGCATTCAGGCAAGAACCTTCTGCAGATAATGCGGAGGTTCTCTACATGTGGTGCAGTGATCTGGACAGAACGATCATGAATTACCTTGATGTCTGTTCTCCCGACCGCGGGTCTGTGTCCATGATGATTTCGCCGCAGAACGGAGTTGCTTGGAGGGTGAAGCAGCGGGAAACCGCATCGATGCCGCTTGAACTCTGCGCCGGGTAGGTGATTCTGTGTCGACTCAGCAAATGCCGGACACTGAGAGATACATGGAGTTTCTGCAATGCATCGAGATATCCAATATCAGCATTGTTAGCGTTCAGGCCTCACGCTTGCCGAACTTCAAAAGGCCCCCATCTGGCAACCTTCTTATCAATAGCAAGGTTAGCCTAGACTCGTTGACTCCAAAGACTCTTAGGGCTTTGGTTAGTGCCAAGACCGAGGGGACCAACGACAAGAAGGAGCCTCTATTCAGCTGCGATCTTGCTCTTGCTGTGGACTACTCATTTGCTCGCCAAGTTGGTGGCCTCACTGATGACAAGGAACTGGTTGAGCGGTTCGTTGGGACCAATGTCATGGTCAATGCCTGGCCCTACATACGCGAGTACGTAGCTTGGTTGACGACTAATATGAGTGTAGGCACTGCCCTGATTCCGCTACTTAAGGCTCGTCAGGAATCTTCGAAGAGTGATGAAACGTAAGCTCATAGGGAAATGCCCCTATTCTCCCGATCTTCTTCCCTGCCTGGAGGACATTCTTGACAAAGCAACACGGTTCAGGGGCGATCTCCAAGCAGTAATCCGAGTTGTCTACCTCTGCAAACGCGAAGAGGATCTTGAGCGCTATAAGGACTTCTCCCTAATCAGAGAGGAGTCTGTCCAGAAGCGACTGAAACCGCTGCTGATCGAGGCCTATCGGAAGTACACTCCAGAGTGCGCTCGCGGGGCCTTTCTAGAGGCCATATTCTACCGAGAGATTCGGCGGCTTCACAGCGGCAGATTCGAGATCTCTCGGTGGGTGACCTATGGCGATGTGTCACCGGTCTGCCCTCTTTGCGCTGCGAAATCAGTCGACGTGTTCGAGTCGGATGATAGTCTTGAGATTGCAGTGGAGTGCAAGGTCAGTCTTGAAAGCTGGTTGCTCAACCGGGATCTATCGGATAACCACTTGTCGTGTCTGGATGCCCTTAGGCGGAAGCATACAGAGCGTACTCTGCGAGTCGTGTTCGTCACCTTCGACCCCGCCACGAAGAACAAGAGAGTATCCCGGCTTCTGTCCGCCTCCTCATTCAGCCCAGACCACGTTCTCTATGACGGTGACTCCCCTGGTTGGTGATCTGCTCTTCATGCGATGGAGATGGATGAATTGCACTTCCCCACCCATACGTTCCCGCCCCGACCAATGAGTTCCCATGCAGGATTAGAAGCCTTCGGGAAGAAATAATCCCTTAAGACGGAACACACATGTCTTATGCTCGTCTAACTGCCAAGAGAGGTGAAGGTCGCATGAAAGGCAAGTTGCTGCTAACTGGCTTCGAACCTTTCGGGGGCGACGACGTCAACCCGTCCATGGAAGTAGCCAAGTCGTTGGACGGACTTGAGGTCAACGGTTATCAGGTAGTCGTTCGTGTCCTGCCAGTTGAGTGGGGGACAGTGAAGGACCGCCTGGAGGCTCTAATGGACGAGGTCCACCCCTCCGTGGTGGTATCTCTGGGGCTGGCCGCCGGACGCTCCGAAATCTCCATTGAGAAAGTGGCCATCAACTACACCTCCAAGAGCAAGGACAACGCCGGAGTCATCCCAGCGGATCGACCGGCTGTCCCTGGAGCGCTGGACGGCTACTTCGCGACCATCCCTGCTGAGCAGATTGTGGAGGACATCAACAAGAAAGGCATTCCTGCCAGGCTGTCGCTCTCGGCCGGCGCCTACCTCTGCAACTACGCCTTTTACTGCGCGTCCCGGTACGCGCGTGAAAAGGGAGGCGAGACCCTCGTAGGATTTATACACATCCCTGCAACTCCAGTCATGATGGCGGGCAAGCCGAGAGGCGGTCCGTCAATGGCGGAAGGTCTCTTAAGGGATGGCGTCCTACAGGCATTGACAACTTCGACCTCAGCGCTTACAAATTGTGGGTGAGTAAGAAGGATTTCTGGAGTACGCGACGAAGTGTACATGTCGCTAGGCGTTGGTCTTTCTGTATTTTTGCTCCATAGGCAGGGGAAATGGGCGACCTGCCTGTAGTTACCTTGACAACGTGGATTGACCTGCTATGGCGCCGATGCTATAATCGGCCATAGCCTGGGAGATTGTCCAAAAACCCCTGCAAGACGGGGTGCGTACCGGCGGACCCAGGGCAGGCAACCGTCAAAGACCCTTACCGGATGAGAAGCTCCCGATTATTCATGCGGACTCCTTCTTCATACAAAACAGAAATGGGAGTCACCCTCCATCAACAGAGGGTATCCGGGCGAGGTGGAAGGCTGTAAAGAATTTGCGGAAGGGGGGATCCCGGGCAAACCAACAACTAGGGTATCTAGAGTTGGTGAGTTGCAGGAACCTGAAAGTAAACGGACGTTCATCGGTTCAGTACTCCAAAGGGTACCGAAAACCGACAAAGGAGGATACCAGATAGTATGTTTAAGAAAATCCTTGCAGTTGCTCTAGCAGCTGCAATGATCTTCGGGCTGGCCAGCACGGCGTTCGCTTCTTCGTTCAGCGACACCACTGGCGTGGCCAATGAGAAGGCCGTCGTCAAGTTGGCCTCGCTCGCAATGCTCAATGGTTACCCGGATGGCACATTCAAGCCTCTCGGCAACATCACTCGTGCCGAGTTCGCGGCTGTTGTAGTCAGAGCTCTTGGCTACGAGTCAAGCGCCAAGTTGCTCACCACCACCCCTGCATTCAACGACTGTGCTGATGCTGAGTGGGCGTGGGGCTACATCAACGTGGCCACCAGCCAGGGTATCATCAAGGGTTACCCGGATGGGACCTTTGCACCGAACGCCAACGTTACCGTAGCCGAAGCTGTTACCATGTTGGTGCGGGCTCTTGGCTATGAGAACATGGCGACCGGGGTTTGGCCCTCGGGCCACATCCTCATGGGCTCCCAGTTGGGAATGCTGCCCGACAACCTTCCTGGCGTTAACGTTTTCGCCACCAGGGGCATCGTGGCCCAGCTAGTCTCCAACGTCCTCGATGAGGTTATCATGAAGTGGGATCCCGAGGCTCTCGACGTTGTGCCTCTCACTGGCTCCCCCACTTTCGTGACCCGCAACGACGCAACCATGTACACCGGCTGGACGGTCAAGGCCGTCGATACCGATGACAACACAGTCACCGTCAGCAAGACCGACGAGGACGACACTGAGTGGGACGTGGCTGACGAGGTCGAGTTTGCAGGAGCCGCCACGCTCACCGCATTCAAGGGCCAGAAGGTTGACTTCTTCGTGAACGACGACGATGAGGTTAGCTATCTCGGCACCGTCGACACCAGCGGGATCAACGGCACTGTAACGGCCATTGACAAGGTCAACAAGACCATCACTGTCGGCGGCACCGTCTACACTGTCCGCGACAGCGCCACCACCTGGTACAACGGCACTGAGATCGTTGGAGACGCCGTTGCCAAGATCAAGAGCCTAGTTGACGCTGAAGTCACCCTGGTTCTCGATTCAGCTGGCAAAGTTGTCTACATCGAGGCTATTGAGCTCAACAATGATGGCGTCATCTCCTCCAAGCAGACCACTTACGGTGCCTCAGGCACTGTCAACCAGGTGGCCTTTGGCGGGGCGGCCATCTCTGTCGACGAGGATGCCACGTTCGTTCGCAACGGAACCAGCGCTGCGTGGGCGGATCTCAAGATCGGTGACAGCGTGAAGTACGCTACCAACGCCACCGGCGAGATCACCTACATCGACGCTTTTGCGGCCACGATCAACGGTACCCTGCAGGAGAAGGTCGTCACGAACGACCGCACCACGTTCAAACTCAACGACGTTGTGTACAGTGCGTACTACAACGAGGACGATGAGGAAGAGCAGTGCACGGATACCGACGCCGTGGTTCCTGGCCAGGCCGTCACTCTCACCCTCGACCGCGATGGGTATGTGACTGCGATCGAGCTGCAGCAGAGCACCAGCACCGCTGCGGTCACGCTCCAGTCCAAGTCCACCAAGGTTGAAACGGATGGCGACCTCGTCAGAACGATCACCCTATCGGACGGCACTGTGGCTACCCTTGCGGTAGATGGCGTTGGTGGCCTGTCGCTGTCGATCACGAGAAACGACATGGTCTACGCCATCGACGCTACTGGCTTCACCGCCCTCCAGAGTGGTGACAGCCTGCTTATCACCTACACCTCGGGCAAAGCCACAGCCATCAAGGCGTTCGCCTCAGTGTCCGGCTATGTCTACAACGACGGCACTGATGTTTGGGTCACCGAGAACTCGGACGGCTCAGGCGACAAGTACGCCATCGTTGATCCTCTTGCTAACTACTCGACTCTGCTTGTGAACGGAGTGCAGACGGTAGTTACCGGAGCCACGACCTACACCACCGGGGACGAGATCAAGATCTCTTCCTGGAAGGTTACCTCGACTGAGCAGTATCCGAACCTGGTCATGAGGCACTACGACAATACCGGGTTCTCCGTCAAGGGCATTCTGAGCGATGGGAACGACACCGTCCTTATCGCTCACAAGGGAACACTTGGCACGCCGGATGTCTACGTTAAGTTGACGGACACCGCGGTTCTGAACCGGTCTGATGCCGCCATCGAGGATAGCGCCATCGCTATCGGCGACAAGGTCAAGTTCCACACCACCGTGGCCGTCCATGCTGGTACTCTCGCTGACCCGTACCAGGTAGTCTACCTGAATGACAGCGTGGATACCACGAAGCCTGGCTTCAGCGATCCTCAGCCGGCTGCGGCCTGGGTCGTTGGAACTGGCGCGGTTGTGACCTTCGATGCGAAGGAAGATGTCCTTGTGTCCTTCAAGGTCTACAACTCGGTCGGTACTGAGGTTGACAGCGCCACGGCGGTCGAGAAGTCATCGGCAGCTGGACAGACAGTGACTTGGGACGGCCTCAAGAGTGACGGCACCGCGGCTCCGGCCGGCAGCTACACCATAGTCCTGACCTTCAAGGACTACGCCAGCAACGCCGCTGACCCGATCTCTGTGCTGGTTACCAAGCCGTAACTGACCTGAAAGGTAACGTGTAGTGTACACGGGGGCCGGCTCATGCCGGCCCCTCCTTGTTTCCGGATTGGCATTGGAACCGCTTCATGCGCGGTGCGTCGAAGCAAGGGGGGGAGACGAGTTGATGCATTGGTTGAGCCTCTGGCGCGTGCGGTGGCTCGTAGCTTGTGTTCTGGCTATGTGCCTCGCGTTGCCGTTGGCGTGGCCTGCTGCGTCTGCTTCTCCGGAGGAGTCCCTTCCTGCGGGAGTCGCCGCCGTCCTTAGAGCGCGGGGAGTCATGAACGGCGATCCGGACGGGTCGTTTAGGTGGGACGAGCCGCTCTCGAGAGCGGAGGCGCTGAAAGTGGTCGTCGCCGTCGTTCGCAACGCGCCCGAGAGCCGGCGTGTCCAGATTGGCCTTCCTTTCGATGTACCGGCCGACGCGTGGTACGCTTCATATGTGAGATACGGCCTGGAAACGGGGCTGGTGAAGGGCTATGGTGACGGCTCCTTCAGGCCTCACGCACCCATATCGATGGCAGAATACGCTGTGCTTTACGCGCGCGTCGCGAGAAGCCTTGGCGAGTCCCCTCGTGAGACATCGGGCTTTGAAGGTCTGAAGCCATTGTGGGCTATTGGTGAGATCGGCGGATATCGTCCGCTCTGCGAGTGGCTAGCGATTGCAAGTGGATCGTCAGTGGACCTTGGCTACGTCATCAGTCGCGCAGAGGCCGGGCTTCTGGCATACGAGGCTATGGCCGAGTTTGGGCTCCTATTTGACCTGGAGGGAAAAGTTGCCGCCTATGATGAGGACGCCGGGGTGATCATTCTATCGATTGGCGCTGGCCATTCGGTGAGAGTGGAAGTGACGGAATCATCCATAGTGATGGGCATACATGGTGACGCTCTTTCCCCGGGAGACCTGAACGTGGATGATCCTGTGGGAGCAGTCCTGGATGCTGGTGGCGAAGCGGCGGTTGTCATAAGGAAGTAGACGTGGGAGGGCCAAGGAATGAGGAGGGCACGGACAGGGGTTCTGGTGATAGCGTTGTTCCTGTTGGTCTCGTGGGTGACTTGGCGAAGTGGAGCACAAGTCCCCAAAGATGGCCTGACAGGCGCGCTTTCAGCCGCGACGATGGGCTCGGCTTCGAGTTCCGACTGGGCCATCTCGGCTGAGGAGAGGAACTTTGATTCCATGTCCGTGAAGGCCCTGACAGAGGGTGTGGGGGCGACGGGCGAAGGGCGCACTCTTGCGATCGTTGACACCGGAGTTGACGTTGCGGTCCCCGGGTTCCGCGATGCCGCCGGCCTTCTTCGAGTTCGCACGTGGCTCGACCTCACATCCGAGGGTGCGACGACTGTGACCGGTCCTATCCGCAGTGAGAACGGGCGACTCGTTACTGATGAGGTCACGTTGGACATCTCCGCGTTGCGCAGCTTGAGTGGGACTTTCTACATCGGCGTTGTTCCGCCAAAGATAGGTGCAGTCGCTGGCGCAGAGTCCGCATATTTCGTGGTCTTCGACTCTTTTGCACGCGGTTCCTTCGAAAGCGTGTGTATCGATGTGAACGGGGACTCAAGTTTTGCCGGCGAGACGGTCCTGCGCCCCTTTAGCGAGAGCGGCAGTTTCACGCAGATCCCCGTTTCTCGTGACAAGAGCCTTACCGTCGTACTGGCGACCGTGAATATCGACTCCGGCACTGCGGTTTTCGGGGCCGACCTGAACGGACACGGGACCATGCTCGCAGCACTCGCAGCTGGAGGAGGCCCCGGCGAGTTCAGAGGAGTCGCTCCAGGCGCCAGCCTCATGGCGATAAAGGTGCTGGCCGGTGACGGCAAGGGAGCCTGGCGCGACGTGGCTGTCGGTGTGGAGACAGCCATTCGAGAGGGCGCTGATGTTGTCTTGGTAGGCTCTACACCGGATGACCCGGCCGATGACTCACAATGGCTTCGGGTTGAGAGACTGGCCGAGGAAAACGGAGTTCCTATCATCCTTCCTGCAGGCAACATGGGGCCGGGAGCGGCAACCATAACGATCGCCAAGTCCGCGCCAGCGACGATTGTCGCGGGCGGGTTCGTTCCCGGTGAAGACGGGACCGTCGATGCGTGGTATCCGTTGTCGTCGGCGGGGCCGGACAGGAACGGGAATCTTGGCGTGGACGTACTGGGGCCAGCCAAAGCTTCTGCTCCGATGGCTGGGTACCACACGCGCGTTCAGTTTGGCGACGTAGAAGGCACCTCGGTTGCTGCTGCGTACGTAGCGGGAGGGGCAGTCCTACTGGAGGATGCCGCCGAAGTGCGTTCAGGGAGCCCGGACGGCCTCAGGATCTGCCTTGCGCTGAGGGAAGGCGCGTCGCATGTCCCGGGGGCCCTTCCGGTAGAAGAGGGATTCGGGATGGTTGACCTTGGGCTTGCATGGGACCTGTTCCGCCAAGGCATCCAGCCCGCCGGCTTCCAGTTGGCCCGCAAGTGGGACGGGTCAGTAACCCGGGGTGGGCTGTTCCTCTCAGGCACGTCTCTTGGGGCAGCACCTTTGTGGATAGACAATTACGGAGCGGAATCCGTAACCGTGGACCTGTCGACCTCTGCCTCGTGGCTCTGGCCGCAGGCGACCTACATAAACGCAGACGCGGCTTCTCAGCGCATGACTTGGCTATACGGCGAGCCGCAGATAGGTCCCGGGCTGTACTCCGCGCAGCTGCTGGCGGATGATCCCTATACGCCTGGGGTTGACGGACGCATGCCGGTCACGGCCATAGTCCCGCACGTCCTCGATAGGGAGACCCCGGGATCATCAAGGATCCGGTTTGGTATGCCGAGGACAAATCGGGTTTCGAGGCAGTTTTTTGAGGTCCCTGAGAGCGCAGAAGCGATGAAGATCACCCTCTACCTTGAGGGTAGGGGAATCTTTACCCTGTATAACCCTGACGGGCAGGCTGCCTACAGGTCGGCGACCTCCAAGACTTCCTCAATCGATGTCGGGCTGCCACGGCCCGGGCTTTGGCAACTCACCCTCATGCCTGACCTTACTCAGGCGACGAAGGGTGACTCGGCTGCGGGTGTCGAGATCGCTTTTCTGGGTGTGGTCGTGAGTTCGGATGGGATCAGCCAGGGCGCTGAGCGGTACCGGATCATCCATGACCCGACCGAGAGCGTCAAGTCTTCCTCTGTCCGGGATACGCCATCCAGCGTTTGGCGCTACCGGCGCAGCGGCCTTTTGCAAGTTCAATCCACCACAACGTTGAGCTATCCCCTGGTGTCTGACGGGACCCTAGCGCTGTCTCTCAGGCTCGGGACGGTTACCGGACCTACACTCAAGGGCTACCTGTACCAGTTCTCACAAGATTCTCACCGCTGGATTGAGGTCGCGTCCTGTTCTACAGATGACGGGAGTGCAGGTTCGATCTTTTACCCCACACCCCGGGCGGGCAAGTACGTGGCCTACATCGAGGCGTATGGCAGCGGAACGGCCGTCTACGGAGAGATCGATGCCCTGCTCGTTCCCGCTCTCACGACGGCTGAATTCGCGGCTAGCGAAAGAGGGTCATCGGAGCCGGTAAGCGGGTCCGGCCGCAGACCAATTCAGGAAGCGCTCAGTGTGCCTGTTGCGGATGTGAACTCGTCGAGGTACATATTCATCGAATCCAAGACAAAACCCCGGCTTGCGGGCATAATCGAGAGGCCGGAGGGGCAGAACTCGGAGACGCCCCTCGTTCAAGTGATGGGAAGCGCCTTGCCCGGCCCAGGAATCCGGACGGTTAGGGTTTCGACTCCGGATGGCCGATACGGGCTTGACCTAGTGATTACAGTTGGTACCACAAGCTACCAGACGAATGGGGGCCGCGTCACTGGCATTATTGATTCAAGCCTTCCCGTGTACCACATGACGCCTGCGCGAGACGAGTTCGTCGTAGACGCTCCCTGATTCCTCACTACCGATCCACCTACCTATTCGACTAAGTTTGAGAGAAGGGGTCTCCGCGATGAAGAACCGTTCGAGGTCTTTCCGCCTATGTATCCTGGCCATCGTCATATTGTTCTCTTTTACGGCAGTTCCTGCTCCATCTGAGGCTGCTCCGAACAATCCGCCGGCTGCTGGGACTGTTACCATGGAGATTCCTCAGGAGGAACTCAAGTTGCTCCAGACGCTCCGTGGCGTAGAGGAGCTCGTCCTGCGATACCACAACAAGGAAGTCTCCGCGAGACAGCTGTACGAAGGAGCGCTCAAGGGTCTTCTTGAGAGTTTGAACGATCCATACTCTCAGTATCTAAACGAGGAGCAGTTGAAGAGCCTGAATACATCTCTGGATGCGGAGTACGGGGGGATTGGGATCACCATTGAGCTGATCGGCGGGAACATTACTGTCGTCAGCACCTTCCCGGGATCACCTGCCGAGAGGGCGGGCATCAAGGCGGGTGACGTCATTGTCAACGCTGAAGGACGGGATCTGGTTGGCAAGGTGCCGCAGGATGCCTCCCTGGTAATCCGTGGCGAGCCGGGGACCACTGTGAGTCTCACACTGCGCCGCCCTCCGGCCAATAAGACCTTCACATTTCTCGTCAAGAGGGAGCAGATCACTCAGCCGACCGTCTCGTGGAAGGACCTCGGCGACGGGATCTACTACATTCAAATAGCCCAGTTTGCCGCGCAAACGGCGAGAGATTTCCCGGTCTTGATGGATTTCCTGAGGTCGAAGGGATTACAAGGACTCGTTCTGGACCTAAGGAACAACCCCGGAGGGCTTCTTGACAGCTGCATGGCTGTGGCTGACGAGCTCGTTCCGCAGGGCTCGGTAGTCGAGCTGCGGCTTCGGACCGAGAAGCAGGTGCTGGAAAGTTCCGGCGCAGGGCCAGTCGTTCCCACGGTGGCCCTGGTCAATCAGGGAACAGCCAGCGCAGCCGAGATACTGGCTGGGGCGATAAGAGACAGAGGCGTAGGTGTGCTGGTGGGGGAACGGACTTTCGGTAAAGCCTGTGTGCAGAGCATCGTCCCAATCGGCGGGGGATTCGGTGGAATCCGGATGACGATCGCGGACTACTACACGCCCGCCGGCGTGAACCTTGCCGGGACTGGGCTCCAGCCTGACGTGAAGGTCGTCCCGACGGCAGTCGAGCCTCCCGCCAAGATTACCTACAAGCGACCGCTTGTGCGCGGGCTGGTAGGCCTTGACGTGTTGGCGCTACAGGACGCGCTGAACTACACCGGGCGAAACGCCGGTGAACCAGACGGGGTCCTCGGTCCCATGACGTGGGCGGCACTTGAGCAGTTCTGCGAAGACGAGGGTGTAAACTTGGGCAATGCCGCTGAGTCGGCTATCGTCGACGCGATAGACGCCGCGGTGACGGAGAAATCTCATAGCGCTCCCGACGAAGTGTTGGCCAGGGGCAAGCAGGCCCTCGAGACCAGGTTGGCGACGGGTAATTGGTAAGGACCACCGGGATAGGGTAGCCGACAACCTCCTCCAAGGAGGAGCGACAGCGTTTCTAGGGGAAGAGATCCGGTAAGCAAGGTAATGATGTTCTGGCCACCAGAGAGGATAAAAAAGTATGAGCAGGAGCCCGGTCTTTGGCACGGGAAATGGTCTCCCCACCTCCCTCATCCGCCTCCGCGTCTCCCAACAAGACGTGCACTACGGCGGCGGGGTAGTGGCGGGGGCCAAGATGATGGGGTTCTTTGGCGACGTGGCCACCGAACTCAGCATCCTCTATGACGGGGATGAGGGCCTTATGGCCGCATATGACCTCATAGAGTTCAAGCAGCCGGTCCACGCCGGCGATTTCCTGGAAATACGCGGCCGCATCACTGAGGTGGGCAGGCGATCCAGGAAGGTCGAGATGGAGGCCTACAAGGTAATCGAGGGCGACTGGGAGCACGGTTCGAGCAAGGCATCGCTCCTGGCCGAGCCCATTCTTGTAGCCAGAGCACACGGCACCGTCGTGGCGCCCAAATCCAAGTAGAGGAGTTACTGCCCCCGCAGTCGAAGTCCCAATTACTGCCAAGCAAAGTGTCCTGATGATAGTGCCCCCGAGAGGAGTTAGGCAATGGATCCCCTCGTAATCACAGTGGCTCCGGTCGGAGCCGAGGTTACTCGCGCCAACACTCCTTACATCCCGCTAACGCCACAAGAGATCGCCGACGAGTGCTACCGCGCTTGGAATGATGGCGCGTCGGTGGCCCATATCCACGCGCGCGATCGCGACGGCAACTCGACGCAGGACCCGGGCGTGTACCGCGAGATAATCGACCTGGTGAAGGCCAGGACCGACATGATTGTGCAGGTCTCCACCGGCGGGGCGGTCGGCATGACCGTGGAGGAGCGGGTCGGCCCGGTATCTCTCAAGCCTGAGATGGCTACACTTACTTGCGGGACAGTAAACTTCGGCGACGGCATCTTTGTGAACTCCCTGGAAGACATGGAGATGTTCGCGAAGGCTATCCGCGAGAACGGCGTTGTGCCTGAGTTCGAGATCTTCGATGCGGGGATGGTCGAGAACGCCAGGAGACTCGCGCTGAAAAAGCTAACCGATCTGCCCGGACACTTCGATTTTGTTATGGGTGTACCCGGGGGGATCTCGGGGGATCGGCGGAACCTCATGCACCTCGTCTCACTCCTGCCCCAAGACGGGTCCACATGG
Organism: Bacillota bacterium; assembly: GCA_040880305.1. Lineage (GTDB taxonomy): Bacteria > Bacillota > Sulfobacillia > Fermentithermobacillales > Fermentithermobacillaceae > JBBDIP01. Next base: position 23,145 of record JBBDIP010000032.1, read on the forward strand.
ACGGTGGCCGGGATCGGCCGCAGCGAGTTGCCCCTCGGAGCGATGGCGGTTATCCTGGGCGGGAACGTTAGAGTGGGCTTTGAGGACAACATCTTCTACTCGCGCGGCGTCCTCGCCAAGTCCAACGCCGAGCTCGTTGCGAGAATGGCGAGGCTGGCTAGCGAAATGGGCCGGCCCGTGGCGAAACCGAGTGAGGCAAGAAAGATCCTCCGCCTGGAGGGCAGGTAAGAAAGGAGCACCTAAATGCAGATTTTCCTCGATACAGCAAACCTAGACGAGATCAAAGAGGCGGCTTCATGGGGAGTCGTCGCGGGAGTGACCACCAACCCCAGCCTGGTGGCCAAGGAGAAGAAGGACTTTAAGGCGCTGGTCAAGGAGATCGCGTCCATTGTCCCGGGTCCCATATCGGCTGAAGTCCTGAGCGATTCGGCAGAGGACATGATCCCCGAAGCGCGTGAGCTCTCAAGGATCGCGCCGAATATCGTGGTCAAGATACCGATGACCAAAGAAGGTCTGAAGGCGGTCAAGGTACTCTCCAAGGAAGGCATCAAGACCAATGTCACGCTGGTCTTCTCTGCGTCCCAGGGACTCATGGCGGCGGTCGCCGGCGCGACCTACATAAGCCCGTTCGTGGGCCGTATGGACGACGTCAGCAACGAGGGCATGGACGTCGTGGAGGACCTGGTGGTTATCCTGGCCAACTATTCTCTACCCACTCAGGTTATTGTCGCGTCTGTCCGCCATCCGATGCACGTGATTGAGGCCGCGCGGCTTTCGGCTCACATCGCGACCGTGCCGTTCAAGGTGCTTGAGCAGATGCTGCACCACCCGTTGACGGATCTGGGCATCAAGAGGTTTAAGGACGACTGGGCCAAAGTGAACTCGTGAATCTTGACTCACGTTCCTGCGTATGATACTTTCGATATAGGAGCGATTATCCAGCCTTCCTTTTTTGATGCCCCGAAGTTCGTATCGAACCCTGTAGCCTTGCCGCGGCCGTTCGCCGTATCCCATATCTCGTGATACAGCCCACTTTCGGTCGTGGTACGGGTTCACGCAAAGATGTCGAGGAGATGTGAAAGTAATGGAGAAAGACGGGACCAAAGAGCCTGGGCTACCGGAAAGCGCCGGAGTCACAGACGCCCCAGCACCTTCCCCTGAAAAGCCCAAGACCAGGCGCGTTGCCAAACCCAAGACGGACTTGACCGTTGCCGCGGAGGAAAGCCCTGCGCCCGCTCGCCGCGGACGCAGGCCGTCCAAGGTGGCGGAGCAACCGGTCGACGCAGCGCCGGCAGCAGTAGTCCCCGCGGGAGATACCGCGCCCGCCGAGACGGCGCCGCCAGTTGAAGCAGCGCCGCCGGCTGCCCGGAGGACTCGCAGACCACCTGTTCAAGCGACTCCAGTGGCCGTCCCGCCGGTCTCAGTCCCAGAAGAGCCCCAGCCCGCAATCGTAGAAGCAGCAGTAACTCCCGAGACTCCGCCCCTCCTGGCTCCTCGCGAACCTGTAAGGCAGGCGTACGAGCGACCCGAAGGTCGCCAGCCTGAGCGCCGGACGCGTTCGGACCGCCAGTCCAACGAGCGCCAGCCCCAGGACCGTCGGCCTCAGGACCGACAGCCTCAGGACCGTCAACCCAATGAACGACAAAATGGTGAGCGGTCGTACGAGCGGACCTTCAACCGCCAGCAAGAGGAACGCCCTCAGCAGTTCACCCGGGCGACTCCTGACATGTACAAGAGGCAGGCTCCCGAAACAGAACCCCGCTACCCTAATGAGCAGCGCGCGGCTGATCGCGGGCCAGACGAGCGCTTCCAGACCGATCAGCGCTTTAGGCCGGAACAGGGTCCACAGCCAGAGCCGCGGTTCCAGACGGAGCAGCGTGGTCAGGTCGAGCAGCGTGTCCCTACGGAAACGCGTGTCCCGCAGGATAGGGCGCCCGCTGAGCCGCCCGCAGATGTGCTGTACGTCCGTCCCGGCGGCAGGGCGGCACGGCCCAGGCCCGAGAGCGGCCCCACGGTCAAGGAACTGGGCAACACCACCCTGGTAGACCTGCAGAAGATGGCCAGGGAACTGGGGATCGCCGGATACTCCGCCCTTCGCAAGAAGGAGCTGGTGTTCGAGATCTTGAAGGCCAGGACCCAGGCCGGCGGCCTGATCTTCGCCGAAGGTCTTCTTGAGATATTGAACGAGGGCTACGGGTTCCTCCGCCCCGCGTTCTACTTCCCGAGCAAGGACGACATCTACATCTCGCCGTCCCAGATCCGCAGGTTCGACCTGCGTACCGGGGACCTTGTTTCAGGGCAGGTCCGCCCGCCTCACGATACCGAACGCTACTACGGCCTCTTGCGCATCGAGGCCATCAACGGCGAGGACCCCGAGACCGCGCGCGACAGGCCCAACTTCGAAGGCCTCACGCCCATCTTCCCTGAAGAGAGGTTCCAGCTGGAGACGACCAAGGAAGAGACGTCGGGACGCCTGATGGACTTGGTTTGCCCAGTCGGAAAAGGCCAGCGCGGCCTCATAGTCTCGCCGCCCAAGGCCGGCAAGACGGTGATCCTCAAGAAGATCGCCAACGCCATCACCGAGAACCATCCGGACACCTACCTCATGGTGCTGCTTATCGACGAGCGTCCTGAAGAAGTCACCGACATGCAGAGGTCGGTCAAGGGCGAGGTCATAGCGTCCACGTTCGACGAGCCGCCCGAGAACCACGCCAGGGTCGTTGAGATGGCGCTGGAGCGGGCCAAGAGGCTGGTGGAGAACGGGCGCGACGTGGTGGTACTCCTGGACAGCATCACCAGGATGACAAGGGCGTACAACATTATCGAGCCCAGTTCCGGCCGTACGCTGTCCGGCGGTATGGACCCCGCGGCGTTCCACAAGCCCAAGAGGTTCTTTGGCGCGGCGAGGAACATCGAGGAAGGCGGAAGCCTCACCATCCTGGGGACTTGCCTCATCGACACCGGCAGCCGCATGGACGACATGATCTACGAAGAGTTCAAGGGCACCGGCAACATGGAGGTTCACCTTGACCGCAAGCTCTCCGAGCGCAGGGTTTTCCCGGCAATAGACGTCAAGAGGTCGGGTACCCGCAAAGAGGAGCTCCTGCAGCCCAAGGATGAACTGGAGGCTCTGTGGCTGTTCAGGAAGATGACCAACGACCTGGAGCCCGACAAGGTGCTGGAGTCGCTGATTCAGCTGCTGGCTCAGACCACTACCAACAAGGAAGCGGTGCCAATCATCAAGAAGCGCCTGGCGATGATGCGGTAGGCAGAATCTTCTCGATGGCGTCGACGAACTGGCTGGAGACAGTCGGTCCGCTATTGATGAACCGCGACAGGGAGTCCCAGCGGATATCCAGATACTGGTGAGCTAGGGCATTGCGCAGGCCAGACCATTCGCTGACTGCCTCTGCCAGGGCACGAGGGATAATCCCCTGGGCTCCCGCCTGAAGCACTATGGTCTTGTACGTATCGGGGATTGGGACATCGGCGGCGGACAGAAGTATCTTGCAGATATCTACCATTATGTTGACGACATTCTCAACAAGCCTTTCGAGGCTGCGTCTTTGGTCTCGATTCTCCATGTAGTCAAACTGTGACATGTCTCGGAACTTGGGAAGATCCCCTGCTTCCGTCTTAAGAAACGAGATCCTCTTGATTATGCTGTCGACATGCTCATTTGTCAGTTGTAGCATTCTGCGCTCTTTCCGCCAC